>JANLYD010000346.1:0-26058 GCA_031365465.1 Hyphomicrobiaceae bacterium
GCGGCGACGTTGGAGCCGAGGAAACGAGGCTCAGTGAAGCCGAGATTGATGCCCAGGCGCTCTTTCGACCCAGATACTCCGAGGCGGAGGAACTGGCCGTTGCCGAGCAAATTGCGCTCCGCCAAGCTGATATCGCCGATGACGCCTTCAGAGGTCGAGAACCCGGCGCCGAACGAGAGTTCACCCGTCGGCTGCTCCAACAGATCGACATCGAGGATCACGCGATCAGGCGCTGCACCGTTGCGGCGCTTGATTTCAACGGTCTTGAAGAAGCCCAAATTCTGCAGGCGCTTTTTGCCGTTTTCAACCAAAAGCTGATTGTAAGCGTCGCCCTCGGCAATCTTGAACTCGCGCCGGACGACATAATCCTTGGTACGCTCGTTGCCGTTGACGTTAATCCGCTCGATGTAGACGCGAGGACCTTCCTCCACGAGGTAGATGACGTTGATGGTGTTCGAGCCAGGGACTCGATCAGTGCGCGGGCGCACGCGGCCGAAGGCAAAACCCTGCTCGGCGACCCTGAGCGTCAACGCCTCGGTCGATTTATCGAGCAGTTGAGCGTTGAAGATCGCACCCGACTTGGTGGTTATTTCGTTCGAGAGCGCACCTGTGTTCACTCCAGGCAGCTTCGAGTCGATCGTCACTGCGCCGAAGTTGAACAGCGCACCCTCTTCCACCACGAAGGTGATGAAGAAGCCGGACCCGTCGCGATCCAGTTCGGCATTGGCCGAGATGACGCGCGCGTCAGCGTAGCCATTTTTCAGGTAGTACTGACGAATCAATTCCTTGTCGAGGCTCAAGCGATCGGGATCGTAGATGTTCGTTCCCTTTAGAAAGTCGAACAAGCCGGATTGGATCGTGGTGATGATATCGCGAAGCTGACCATCGGAGAACGCGCGGTTGCCGACGAACGCGATGCTCTTGACCTTGGTCGCCTGACCCTCGGTGATTTCGAAGACGACGTTGACGCGGTTGTTGTCAGTCTCGATCAGCTTGGGCTGGACGTTGGCTGCGAAACGGCCCTGACGCTGATAAACGGCCAGGATGCGCTGCACGTCGGCTTGTGCCTTGGCACGCGTGAAAACGGCGCGTGACTTGAGCTGCACCTCGGCTTCCAGCGCCGCCTTATCGACTTCGCTGTTCCCTTCGAAGGCCACCTGCCCGATCACCGGATTTTCGGCGACCACGACAACGACACCGTTCGACGTGCGATTGATTTTAACGTCAGAGAACAGCCCCGTCGAGAACAGCGCGCGAATCGATTCGTCTGCTTTCGCGTCGTCGTAGGGCTGACCGACCGTCAGCTTCATGTAGGACCGCACGGTCTCTGGTTCGAGGCGACGATTGCCCTCGACACGGATTTCCCGCACGACAGCGCTTTGCGCTTCGGCGGTGTGGAAGCTTGGGAAAAGGACCGGCGTAACGCCCAGCAGCGCGAGCGAGGCAACAGGCGCAAGTGCCCGCATTGCCACAGCAATCAGCGTCTGACGGGCCCCAGATCCAGGCGTCCCCAACTTTGTCGTCCGAAGCATCCGCATGAGCGAGTGTTCGCTTTCCTGATTGCCGTTTCCCCCAAAAACAAGTTCGGCGCCGTCGGCAGCAGCACTGAACTATACTTACGCGCGCCGCATGGCATGTTGCCATGCAACCCCTACAGTCACGGCTTCAGGTTGCCCCCGAAGCCTTGAGACGCACTCAGCACAGGCTAGGTTTAACGATTCAGTAAGGAGAGGGGAAGTGGCAAGTTTACCCCAGTGGTAAGGATTCGTTCGGAGCAAGACAGACCGGCCAAAGATCGCGCAAAAGTAAAAGGGCCGCTGGTAGCCGCAACGCGCGGACCAGCGACCCTAGTGTATTGTTCTGTTTGAATTTTCTATCGCCTCGACCGAATCGAATTGGGCAGCCGGGTCGTCAACCCCCCATCCAATTTTTGACGACGATCCGGTCGTTCCACATCACCAGCATGAACAGCATGAGAATGAGTGCGAATCCCATGCGAAACCCAAGCTCTTTGGCGTTGTCGCTCAGGGGCCGGCCGCGTACCGCCTCGGCGGCGTAGAACATCAAGTGCCCGCCGTCGAGGGGTGGGATCGGAAACAAATTGAACAGTCCAATGCCAAGCGACACCAGAGCCGCTAAGTTGAGCAGGGAATCGAAGCCGACGCTGGCAGCCTTGCCGGCCACCGCAGCAATCCGCAACGGGCCGCCAAGCTGGGAGGTATCTTCGCGGCCGGTCAGCATCTTGCCGACGGCCTGTACGTTCGAGGTGAGAAGGAACACGCTCTCCTTGGCGCCCAAAACCAGCGCGTCGATCGGGCCATAGCGCTTGAATGTGCCGCCCGTCGGAGAATTGACGCTGCGAATGCCAAGGCGGCCAACCTGGATCTTGCCGCCGATCATATCGGTTTCTTCACGGCGTTCAGGTGTTACGCTGACGGTCGACCGTTTCCCGTTACGGTCGTAGGTAAGCGGCATCTCGCGTCCTGCGTTCACCGAGATAATGCGTAACAGGTCGAGGAAGCTGGTGATCTCGTTGCCATCGACGTTGACGATCAAGTCACCCGGCAACAAGCCAGCCTTCGCGGCGGGGCTGTCGATCACCACTTCTTCGACCTTGGCGGGAAACGTACGTACACCCCAGACCATGAACATGCCGGCGAGAATTACAATCGCCAGTAGAAAATTTGCGAACGGCCCGGCAAAGATGACGGCGGCGCGCTGCCACAGGGGTTTTGCGTGAAACGAGGTGGCGCGCTGTTCGGGGGTCATGCTGGCAATGGCTTCGGCATTCGGCATGCTGCTGCCGTTGGCGTCGTCCATGAATTTGACGTAGCCGCCGAGGGGAATCCAGTTGATACGCCAGCGTGTGCCTTTGCTGTCGTTCCAGCCGAACATTTCCCGGCCGAAGCCCATGGCAAACGCGTCAACTTTGACGCCGCACCACCGAGCCACGAGAAAATGCCCCAGTTCGTGAACAACGACGACGATCGACAACACGAACAGAAAAGCTACGAAGGTGAACAGACCCGATCCGAGCATGGACAGCGCTGACGACATCGAATGAGTTCCTTGCAGTGCGGTGGGCGTTGGTTAAGGCAACTGAACTGTAAACACGCATGCTAATCGGAGATCGCATCGGCCAATGCGCGCTTCAACGACGATGTGCCATCATAATCAAGAACATCTCGTAATGATTTCGGCTAACGACCAAAATCGCCCCGAAAGTCGAGGTGTCGGCGAGATGTAACGAACCGCGAAGCCATTCATTCCGCGAGACCCCGACAGTAATATGGTGGAGTGCCGCCCTGCCGCCAAGCGTCAGCCACCAATTTCAGCAAGAGCTGCGTGGGCGACCCGACGCGCCTCGGCATCGAGGTTCATCACCGCCTCCACGCTCGACGGCTCGACCAGCAGACCGCACGCTTCCAATGCTTCGAGCGCGGAACGTACTACCGATGCGATGTGGCCGAATTTGCACCGTTTGGCAAGAAAAGCTGCAACTGCAACCTCGTTGGACGCATTCAATGCTGCGGTGGCACCACCGCCGCGCTCCATGGCCTCGCGGGCTAGCCTGATGCAGGGAAACCGCACGTCGTCGGAAGCTTCGAATGTGAGCGCGGGCATTTGAGTCAAGTCCAGACGCGGGGTGGGGGTGGGCCGGCGCGACGGCCAACTCAAGGCCAGCGCAATGGGCAGGCGCATATCGGGGCTGGCGAGTTGTGCGAGCACCGAGCCGTCGCTGTATTCGACGAGGGCATGCACGATCGATTGAGCGTGGACGATCATGTCGAGTTGGTCTGGGCGGAGATCGAACAGGTGCTGGGCCTCTACCAGCTCGAGGCCTTTGTTCATCATCGTAGCGGAATCGATGGTGATCTTCTGGCCCATGGTCCAGTTGGGATGTTTCAGCGCTTGCTCCACCGTGGCGGCGGCGATTGCATCTGCTGACCACGTTCGGAACGGCCCACCGGAAGCCGTCAGGACAACTCGGGAAATAGACGTACGGTTGTGCCCTTCCAATACCTGCATGACACCGGAATGTTCGCTGTCGACGGTCAACAATTCTGTACCCGAGCGGCGGACCGCCGCCATGAATTGAGCACCAGCCGAGACGAGGCACTCTTTGTTCGCCAGCGCCAGACGACGACCTTGCGCAACGGCTGCCAACGCAGGTGCCAAGCCTGCAACTCCGACAATACCGGCGACGGTGCAATCCACCGGACGGGCGGCGGCAGCGACGAGTTCGGAGGCGCCGGCGGCGGCCGCGATGCCAGTCCCGGACAGGGCCGTTTTCAGCGCATCATAGGCCGAGGGGTCTCCGACAACGGCCAGCTTCGCACGGTGCGTGATCGCGGCGCGGGCAAGTGCTTCGGCGTTGTGGTGGGCGGTCACCGCTTCCAACTGGTAACGGGCGGGGTCGCGGCCGATCAAGTCGAGCGTACTGGCACCCACCGAACCGGTCGCCCCCAACACGGTAATCCGCATCGGGCCACGCGTGGCGTTGCCACCGCCTACCATGTCAGCAACGCGCGGGCAGGGGCGATCATGTCGAAGAGCGCCGCCCATACTGCGGCAGCCACGGCTGCGGTTGCCAAGCCGTCGACGCGATCCATGAAGCCGCCATGGCCGGGGATGAGCTGGCTTGCATCCTTCGCACCGAAGTGTCGCTTCAGAGCCGATTCGGCGAGATCTCCAGCTTGCGCCACGACGGCAAGAACAGCACCCATGGCGGTCAAATGCCAGGCGGTCGCGCCTTGGATGAGGTGCCCGGTAACGAAGCCAGTCATTGCAGCAGCGGTAACGCCGCCGAGCAGGCCGGCCCAGGTCTTGTTCGGAGATATGCTCGGCCACAGTTTCGCGCCTCCGATCAAGCGACCGCTGAAATATGCTGCCGTATCGGTCACGGCGACGGTTGCAACGACGAAGTAGACGGCGGCTGCGCCGTAGCTCGTATCGCTGCGCAGCCACAAAAGAGCGATGCCGGGGAGGCAGGCGAAGAGCACGCCTACGGCTGACAACACGCTGTGCCGGCCGAAGCTCAAAAGGCCGGTCAGGATGGTTCCGATCGTCACGCCGAGAAGCGCCGGGCCTGCCCATCCGAGCCCGGTCAACACGATGCCGACGATGACGGTTGCGACGTGAGCGACGGTTGCAGCATCGACTTCGGCGCCGCGCACGATGCGGCCCCACTCCCAGGCGACGATGCCGCCGACGATGGCCAACAGCGCGGCGAGCGGCTCGCTGCCGAACCAGATCGCGGTGAGGGCGATGACTGTGAGCACAACCGCCGACACGACGCGTGGACCGAGGTCGCGACCCACCCTCGCCTGTAATCCGGAGGCTGGCGACGTCGGCGGTACTATCGGGAGGGTATCGCCAGGTTGGCCCTTGGAGTCGCTCATCGTGGGTTGCTCATCACACAAGCTCTTTCCGGTGGTCACCCTGCGCCTACGCTGCAACTCACTGCGTCATCGAACTGCAGAACTGCACCGCGTGTAATGGCAAGCCATACGCAGCGGATGACTGAAACTAACGACCTGGAGGTTTGCGATCGTCTGCTCCCGACCAGCGCGCCAAAGTCGTTCCAAACGTCAAGTCACGCGAAACGTCCCGGGCCGGAGCGTCAATCGCCGTCAATCCGCCAAAGCGGCGATCCCGAAGACGATACTCCTGCACGGCACGCTCGAGTTGCGTTTTGTCAAAGTCTGGCCATAGCACATCCATGAACAGAAATTCAGCATAAGCAAGTTGCCACAGAAGAAAGTTCGACAACCGCTGTTCGCCGCTGGTGCGGATGAGCAGGTCAGGATCTGGATACTCAGAAGTATCGAGGGTAGCGCCGAGAGCCTCCGGTGTAATGGCGTCCAGCGCCATGCGGCCCTCGGCAACGGCCGCGGCCAGCCGGCGGGCGGCCTTGGCAATTTCGTCTCGGCCACCGTAGTTGAACGCGATGATCAGCGTCAGGGCGGTGTTGGCATTGGTGACTTCGACTGCCTCATCCATGAGGGCGAGCAGATCGACGTCGACCCGATCGCGTTCGCCCACCAGACGAATGCGCACTCCATTCTTATGCAAGTCGGCCAAGTCCGAGCGAATGAAGCGGCGCATGAGCGCCATCAGGAACTTCACCTCCGGCTCGGGCCGGGACCAGTTCTCGGTCGAAAAGCTGTAGATCGTCAGATACCGAATGCCGAGCTCGATCGAAGCCCGTACGGTGCGGCGAACGGCTTCGACGCCTGCGGTATGACCGGCGAATCGCGGCAAGCCACGCGCCTCGGCCCATCGGCCGTTGCCGTCCATGATGACGGCAACATTACGCGGAATCATCGTGCTCGAAGCGGTCAAGCTGATGGGCGTCGTCAATTCGGTCATTACCAGTCTCGAAGTCACAGCGGCCGCTTCGGTTCGATACTAGCCGCTGGACGACACGTTGGGTAGAAGTGTCTTCCGTGTCGAGCCCGTTAGACTTGCTTGATCTCTGCTTCCTTGGTCGCCAGCAACAGATCGATTTCTTTGATCAATTTATCGGTGAGTTCCTGCACCTTGACGCCGTTCTTGCGACTGTCGTCCTCACTCATTCCGTCTTTTTCCGCCTTCTTGAGGCTGTCCATACCGTCACGACGGACGTTGCGAACGTTGACGCGGCCGTGTTCGGCATATTTGTGTGCCAATTTTACCAGCTCGTTGCGTCGGTCGGTGTTGAGTGCGGGGATCGGCAAACGGATCAGGGTGCCGTCGATGACCGGATTGAGGCCGAGGTTGGCTTCACGGATGCCCTTCTCGACCGCCGCCACCTGACTTTTGTCCCAGACCTGGACCGAAATCGTCTTGGCGTCCGGCGTCGAGACGGTCGCGCACTGCGAGATAGGCATGCGGGCGCCGTAGATCGAGACGGTTACCGGATCCAGCAAATGAGAACTGGCGCGGCCGGTCCGCAGGCCGGTTATCTCCTTTTTCAACTGATCGAGAGAACCGCGCATGCGCCGCTCCAAGTCGGCGATTTCAAATTTAGGTGCCATAGCACTATCCACCTGTTTCAATGCTGTTTCAGGTCCGACTTGCTCGACAGCGGCCTTGCGGTAATCTGAACCCGAAGCGTCACGCCGTGACTGTCGTGCAGGTCGCAGTTCCGCGCAAGACACGGCCAAGATTCGCCGGATCGTCGATTGAGAACACAATTACCGGAATACCGTTGTCTCGGGCAAGCGCGATCGCGGCGCCGTCCATGACCTTGAGGTCTTTTGCCAGCACTTCGGCGTAAGATACGGTCGTGTAGCGGGTCGCCTTTGGGTCTTTGTTCGGATCTGCAGTGTAGACGCCATCGACCTGGGTGGCCTTCAAGATGGCCTCACACCCCATCTCCGCCGCGCGCAAGGCTGCCGTCGTGTCGGTGGTAAAAAATGGATTGCCGGTGCCGGCGGCAAAAATCACCACGCGGCGCGCCTCGAGGTGGTGCAACGCCTTGGAACGTACAAAAGCCTCGCAAACGGTCGGCATCGGGATGGCCGAGAGCACGCGCGCCTGCACACCGAATTGCTCGAGGGCGTTCTGGAAGGCCAAGGCATTCATGACGGTCGCCAGCATGCCCATATAGTCGCCGGACGCCCGATCCATGCCCTTTGCCGCGCCCTGGAGACCACGGAAGATATTCCCCCCGCCGATGACAAGGCCTAGTTCGAGACCGGTCGCCATGGCATCCTTGATCGCACCGGCCAGAGCCATCACCGTGGGCATATCGATGCCGTAGCCGGCTTTGCCCATCAGCGCCTCACCGGACAGTTTGAGGAGCACGCGCTTGTAGTTGGGGCCGGGCGACGATGGGGATGACTGGGCGGGCGGCATTAGACCTCTCCGGGCCGGACGTGAGAAACGAATCCGTTTCCCGTTTAGACGTAACCGGCGGGCAAGGGGAGGGGGTAAGATGAAATGGCGGGGATCGCCGTCGTATGTGTGCCTTGCAGCAACCGACTCGACGACCGATCCGGCGCCTGCTCTACCCCAGGCGGGAAGACATTGGTGATTTCGAGGTCGTGATGCAAATGAGGTTGCAGATACTGGACCACAACAGTCAAGTGAAAGACCAATGGCGGGCTGGGGTTATGACGCGCATGCACGTGTCGGCGCTGACCGGATCGGTGCAACTGTGCATTTTTCAGCAGTGGTGCGAGCCGGGGTGTGGTGCGCCGACGCATCTGCATGCGGTCGAGGAAGTTTTGAGCGTGCTGGAGGGCTCGGCCGAGATCTGGGTCGGCGGGGAACGAATGGCGCTAATGGCTGGGCAATCCGTGGTGGTGCCGGCGGGACGGAAGCATGGCTTCACCAATACCGGCAGCGGTACGTTACATGTTCAAGCAACGCTCGCTGCATCGTCGTTCGAAGCGTCGTTCGACAACCCGAACGAGCTTTCGCGCCGGTGGCTGGCCGGCGCGTGACCAACTGACGCGAGATACCTGCGGCTACCGATCCCGTCGCGGGAACCGGCATCAGACCCGGAGCGATTCCAACAACGGTTCGTCGATATTGCTGTCGACCGGCCAGAGCCCTCGGCGATCCTTGTAACGACGGATCGCCGAGCGCGTCTCGTCGCCGTCGCGGCCGTCTTCCACGATGCGAGCGCCTTTTTCATTCAGACGCTTCTGAACCCATTTGACCATGGGATCGCAGGGCGAGGGCGAATAAAGACAGATTTCCAGCGGCGGCTCGCCGGCTTGTTCGATCTTGTTTTCGATGCACGGGCGACCGCGCACCTGACACACGAACAGTCCGACCAGAGTGCGGCCACACCGGACCCGATCAAGACCGACTTTCTCGCCGACGCCGGTCCCGGTACGGGCAAACTTTTCGTTGCCGTAGTAAATGCCGTAGGTCGTGATCGCTTGTGCGCGCCACGCGTCGACGGCTTTGGTGAAGGCTCGCTCTTCTTTGATTGCGCCGGCGCCATTGATGGCGATTTCAGTGCCGCATGTCGGAGCCGTCTCGGCCGCCATGGCGACGCCGCCATAGGCGACCATCGTCAGGCCTGCGACGCATGCGCGGCGGATGGTGATGAACATGACAATGAACTCCTCCAACACGTGCGAGAGAAAAAGAACCGTGTTCCGTGCGGGCAGCTTTGCGACGCCTCCGCGCGGACGAGCGTGGAAATTCAACCAAGAATGTGCAGACTTTTCGAGATGGCGTCCTTCAGTTTGATCAAATAGGTTTTGACGCGCAGGTGGTACGTCTTCACAGCCTCGGCGCTGCCAGCGTTGGTGAACAGCTCACTACGAGCCCAATCCAACTGCTCTTCCTCGATTTCCATAGCGACTGCGGCTGGCCGCGACAGATACATCTTGATGTCGTTGTAAATGTACTGCGCCAGTTCAGTCAGCTTGCGGTAGTGCTCTTCGCACTCTTGTGCCGCGATCGCGCCCGATCTGCTCGATGAGAATATCAAGTCCGATCCAACTTCGATGGCGATCGTCTCGTCCATCAGCTTTTCGATCTTGCGGTAGGCGGCACGCAGTTCGGCATCTACGTTATTGTGATGCGCACCGCCATGACCGTGATTATGACCGTTGCCATGGCCGTTTCCATGACCGTTTCCATGACCGTTTCCATGACCGTTACCGCCGTGATGATGGCCATTGTGCTCCAGGGCGTGAACTTCGTCTTTGAGGTTTCCGAGTTGCAGGTTGCTTTGTTTGACTTGGGTCGCGATGCGTTTGATCTCGACGCGATCGAAGCTTTCGAGACCTTTCAATCCATTTATTTCCTGATCCATGTGACTGAGCTTGCGCGCGTTGCTCTGTAGCAGGCCCATACTACTTTTGAGTTGATGACTGACGCGACGGAGTTCGAGGCAATGCACCTCGCGCTCGAGGTCTTGGATCTGCCGCTGATAACAATTGATCTTCGACGTCGTCGCTTGAATCTGATCGTCGATGCGCTTGAGTTCGCAGGCTTCGGTGCCGACCTGATTGGCCACAGCCTCAACCTGAGACGACGTAACGGCACTTTTGGCGTCCAGCTTATCAACGTGCTTTTCGACAAAGTGCGCCTCGCGTCGGACCTCGCCGATATCGGTGGACAATCGCTTGACGCTGCCCTCGAAGCTGTCGAGGCGGGTACGGAACCCAACTTCGACTTCACGGAAGCCGCGGGCCAAGCCGGCCGATGCTTCACGGATGCCTGTCATGCGCTGCGCAAATTCTCGCAGCTTGTCCTGCGATTGCATCGATACCCAATTCTGCCATGCCCAGACGGTTACCACCGTCAGTGCGCATACGACGACCATCGCGCCGAAGGTCGCCTCACTCAAGACGTCGAGAAGCATGATCGAACTCCCATCCGTTGATGCCAAAAACAATTCAGGTAATTATTTCTCCGTTGCGCCAACTGCGCTTCGGAAACGCTCCGCCAAAACGCGATCCGCAGGGATCACGACCGAGAAGGCGCGGCGCATGCGCGATCAGTTGATGCCGAGTTCGAAGCTGCGAGGTTTGCGAGGTGAGCCATTGACCTCGTGCTCGAGATCGCGGACCTCGTGAGCGAGATATTCGATCTGGCGGGCGTTCTGATCGACCTTTAACAGGCTGTCTTTGATTTGACCGTCGATGCGGCGCAATTCGCCCAGATCGACCTCGACTTGATGTTTGATCGCTTCGACCTTGGAGGTCGCGACCGTGGTCTTGGTCTCGAGATCGTCGACGTGCTTCTCGATATCGGTGGTTTCCCGGCGAACTTCACCGACATTGCCTGTCAATTGCGCCAAGCTTTGCTCGACACCATCCATTCGCTTCAACATTTCTTTTTTTAGATCATCGATCGTCTTGGCAAGACTATCGTTTTCCTTTTCAAATTTGGCTATCATCTCGCCGAGTGCCGCGTATTTTTCGGACGGCGAGTGCTGGTGTATCTTGTGCCAGTATCGAAATAAAAATGGTGCGAGAAATATCAGAACTAAAGCTACTAGAAACACCGGGTAAGCGGCCAAAAGGTCGAAGAAATCACTCATTACACTCTCCCGCTAAAGGACTTAGACTCCGCAACAACTGATCCAACAAGATCGACGCTATCCGTCAGGAGCTAAGCTCGGGACGGATCGAGGAAATTGAACTTAAATGAGGGTGGGTTCATCGCGAACGCGTTCGCAACGACTCGTCCATCAAAGGACGAGAACGGCACACATCATCGAAGGTCGATCCTGCTTCCGCATTTGCGTTAATTTACAACGCTGATTTGCAACACATTTTAGTCGACACAACAGATCATCACTGCCGCGCCCAACTGGCCTCTTGCTGTTGCCTGCAACTTGCGAACGCTCGAAGCGTTTTCTTGATATGCTATTTTTTGTTTGTGATCTGCTTTTCTTTTAATCGTCTTTTCGTATAAAGATAATCCCTGAGCGATGCAAATTTGTAACATGGCCGAATAATGTCCGCAACGGGAAATATTACGTTCCCGTCGCGACATCATCAAAAAATTCGATACTTACGATATTGAAAGCCTATACAGGCGTGCCATTCACGCGACCGGCGGTTTGCTCGCGTCGTAGGCGGGCACAGCCTTTGAGAACGCCTCGAGCCAGGCAACGAGATTTGGGTTCTTGTCGCGCCAGATCCCGGGATGGCGGAAATCGAGATAGCCCAGCGCTGCGGCAAGTGTCAGGTGACCGTAATCGGGCGACGTCGTCCACTTCGGCGGCGCTTTTTCCAGCATGGCGAGCGAGGTGCCGATCTTGGCCGTCTGGCGGTCGAGCCAGCTTTGGACCTTCATGTTTTCCGGCCGATAGCGGCCTTCATAGACCATCAGCAGGGCTGCCTCGATGATGCCGTCGGCAAGGGAGGCGCGGGTCAGCGTGTCCCAGCGCGCGGCCCCATTTGCCGGAAAAAGCGCGGGTCCGGTGCCGACGCTATCGAGGTACTCGCAGATGACGTGGCTGTCGTGGATGACTTGGCCATTTTCTGCGACGAGAACGGGAATACGACCCATCGGATTCGCTGCCGAAAGCGTCGTGTCGCCTTTGGTTGCGTCGACGGTCGTAATCTCGACCTTGTCTTTCAGATTTTTCATCAGAATCGTCATCTTGACCTTGCGGCCGAACGGCGATGCGGGGCTGGACAGGAGTTTCATGGTTGTTCCTCGGATCGGTACGTTTCGAGTTTGCAAGGCGGCAACCTCGCCCGTTCTGCCCTGCTTGGCAAGGCGGTGACGGCGTTCTGGAAACGACCTCGGAAACGCATCTATCGAAGAGGGAGAGCCGGCCGCGAGCTCAGGCATGAAGCCCTCAATGCCTGAGAAAACAGTCCCGCTGTCTGAGTAGCGGCCGACTCTCTGACGACAACGATCAGGCATCCCGGGTCGCGTGTCCATGCGCCGAAAGATGATGCCCACAGGGCGTTTGGTCAGCCTTGCACAAGCCAGCGGAATTACCGGCGACAGTGGCCAAGAGGCATCATGACGTGCGTACGTGGGTGATTGCTCAAGCGTCGATGCTGGCAGACGCCTGCTCGTAGGCATCGGTGGCCGCGAGCCAGAACTCTTCAGCGGCTTCGAGTTTTTTTGCGAGTTGGCCACGCTCGAAGGTCAGACGCTTGGTTTTGACAGCGTCGCTGTAGAGTTCGGGGTCGGCGAGATCGGCGTCGAGCCTCGCCAATTGCGTGACCAGCTTGCCGACTGCGTTTTCGGCATTCTGCATGGACTTTCGCAAAGGTGCCACCTCGGCGCGGCGGTCGGCTGCCAAGCGGCGCTCCTCGGCGCGATTGGCTTTATCGGCCGGGGCTCCCTTCGCGCCGCGCATCGGGCGTCCGCCGCGCTCGGCCAACAGCTCGGCGCGGTAGGTGTCCATGTCACCTTCGTAGTTTTTCACCGTTCCGTTCTTGACGATCCACAAGCGGTCGGCTGCAGCGTCGACCAGATGCCGGTCATGGCTGATGAGAATGACGGCGCCGTCGTACTCGTTCAACGCTCGCACCAACGCTTCGCGGCTGTCGATGTCCAAATGGTTGGTCGGCTCGTCGAGAATGATCAGATGCGGGCCGTGGAAGGCGGTCAGCAACAGCAGCAAGCGCGCTTTTTCGCCGCCCGAAAGATTGCCGCACCTGGTCTGCGCCTTGTCGACGCCGAAGCCGTAGGCGCCGAGCTTGGCGCGCCGCTGCGCCTCGGTGCCGTCCGGCATCAGTTTGACCATGTAGGCGTAGGGCGTTTCGAGCGGGTTCAATTCATCCAACTGATGCTGGGCAAAATAACCGACGTCGATCTTGTTGACCCCATAAACGCCGCCTGCCAGCGGCGGCAGCTTACCGCCCACAAGCTTGGCGAACGTCGACTTGCCGTTGCCGTTCTGACCGAGCAAGGCGATGCGATCGTCATGATCGATACGCAAATCGAGATTGCGCAAGATGGGCTGCCGGGCATCGTAGCCAGCCACAGCGCCCTCGATACGGATGAGGGGACTGGCCAACTCCTTCTTCGGTCCGGGAAACAGAAAGGGTGAAACCTTGTCGTCGATCTGATCGGCGATGGGCTGCATGCGTGCCAGGGCCTTGACTCGGCTCTGCGCCTGCGCGGCCTTCGACGCCTTGGCTTTGAAGCGCAGGATGAACGCTTCCATGTGCTTGCGGCTGTCGTCCTGCTTCTTCTTGAGCTTGAGTTCGAGGCGCTGCTTTTCGCGCCGGGACTCCTCGAAATCGTCGTAGCCGCCGGAATAGAGCGTAAGCTTGCCGCGTTCGAGATGCACGATGGAGCCGACCGCGCGATTGAGCAGGTCGCGATCGTGGCTGACCATCAAAACGGTGTGCGGATAGGCCTTGAGATAGCTTTCGAGCCAGAGCGTGCCTTCGAGATCGAGATAGTTGGTCGGTTCGTCGAGCAACAGCACTTCGGGTTCGAGGAACAGCACCGCCGCCAAAGCTACGCGCATGCGCCAGCCGCCGGAAAATTCACGACATGAGCGCGCCTGAGCCTCCGCATCGAAACCGAGACCCGCCAAGATCGTGGCAGCGCGGGCGGGCGCGGCGTGTGCGTCGATGTCGTTGAGGCGGATCTGGATGTCGGAGATGCGGGTCGGATCGGTGGCGGTGTCCGCTTCGGCGAGCAGCAACGAGCGTTCGGTGTCGGCCGCCAGCACCCAATCGAGCAAGCTATCATCGCCGCCGGGTGCCTCCTGGGCGACGTGCCCGATCTTGGCATTACGTGCCATTGTGATGGTGCCGTCATCGGGCGCGATGTCACCAATGATAAGGCGCAAAAGCGTGGTTTTACCGGTGCCGTTGCGACCTACAAGCCCGACTTTGTGGCCGGTCGGGATCGCCACCGTAGCGCCTTCGAGGATCGGACGCCCCTCGATCCGATAGGTCATGTCGTTGATGTGAAGCATGTGCGCGGGGATAGCGGAGACGGCTGCGGAAGTCGAGTTGCCTGAGTGCCAAGTCGTTTGTGGCGCGCAAACAACAACGTTTACTAATCTGAAAATGATAACGCAATTAACAGGCGCAGCACTTGTTGCAATTCCGAACAGATGTTAGCCCAAATTCACCGGTCCCGTTCACAGTACGGTGTTTTCAATTCACACGTGCATTCATCAAATGCACCAACTGATTAATCAGCGAGGCGGGATTATGAAACGATTTCTGTTCGGAGCCGTAATGGCTGCTGCTTTGACGACGCAAGTCTCGGCAGCCGATTTGACTTCGCGCGCGGGCTCGCCGGCGATCGGTTGGGGTGGCGGTTATATCGGCGGCGATGTGGGTGTGCGTTCCAGCAACGAGAAGTGGACGACAACCGACGTTCCGTTCTTCGGTGGCCCACCCAATGTCCAGAATGCAAACGAGCTCGGTTCGAGCGCACTGCGTGGGGCGTTCCATGCCGGTTACAACGTACAAGCTGGCGCAATCGTCGTCGGACTCGAGGGCGACTTCGGGTTCGGCCGCAGCAAGAAAAGCGTTGCGGATCAGCCCGGCACTTTCGAACCCTATCAACCTTTCTCACCGGACAGCTTGGCGGCTGAACTTTCGTGGGACGCCAGCCTGCGGGCACGGTTGGGGTATCTCGCGACACCATCGCTGCTGCTTTATGGAACCGGCGGAGCGGCATGGCAGCGCGCTTCTTTGAGCTCGACCTGCTTCACAACCGGTGGATGGTGCGTCGCCAACCGTAGCGAAAGCTACTCGAAGACTTTGAACGGCTGGACGTTGGGCGTCGGTGCTGAGGCGATCCTGGCTAGCCATTGGATCGGTCGGATCGAGTATCGCCATTCAGACTTCGGACGTTTCAACGCATCGTTCTATGCCAACGCGCCTATCGATGCTTATTCCGGCTCGGCCAAGGTCAAGACCGACCTCGTGACCTTCGGGCTGTCATACAAGTTCTAAGCTCAGTCGATCGAGCAACTCGAGAGGCCCGCCGACACCGGCGGGCCTTTTTGGTTTTTAGGGCAGCCATGATCTCAAATTTCTTGGCTCGCACCCGAGTTTGCAGCGATTGGAGTCGGACGATACTGGCTGCGGCTTTTGGCTTCCACGAACAGCCAGACCACCTGCGGGTGCCGCTTCCGCACTTGAGTCTCCAGATCAGACGTCACTTTTTCGACACTCCGCGCGGTGGCCGTATCGTCGAAATCAAGGCTGATCACGACCAAAACCTCGGAGGGACCCAACTGCATAGTGCGGATGTCGTTGACGCGCTGAACGGGTGCACCGCCTGCCACATAGGCTTGCACAACGTCGTTCAGACCCTTCACTATGCGCTCGCCGGCCGCCTCGCCGATCAGCAGGCTTTTGACTTCGGAGGCGAGGAACGCGGCGGCAGCAGCGAGCAGAAGGCCTATGACGATCGACGCGATACCGTCGGCGACCGGGTAACCTCCCAAGTGCGCGATGGCGATGCCGACCAGTGCTACCGTCAGTCCGGCTATTGCGATGGTGTCCTCGACCAGGACCGTGAACAGGGTCGGATCCTTCGATGCGCGGATGGCGGCCAGGGGGCGATACTCGCCCCGGCGCCGATTGAACTCGCGGAACGCGACATAGGTCGACATGCCTTCAAACATCAACGACAGGCCGAGGACGATGTAATTTACGATCACGTTGTCGATTGGGTGGGGATGGCGGATCTTCTCGATGCCTTCGTAGATCGAGACACCGGCACCCATGGCGAACAGTACGATCGCGACGACGAAACCCCAGAAGTAAACCTCGCGGGCATGGCCGAAGGGGTGGGCGACGTCAGCGGGGCGTGCGGCGCGACGCGTGCCGTAAAGGAGCAGTCCCTGATTGCCTGTGTCGGCGAGCGAATGGACAGCCTCCGACAGCATCGCGGAGGAGCCTGTATAGGCGGCGGCGACGAATTTGATCAGAGCTATGGCGCTATTGCCGGCCAGTGCGGCCCACATCACACCCGCTGAACCTTGGGTTTTCATCGATCTTTTCCCGGCAGCGACGGCGCAGCGGGCTCACTCTTTACCTGATGACCCATGATCTCAACTTTCTCACCCAGCATGTCGTGCACATAAAGCCTGCGTACAGCCACATCGGCAACCACCGCCAACGGGAAGCCGAACAACAAGCCCAAAGGGCCGAAAACGATGCCCATGGCGATCACGGCAAACAGTGCGACGGCCGGGGCAATGGTAATCAGCCGGTCGGCGATATAGGGCATGATCAGATTACTTTCGATCTGCTGGACAACAACGAAAACTGCAAGGGTGGCCAGAATCGCATTCGAACCCTGCGTGCTTGCCAACATCAACGCCGGGATCGCCGAGGCAACGGGGCCGATGATCGGCACGAACTCGGCAATGCCTGCGATCAGTCCGAGCGCCACGGGCGACGGAACGCCGGTGAACCACAGGCCCAAGCCGATACACGTGCCGACCAGGAGCATGGCGATGGCCTGCCCCCGCAGCCAGCCGGCGAGCGCACGGCCGCAATCGTCGAGTGTGATTGAGATTTTCGGCTGCAACGTGGGCGGAATCAGTTTGATGAATCCATCGCGGTAGAGTTGTGGCGCGGTCGCGAGATACACGCCGCCAAATACGACGAGAACGACCGAGCCAAAACCACCCACCAACGTCGTGCTCCAGGATAGGACGCCGGTCAGAACGCCGGAAATCGACGGTAACGACGCGCCGCCCAGATATTTGCTCAAAGGGCCCCCGTCGCCGAACAGCTTCGACAGCGATTGCGGCAGTACGGTCGCGAGCGTGTTCAACTGTGCGGCGAGTGCTGGACCAATCAGCATCGTCAGCGCAATCAAAGCTGCGACCAACGCGGCCAAGACGAGCACTGCGGCGACGCCGTCGCTGGCACCAAAGTGGCGGCGAAGGGGACCACCAAGCGCGCGCAACACCATTGCGAACAGGATGGCGCCGAAGAACAGCAGCAGCAGGTCCGCAAGCACCCACACGAGCAGCACGAGCACGAGGATCGCGACGACGATGAAGCAACGCCGGACAAAGTCGGTGTCGGCGGCGGACATGTTAGTCTGGTCAGATGAGGGCATGGCGCGTTCCGTCGGCGGTTGATCTTTCAGCGGTGGATGGAACAACCGACAATCCTGACGCTGGTTGCGCAAAGATCTGCGAAAGCCCTGAAGGTAGCGCAATGGCGCACTTGGCCGATATATCGTGGAGTGCGCTTTCATGCCACGAACGCCCAACGCGTGAGCATGAGGACTGTCTCAAAAGCTGCGCCTGGAGCACTGAATGCCCTGCGACGCAGGGGCTATTGCACCGGTCCCAGAGCACGCTATGTGTATGCCAATAAACGCTGACGCCGCCGCCAGGAAGACCGCGCCCATGTCTCCAACTCTGTCTGCAACTCCAATGTCTACAAGTTCAATGTCTGCAACCGGCGACGTCACCAGAATCGAGACCGACGCGGTCATCATCGGTGCCGGGCCGTGCGGGTTATTTGCGGTCTTCGAACTTGGGTTGCTCGATATCAAGTGTCACTTGATCGATATTCTCGACAAGGTCGGCGGGCAATGCTCCGAGCTTTACCCGGAAAAACCGATTTACGACATCCCCGCGCTGCCGATCGTCACGGGGCAGCAACTGACCGAAAGTCTGATGGAGCAGATCAAGCCGTTCGGCGCACAGTTTCATCTGGGCGAACGTGTCGACGGCCTGCAACGCGAACCGGATGGCCGATTCCGGCTGACGACCGACAACAACAAAGAATTTCTGACGAAAGTGGTTGTCATCGCGGCAGGTGGCGGATCGTTCACGCCGAAGCGGCCTCCGCTCGAAGGCATCGAGATGTACGAGGGAACATCGGTCTTTTATGCGGTGCGCAAAATGGAGGCGTTCCGTGACAAAGACGTGCTGATCGTGGGAGGCGGCGACAGCGCACTGGACTGGACGCTCAATCTGCAGCCCATCGCGAAATCGCTGACGTTGATGCACAGACGCGACGAATTCCGCGGCGCGCCGCACTCGGTGGAGCAGATGCGCAGCCTGGTTGCCAGCGGCAAGATGAAGCTGCTCATCGGACAGGCGACACACCTGCACGGCGCGGGCGGTGAACTCAGTCACGTTACGGTCAAGACCAAGGAGGGCGATAGCAAGATCGATTGCAACAGACTGTTGCCGTTCTTCGGGCTGACGATGAAGCTAGGTCCAGTGGCCAACTGGGGGCTTAATCTCAACGAAAACCTCATTCCGGTCGATACTGAACGCTTCGAAACCAGCGAGAAACGGATTTTCGCGATCGGCGATATCAATACCTATCCGGGCAAACTCAAATTGATCCTGTCGGGCTTCCACGAGGCGGCGTTGATGTCGCAAGCGGCCCATAGAATCGTCTATCCCGACAAAAAACTGCTGTTCCAGTACACGACGTCCTCATCGAGTTTGCAGAAGAAGCTGGGCGTGAAGTAGGACAAGCGACTTGGTTTCGCGTGATCGGCGTTCGTGAGATGGTGGTTGCCCGGCGCAAAGAGTCACGAGCACCATGATCGCAACCTCGCAAGCAACGTCCAGGCAAACTCTTCTCACCTGGACGCAAGTGTTGGTGTTCGCGTCCATCCTGCTCTGCGTGCTGTCGCCATTTTCGGCGCCGTTGCTGGTGGGTGGCGCATTCGCGGTGCAGGCGTTCTGGGTCCAACGCGATCACGGCGATCTCGCAGCAAGTCTGCGAGCAGCGACGGTGACGCGAGGCTGGATAGCCGTCGCGCTGTTCGTGGGCTATCTGGCGCTGCGATTGTTTCCGGCGTTTCCATTTGACGGTTGGCCGGGCGTGGGTGCCATGGCTGCGTTCGCGATTTTCACTTGGGGCGCATTCGCTTTATTTCCACGACAGAATGAAGACGTTCAAACAGCGATCGCGACTGCGGTTCTGGTCGCGTTCGGCGTGGCGGCGGCGTTGCAGGTTTTCGAGCTACTCTCGGGCTTTGCGCTGCGTCGATTGTTCTGGACCTGGGTACCGATGTTTCGGCCGCGTGCGGGCAAAATCGACGTCGACGGCGGCTCGGTTCGGGTACTCGTGCCCTTCATTGCCAACCAGTCTTCGGCGGTGCTGGCCGCGCTGATCTGGCCGGTGTTGCTGTTCGATCGCGCGGGGGTGCGCGACATTCGCCAACGCGCTGGCATCTGGTTGTCGATCAGCTTGGCTGCGGCGGCGATCCTGCTCTCCGATCAAGCGACGTCGAAGATGGCGCTCGTGGTCGGTACCGCGACATGGCTGCTCGTCTGGTTGATGCCGACACTTACGCGGCTGCTGCTTGGAGGCGCGTGGATTGCTGCAACGCTACTCGTGCTGCCTGCCGCCTTGTTCGCATATCATGCGGGAGCGTACTCGATTCCGCGCAATTTCAGTGCCCAACATCGCGTGGTGATCTGGGGGGTGACGGCTGAGAAGACCATGCGCAGTCCCATCGTCGGAATCGGGACGGGGCAGACGTCCACATTCGACGTCAGCACTGATGCGGACGTGCGTTTGGTGCCCGGCACTCAGCTGCCGATCGCTACCAACCGGCATGCCCACAATGTGTTTCTCCAGGCGTGGTACGAGGCGGGTGGAATCGGAGCGCTGCTGCTGATGCTGGCGGGGTTGCCGGTGATCGGGTGGATCGCGCGCGCGCCGCTTCGATCCAGGCCGCTGCTGGCCGCTGCATTCGCTGCGGCTGTCATGAGCGCGAGCTTCAGCTATTCGCTGCTGGCGGCGTGGTTCCTTGCGACTTTCGCAATCAGCGCGCTGTTCTGTAGATTTGCGGTCGAGCAGCTTCCAGAACCGACGACCTGATGCTCACGCGTCTTTCTTCGCGGGCGCGGTGTAGCGCTGGTCGATCATTTCCTTGAACTTGGCGCGGCTCTCCTCTGGTGACAGGTGCGTGTCGGCTTCGATCTCGGCGGCGGCGGCGGCCAAACCTTTGTCCTTGATGGCGCTCTCGAACCACTGCGAATACTCGCCTTTGTGCAGATGGTGCATCCAGGTTCCGTCGTCGACACCCATGGCGAGTTGTACGAACATGGTCAGATTTTGCGCTTTGAGATTGAGGGCTTGCTCGGGACCGCGAAAGAAAAAGCTCTTGTCGTCGCCCAAGGTGCCGTCGGCATATTTCCGGATGTGCCGCTTCTGCTTGTCCTTCGGCGTGCGTGCTTGCACCGAGAGGATGGGACCGCCGTTGCGCAGCACCAACAGCTGCCCTTTCTCCGTGGGTGCGACCGTAGCCGGCGCATCGCGGCCAGTGGCTGTACAGAAATCAGCGATGATTTTGTCCGCGCCGTTGCCGACGCCCACGATTGTCGAGACCAGGGCAAGAAATTCGGAGGCCATTTCTTCGGGATGCACCGTCACTGCGATCGTCGCCGGCATTTCTCGGGGAAGCGCGAGCGGCGCGGGTTCCCATTTGGCAGGCAGGCAGTGATGCGCTTCATCGAGCACGATCCAATGCGGCCGGCCTGTCTGGCGCCGTAATTTGAATAGTTTAGGTAAAAGCTCCGCGAGGAAATATGGCCGCTCGTGCGGATCGATCGCCAGCAAGTTCACCACGACGTTGGCATCGGGCTTGGCCAAGATTTCGAGAACGCCATCGACATCCGGCGTTTGCTTGTGGTCGCCCAGGGTCACGGCACCCGACAGTTCACTGTAGTCCCCCTCCGGATCGACGATGCAAAATTGAAAGTGCTTGTCACGCAATTGTTCGATGACCGCGGTCACGATGGTAGACTTGCCGCCACCGGAATTGCCAGTGACGAGCACGGTTTCGAACGGGCTCAGCAGGATTTCCGCGCCGTCCGGCGTTGCTCCGACGGACGGCTGGCCACGAGGCACTGCCGGTCGCGTCGCTTCCAGATCGTGATCGATCATCATACGCGCGAGTTCGACGACGCCTGCGCCATGGTCGGCGACACGGACGTCTGCCTTCGCCTTCACCGTATCCAAAGCGTTGTCGACCGCCACGGCGCAGCCACACGCCGACAGAAACGCGAGGTCGTTTTCGGCATCGCCGATCCCGACGACGTTGTAGGGAGACAACCCCATGCGCGCCAGGGCGTGCTTCAAGCCGGACGCCTTGTTGACGCCGCTAGGAAGCACCATCACCGCACCTTTGTTGAACACGATGTGCTGCTCGAGATTGAGATCTCGAATAGCTTCGAGAACAATGGTCTCGTTCGGTTCCCAGGTCGCGATGATCGAGCGGCCGACCGTCAAAGGGTGCACGTTGCGTTCGCGCAGGCGTGCCACCAAGGCTGCAGGCGGGGGATCTGCGACTTCGATTTCCTGCTGCGTGGCGGGGTCATAGAGCAGCGCGCCATTCTCAGCCACGATCATGTCGAACAGATCCAGCTCGGGGAACACCCGCTTCAGATCCGGCAAATCGCGCCCGGTGACCATGATCAACTTGCGTCCGGAGCTACGGATATCGACGAGGGCTTGCCGGGTGGGAGCGTCGACTTTTCCATGCAGTGCAAGAGTGCCGTCATAGTCGGTGGCCAGAGCAACGAAAAACATCACGCCTCGCATCGGTTTGGGAGATTACCACTAAGGAACACGCTCGGTGGCAATCGGATCCAAAACGACCAGAAGGGGTGTCACATTCCGTTGCCGTCGACCTCCTTGCGATCATGGCGACGCGCGGCAAGCACCGCGAACGGCGCGAGCCGCTGCGCCAAGCCGTGCATGGCGATCGGATCGGGTTCTGTGAACGGCACGGACATTTCAGAGCGCTGTGCGCCGAGCACCCCGCGCGCGAACTCGCGTCCGATCGCAATAGCGAGTGCGACGCCACGGCCGTTGCAGCCGGTCCACGCGTAGCCATCGGGGCCGATCATGTGGACATGCGGAAGCCTGTCGCGCGTGATGCCGACGGGACCGTTCCAGACGTAGTCGAACTGCAGGCCGCCCGGCATGCCGGCCAACTGCGGAAACGTCGCCACCAGCCGCTTGGCGATCAGGGGTTGCAAGCGTTCGGCGGCGTTGCGCTGGCCGAATATGGCGCCGCCGGAAACTAATCGGTTGCGGGCATCATAACGCATGAACCGCAACTCGCCGCGGGTGTCAGACACGGCGTTGCGCTCTGGCAGCATCGACGCGCGGATATCATCGGGGATGGGGGTTGTTGCCAGTTGCCAGGACGGGACGGTTACGATCTCGCGTGCGAGCGACGGCGACAGTCTTGAGGAGAACATATCGGTGGTGGCGTTGGTGGCGACGATCAGTGCTCGGCAATCAATGCGTCCTTCAGGCGTTGTGACGACCCAGCGGGCACCGGCTCGACCAAAGGCGATCACAGGCGTGTTGGCGTGAATAACGCCGCCACGCTCCGTCACCGCCCGCGCGAGACCGCGCGTCAATGCCAGCGGATTGACGTGACCGCCGCTCGGCACCCACCAGCCGCCATGCCAAGCATCTGGTCCGTCGGTTGCGGATCCGAGCTTGCGGATCAGGTCGTCGCGCGACAGCAACTCAGCCTTCGCGCCCGCCTTGTTCCACTGAGCGACCCGGCTTTCGGCCAACCGCATGCGGCCGGGGGAATGAACCGGCTGCACCCAACCAGTCTGCTCGGCTTCGGCGTTGATGCGCTCGTCGCGCACCATGTCGAAGAGGGTTTGGGCGCTGTCGCGAATGAGGCCGACGAAGCGTTCGCCAGCACTGCGATGTCGCGCAATGACGGCATCCGGGTCGATGCGCGACAACGTGGGGATAACCTGACCATTGTTACGGCCGGAGGCGCCCCAGCCGGGCGCTGCAGCCTCCAGCACCACGGTTTCGACGCCAGCGCGACGCAAGTGCAACGCTGCCGACAGTCCCGTGAAGCCGGCACCGATCACCACCACGTCGACGCTGCGCGCACCGACCAGCAGGGGATAATCGACGGGCGGCTTGGTGACTGCGGCCCACAATGAAGGCGGCATCGAAGCGGTGGTCTTCACGGGCAAACTCTCGGATCAAGTGCATGACAACGCCACCATTCGTATCATAAACCGAGGCGTTGCCCGCATACTGGGGCAGAAGGCACACTCGAGAATAATTTTGGGACGATATCATCCGCTGGATAGCGGGGCGCGTTAGGCGCATGCAACAGAATGGCAGCTACGCATGTCTCTCCCGATCATCGTCTGGTTTCGTCTCGATTTGCGGCTGGCCGACAATCACGGGCTGACGCGCGCCATTGCTGACGGCGCGCCGGTCGTACCGGTCTATATCCTCGACGACGAAACGCCGGGTGCGTGGCGCGCTGGAGGCGCGAGCCGCTGGTGGCTGCATCACAGTCTGGCGTCGTTAGCCAAAGATCTGGAGGCGGTTGGAAGCCGTCTCATCTTGCGCCGTGGTGACGCACTGGATGTGCTGCCCAGCCTCGCACGGGATACGCGGGCGCAGGCGGTGTACGCATCGCGAGCATATCAGCCTTGGGCGGGCGAACTCGAGGCACAGCTCAAAAGCCGGTTGGCGCAGGACGACGTCATATTCCGGCGCTTCTCGGGCACGTTGATGTTCGAGCCGGAGGCGGTGAAAACGAAGGACGGGGGCCCTTTCAAAGTCTATTCGCCGTTCTGGCGTGCCGCTACGTCCAACATTCGTGTCCCAGCGCCTTCGAACGCGCCGACAACGGTGTCGGCTCCAGCGCGATGGCCGCGCAGCGACAGCCTGGAGTCGTTGGAGTTGTTGCCGCGCAAGCCGGATTGGGCGGGCGGATTAGGTGAAACGTGGACGCCGGGGTCGGCAGGGGCATTGCGGCGGCTCGATACGTTTCTCGAGGCTGCGTTGGGCGGATACGGAGACGATCGCAACCGGCCGGATCGCGAGAGCACGTCTCGCTTGTCTCCCCACTTGGCGTTCGGCGAGGTTTCGCCGGCGATGTTGTGGCACGGGGCGCACGCCGTCGCGCGCGGCAAGCCGAAACTGCAAAAAGGGCTGGAAGTTTTTCTCAAAGAGCTGGTGTGGCGTGAGTTTTCGTATCATCTGCTGGCGCACTGGCCGACGCTGCCGGATGCGCCCTTTCGGCCCGAATTCAAGGATTTTCCGTGGGTCGAGGCGCCAAAATTGCTGCATGCCTGGCAGCGCGGGCAGACCGGCTATCCGATCGTGGATGCCGGTATGCGCGAACTCTGGCACACCGGTTACATGCACAATCGCGTGCGCATGATTGCTGCGTCGTTTCTGGTCAAAGACTTGCTGATACCGTGGCAGACCGGCGCGCACTGGTTCTGGGACACGCTGTGCGATGCCGATCTGGCGAGCAACTCGGCCAGTTGGCAGTGGGTGACGGGATCAGGCGCCGACGCCGCACCCTATTTTCGAGTGTTCAACCCCAGTCTGCAGGGGGCCAAATTCGACCCCGATGGACTGTACGTGCGGCGTTGGGTGCCGGAACTGGCCGAGCTTCCCAACGATGCCATTCACAGGCCGTGGGAGGCACCGGAAATGGTGCTGCGAGCGGCTGGTGTCGGGCTGGGTCGGACATATCCACACCCGATCGTCGATCACGGCGTGGCCCGTGACCGGGCGCTTGCGGCGTTCAAGCAACTGAAAAGTTGAACCTGTAGCGCCGCCTCTGCGCTAAATCACCTGCGCCTTTTTCAGCGCTTTGATTTCTTCGGCGGTGAAGCCGAATTCTTTCAGTACGGACGTGTTGTGCTGACCGCGTTCGGGCGGCGGCGACACGGTGCGGCTGGGCGTGCGTGACAGGCGCACGGGCTGTCTGATGACCTTCACCAAGCCGCGCGAATCCTTGCTGTCGATGGCGTCGACGAGGCCGAGGTGTTGCACTTGCGGATCTTCGAATACTTGGTTCATGCTGTAGATGGGACCGCAGGGGACGCTCGCTTCGTTCAGCACCTGAACCCAATGTGCGCTGGTTTTTTTGACGAGCTGCACTTCGAGTGCGGCGTTCAATGTGTCGCGGTTCTTGGAGCGTTGCGCGCTGGTTTTATACTCTGGCGCGACGGCCAGTTGGGGCGCGCCGACGCATGCCGCCAGCCGTTCCCACATCACCTGACCGGCGGCGGCGATGTTGATGAAGCCGTCTCTGGTTTTGTAAACGCCTGTTGGAATGGACGTCGGGTGATTGTTGCCGGCCTGCTTGGGGACTTCGCCTTCGTTGATCCAGCGCGCGCCTTGGAAGTCGGTCATGAAAATTTGGGCGGCCAGCAACGAGGTTTCGACCTGTTGGCCTTTGCCCGACTGTTCGCGTTCCAGCAGCGCCACCATGATGCCCATGGCGCAGAACAAACCTGCCGACAGATCAGCGATGGGGATGCCGACGCGCATTGGCCCGCGTCCAGCTTCGCCAGTGATCGACATGAGGCCGCCCATGCCTTGCGCGATCTGATCGAAGCCGGGCCGATCGCGGTAGGGGCCATCGGCGCCGAAGCCCGAGATCGACGCATAGATGATGCGGGGATTGAATTTCTTGATGTCGGCGTATCCGATGCCCAGCCGATCTTTCACGTCGGGCCGAAAGTTTTCGACGATCACGTCCGCTTTCTCAGCCAGGCGCTTGAATACTTTCACGCCTTCCGGCGACTTGAGATCAAGCGTGATGGCGCGCTTGTTGCGGTGGAGGTTCTGGAAATCGGAGCTATGGCGTGCGCCGCCCATCAAGTCGCCGGTATCGAGATGCTCGGGCAGTTCG
>JANLYD010000362.1:0-1702 GCA_031365465.1 Hyphomicrobiaceae bacterium
GCCCTTCCGGGGTTGAACGTTGGGCAACCTGTAAAGGACCGAGGTCATGGATGCCTAAGCGGTCTGGTATGCGCTTACGTTCGATATTCGGGGACCACCCCGAGACGTGCGTGGTGAGGCGATACGGGCCGCATCCGAATAAACCACAAAAAGAACGAGGCCCGACGCCTTGCTCTCCTGGGACACCCTATTACGGTGCGCACCGGCTCCGCTCGCGGAGCCGGGCGTCGTGCGTTTTTTTCCGCTATCCCCGTGTTGTGCTTTGAAACGGGGAGAGGGACAAAGGCATCACGCAAACGTGATGCCTTGCGTTCGACGGCCAGTGATGCGTACGTTCTCCGTGTCATTTCTCGGCTTCGGCCCCGCCGCCCCAGCGGCCACGACAATTTGACTCCCCATTTCCTCAATCCAAACCGCACGCAAGGTGACCGCATGGCCAAGCTATCGATCAATGGAAAGTCCGTGACCGTTACGGCCGAGGCCGACACGCCGCTGTTGTGGGTGATCCGCGAACAGGCGGGGTTGACCGGTACGAAGTACGGCTGCGGCGTCGGCGCGTGCGGCGCCTGCTCGGTGATGATCAATGGTGCGCTGCAGCGGTCCTGCTCGATTGCGTTCAAGGACGTGAAAGCGTCCGACAAGATCACCACCATTGAGGGTATCTCGGCCACCGGATCGCATCCGGTGCAGAGGGCCTGGGCCGCGATCGATGTGCCCCAGTGCGGCTATTGCCAGAGCGGACAGATCATGGCGGCCATTACGTTGCTGAAGAAGACGCCGAAACCGACCGACAAAGACATCGACGACGCGATGACCAACATCTGCCGCTGCGGCACCTATCAGCGCATCCGCGAGGCCGTGCATCTGGCCGCCGCCGGCGACGCCGCGATTGCCGCCAAGTCGAAGCAGGCTTGAGGGATCAGACATGACAACGATGACAGCAAAGACGGTCTCGCGCCGTAGTGTTCTCGCGGTTGGTGCCGCGACAGGCACGGGGCTGGCGCTCGGCATCAAGTTCGGCGCGGGCGAGGCGATTGCGCAAAAGGTTCTGGCGGCAACGGGCGATGAAGTCGGCGCATGGGTCTACATCAAATCCAACGACGACATCGTCATCCGCATCGCGCGCACGGAAATGGGCCAAGGCACGATGACCGGCCTCGCGCAGTTGGTGGCGGAAGAACTCAACTGCGACTGGAGCAAGGTGCAAACCGAGTTTCCGACGCCGGGCCAGAACCTCGCACGCCAACGCGCTTGGGGCGATATGTCGACCGGCGGCAGCCGCGGTATTCGCGGCTCGCACGATGCTGATCCAAGCGGCGGCCGATGGTTGGAAGGTGCCAGCGGCTGAATGCACAGCAGCAAATAGCGTGATCACGCATACGCCGTCGGGCAAGAAGACCACATACGGCAAGGTCGCATCGGCGGCGGCGAAACTCCCCGTACCCGAACTCAAGAGCATGACGCTGAAGGACCCGAAGACCTGGACCATCGCCGGTAAGGCACTGAAGCGTCTTGACACGGCGGATAAACTCACCGGCAAACAGCTCTACGGCATTGATCTGACGCTGCCCGGCATGCTGAACGCGGCGGTGATGGACGCGCCGGTGTTTGGCAACAAACTCAAGGGTTACGACGAGGCTAAAGCCAAGGCCATGCCGGGCGTCAGGCACGTGCTGAAGATCGGCGATAGCGCCGTCGCCGT
>JANLYD010000376.1:0-10050 GCA_031365465.1 Hyphomicrobiaceae bacterium
GAACGCGATCATGATGATCGACTTCGCGCTCGATGCGGAACGCACGCGCGGGCTTTCGCCTGAGCAATCGATCGTCGAAGCCTGCCGCCTGCGTTTCCGGCCGATCATGATGACCACGCTGGCGGCGCTGTTCGGAGCCCTGCCGTTGGCGCTTGAAAGCGGCACGGGCTCGGAACTTCGCTATCCCCTCGGCGTCACGATCATCGGGGGCTTGCTGCTGTCGCAACTGTTCACCCTTTACACGACCCCCGTCATCTACCTCGCCATGGAACGCCTGCGGGCACGTTTCGCCGCTCGTGGCGAGAGCGTGCCTCTGCCCGCATCCGAAGTTGTCGAACTCTCACGCCGGGCTGCGGAATAGGGTCACGCCATGAACTTTTCGCGGCCGTTCATTCAACGCCCGATCGGCACGAAGTTACTGGCGCTCGGCCTCACGTTGGCGGGCTTGGTGGCATTCAAGTTTCTCCCCGTCTCGAGCCTGCCGAACTTTGCCGTGCCGTTCATTTCAGTCTCCGCGTCGCGCCCCGGCGCCGACCCCGCCACCATGGCCGCCACCGTTGCAGCCCCGCTCGAGCGCCGGCTCGGTGAGATCGCGGGCGTCAACGAAATCACGTCGTCGAACGGACTGGGCTCCACCCGCATTTCGCTGCAGTTCGACCCCAAGCGCCAGATCGACAGCGCTGCCCGCGATGTGCAGGCCGCCATCAACGCTGCGCTTTCGGATTTGCCGAACGACCTGCCCGCGTTGCCCGCGTTCCGCAAGGCCAACCCCGCGGCGGCTCCAGTGCTGATCGTCGCCCTTACGTCGAAAACCATGGCCAGCAGCGCCGTCTACGATGTCGCCGATACCGTCATCGCCCAGCGCATCGCTCAGGTCGAAGGCGTCGGACAGGTCACCATCTCCGGTGCCGAACAGCCTGCCATCCGCGTCAAGATCAACCCGAGCCAGCTCACAGCCGTCGGCCTGTCCATCGAGGACATCCGCATCGCCCTCACGGCCGCCAATGTCGTCACACCGCTCGGCGCCATCGACGGCATCACCACGCTCACGGCCATCGAAACCAACGCGCAGCTGCTCACCGTCCCCGATTACAAAAGGCTGGTCATCAAAACCGTCAACGGCAGCGTCATCCGTCTCGGCGATGTGGCGACCGTGGAGCAGGGTACCCGAAACACTCGCTCCGCCGCCACCTTCGACCGCGACCCCTCGGTGCTGCTGTTCATCACCAAGGATGGCGCAGCCAACGTCATCGACACCGTCGACCGCGTCAAAGCGTTGCTGCCGGAATTGGAAAAGTTCGTGCCGGCGGGCATCTCCTTCACCGTCATGAGCGATCGGACGCTGACGATCCGCGCGTCTGTGCTCGACATGGAGTTCACGCTCGCGCTCGCCATCGCGCTCGTGATGCTCGTCGTCTTCATATTTTTGCGGCGCGGCACGCCAACTCTTGCCGCCGGCATCACTGTGCCGCTGTCACTCGCCGGAACGCTCGCCGCCATGTGGCTGGCGGGCTTCTCGATCAACAATCTCACACTGATGGCCCTTGCCGTGTCGGTCGGCTTCGTCGTCGACGACGCCATCGTCATGATCGAGAACATGTACCGCAACATGGAGGCGGGCCTCACCCCCATGCGCGCGGCGCTGGCTGGTGCGCGTCAGATCGGCTTCACGGTCGTCTCGATTTCCATCTCGCTGCTGGCAGCTTTCATTCCCCTGTTGTTTATGGGCGGCGTCGTCGGCGGCATGTTGCGTGAATTCTCGCTGACGCTGGCATTCGCCATCGTGGTGTCTACGGTGGTCTCGCTGTCGGTCACGCCGATGATCTGCGCCCACTACGTCAAAGGCCCCGCCAGTCCCGACGCCACCCTCTTCGACCGCGTCGTCGAGGGCAGCCTCACGGCCATGGAGAACGCCTACGCCAACACGCTCGCCGTCGTCATCCGCTGGAAGTGGTCGACCCTGCTCGTGCTGGTCGCGGTCATCGCCGCCACTGTCAATCTCTACATCAAGACACCCAAAGGCTTCTTCCCGCAGGACGACGCCGGCCTCATCTCCGCCCAAACCGAAGGCGCGCCCGACGTCTC
Organism: Hyphomicrobiaceae bacterium; assembly: GCA_031365465.1. GTDB lineage: Bacteria > Pseudomonadota > Alphaproteobacteria > Rhizobiales > Hyphomicrobiaceae > JABFRJ01. Next base: position 2,086 of record JANLYD010000376.1, read on the forward strand.
GTTCGAACGCATGAACGAACTCCAGATGAAGCTCGTCGAAATCGTGCTCAGGGATCCGGCCGTCGCCCACGTCGGCGCGTCCACGGGCACGTCGTTCTTCAACGCTACGTCGAACTCCGGCCGCATGTTTATCGCGCTGAAACCGCTTGCGGAACGCGACGGGAAAACCTCTCAGCAGGTCATCGACCGTCTGAGGCGTCCGCTCAATGCCGTGGTCGGCATCCGCTCTTTCATGTTCCCGGTCCAGGACTTGCGTGCTGGCGGGCGGCAAAGCAAATCGAACTACCAGTTCACTCTGTGGGGCTCCGACGTCGAAGCGCTCTATGCTGCCGTGCCGAAAGTGCTCGAACGCGTGCGCAAGCTACCTGACTTCGTCGATGTCACGACCGACCGCGAGCAGGGTGGCAACCAGCTCAACGTCAAGATCGACCGCCTCGCCAGCGCCCGGCTGAATGTCGCCACCGCCGACATCAACAACGCGCTCAACAATGCCTTTGCCCAGCGCCAAGTGTCACTCATCTATGGCGCGCGCAATCAATATCGCGTCATTCTGGAAGTCGACCCGCGCTATCAACGCGGACCCAGCGATCTCGACCGCATCTACGTGTCCGGCGGCAAGGGTATCGAAGTGCCGTTGAGCAGCGTCATCCACGTCGAACCCGGCGTCGCACCGCTCGTGGTCAACCATCAAGGCCCGTTCGCCGCCGTCACCATCAGCTACAATCTTGTCGATGGCGCATCCATCGACACCGCCCGCGCAGCCCTCGTGCAAACCATCGGCGAGTTGGGTCTGCCCGAAACGATCCGCGCGGAGGCCGCCGGCGACGCGAAGGCCTTTGCGGCGCAAGCCAATGCGCAACCGCTGCTCATCGTCGCTGCGTTGCTGGCTGTCTACATCGTGCTCGGCGTGCTCTATGAAAGCCTCGCGCATCCGCTGACGATTATTTCCACGCTGCCCTCGGCCGGGCTCGGCGCGCTGGTGGCACTCCAGTTGTATGGGATGGAGCTGTCGTTGATCGCCTTCATCGGCATCATCTTGCTCATAGGCATCGTCAAGAAGAACGGCATCATGCTGGTCGACTTCGCCTTGGAGGGCGAACGCGAACGCGGCCTGTCTCCTGAAAAAGCGATTTTCGAAGCCGCCCGCGCGCGCTTTCGACCGATTTTGATGACCACGCTCGCGTCCCTGCTGGGCGCCATTCCGCTAGCGATTGCCACGGGCCCGGGCGCGGAGTTGCGGCGGCCTCTCGGCATCACCATCATCGGCGGGCTCGTCGTCAGCCAGTTGCTGACGCTTTACACCACGCCCGCCATCTACCTCCTGCTCGACCGGCTGCACCACCGTCTCACCGGCAGAGCCCGCGTCTCTGCCGCGGGCAATCCAATTCCCGCCGAATAGTCATTCCGGCGCGCCGTAACGGGCAATCAACGCCGCTGGAATCTCGATACCGTTTGTGACCGCCTCCGCGCGAGCGGCCAGCCGTCGCTGACCCGGCAATCGCGCGCCCGGTTGCGTTTCGATCGCCGCCGCGAGCTGCGTCATCGACGCGCCAAACCGCCCGTGCCCCAAACTGCCGGGATCTATGGCGATCATGCACTGGCCGGTTTCCGGCGGCGGGCCATCGGCATCCGTGAATGCCGACGCCTCCATCGACAAGTGACTGCCCACCAGCGCCGCCGCTAGAATTTCCACCATCAATGCCAGCGCCACTCCCTTGGCGTCACCCATTGCGATCATGGTGCCGCCCAACGCCGCTTCCGCGTTGACCGTCGGTTGGCCCCGCGCATCCAGGGCCCACCCCTCTGGGATGTCTTCGCCCGCCTGCTTTGCGGCAATGATCGCGCCGCGTGCGACCTTGGACAATGCCATGTCGATCACGATCGGCGGACGTCCCGGCAGTGGTGCTGCAAACGCGATCGGATTGGTCCCGAACACAGCGCGCGTACCGCCCCAGGGCGCAATAGCCTCCGGCGTGTTGGCCAGAAACATCGCGACCAGGCCCTCGGTCGCCAACCGCTCGACATGATGCCCCACGGCACCCGCGTGGTTGGAGCGCGTGATGCCGGCCAGAGCAATTCCTGAAGCGCGCGCCAACGCCGGCAACGCATCACACGCCAGATCGATAGCCGGATAGGCGAACCCGCAGGCTGCATCCACCAGCATTATTCCAGGCTTGGTCGTCCGCGCGATTGGAGAGGCCTGCCGGTCGACCTTCCCGCTCTCGAGCATCCCGACGTACGTGATCAGCCGCGCCAACCCGTGTCCCTTGAGCCCGTCCGCTTCGGCAGCGATCAGCGCCCGCGCCACCGAAGCCGCCACATTCGGGGTCGCTCCGTGGCGTTCGAAGATGCCGGCGGTCCACGCCTGCACAGTTTTCAGCGGTACACGCGTCATGACCCACCCGCTTGTTCGGTTTCGAACGTTCTCTCGCCGACACGAGGGATTGCGCTGCCATTCCCGATGTTTTCAATCAACCGGCATCGATAACGACTTGTATTTGCCGAAGCGATGGCCCATGTTCACTACGTCGATAGACGGCCAGATGACTAGGCCTTTTCCCCGCTTCGCAGCTCTCCGCTTCGATGGGGGGCCGAGGTGGCACTCTTCTAACCTGAAAACGCGATTTCGACAGCTTTGTCAGTGAAAAACACACAAAGTTAGCTAAACGAATTTCTAAAAGGTGCATTCATGCCAACGGGAACCGTGAAGTGGTTCAACGCTCAAAAGGGCTTTGGCTTCATCGCTCCGGATGGAGGTGGCACTGACGCCTTCGTTCACATCAGCGCCGTCGAACGCTCCGGCATCGGCGACCTGCGCGAAGGCCAGAAGGTCAGCTACGAGCTGGTCGCCGACCGTAAAAGCGGCAAAATGTCCGCAGACCACTTGAAGGACATGGGCTGAGCCCAGTCCTGAGGCGGCTTCGGTCGCCTCGAACTGAAATCAGCTACGCCCCGTGCAACCCTTGTGCGGGGCGTAGTTGTATCTAAGTCCATTCAAGCCCACCTGTCGCCCGTCCATGCTCAATTAGGAACGCCACCATGGCCAAAGGTCAGAACCGCCCGACCCGCGAAGTCCGTAAGCCCAAGAAAGAAAAGGCGCCCGCCGCGTCATCCAGTTCGATGACCAAAGGCACGACGGGAACCTCTAAGAAGAAGTAAGCGCCCTTGCAGCTGGCCCGCGCCGTTGCACCCTTTCCACTCCAACCCTCTCCCTCATGGGGTGGGGCGCGGATTGGCGCATCCCTGAACCAATTTCGTGCCGATCAAGCTTGCAGTTCGTACACGGCAATCGCTGCCGCCAGATCCTCGATAGACGCGCCGACCGACTTGAAAAACGTGATTTCGTCGGCCGTCGTTCGCCCCATCGCCCGCCCGGTCACCAACTCGGCCAAGTCGCCGCGCACGTGCTCCCTGCCGATGATCCCCGCCTTGATCGGTTGCAAGATATCGCCTGCCTCGCCGAACGCTCCCGCGTACGTGTCGACGTACACACGGGCTGCCGCCACCAGCGCGTCGTCCGTTTCGCGCATGTCGGCGCGGAACGCACCCACGCTATCGACGTGTGTCCCAGGCTTCAGCCACGCGCCAAGCACGAGCGGCTCCGCCGAAATCGTTGCCGTTGACACGACGTCCGCCGCGCGCACCGCTGTCTCCAAATTCTCGGCCACCTGCACATCCAGAGCGGATCCGGCGAATGCGGCGACCACCGCTTCAGCACCGGCGCGCGACCGGTTCCACACGCGCACCTCGCGGATAGGGCGTACCGCGGCATGCGCTCGAATGAGGTAGGGTGCCAACGCGCCCGCGCCTACCATCACCATGCGGTTGGCATCGGCCCGCGCCAGATGGCGCGCTGCCAGCGCTGATGCTGCGGCGGTCCGCCACACCGTCAGCCTGGTGGCATCCAGGATCGCCAGTGTTTCGCCCGTCTCGGTCGACAGCAGCAGATACATACCCGCGATCGCCGGCTTGCCGGAGCGCGCCGCATTGTCGGGAAAAACCGTTACCGACTTGATGCCCATATAGGGTCCGGCGACAGTTTCTCCGTCGTGGCGCAGCTCAGCCGTCAACGCCGGCATCAACAGCCAGGTTGCAGACGGACGACCGTCCAGCGGCACTGTGAGGTGGTGCCGGGGTGGCGCGATCGCCCCTTGCCGAAAGGCCTGCTCCAGCACATCGACAAGATCGGGATACCGCAACGCCGTCTCGATGGCGTCCGCATCGATGAAGCGCATCGCGCCGCTCCTTCAACTACGATCCGGCTGCGCCAGAAGACAAGAACACGCGCATCCTGGACCGAACGATCTCAGCGCTTTGCAGCCAGCATCGGCCGTTGGTTGCCGGCGTGTCCGCCGACGTGGCCACCAACGTGGCTGTCGCGCTCTCGCGTCAGCCGATCGGCTTCCGCCTGCCAGCGCATCGCATCTTGCGCCTTGACGCGGGCAGTTTTGCGCCAGCGCCCTTGCGTGAACCATGTCGAGATGCCGCCGAGCACCACCCCGAGCGTGAGTGCCGCCAACAAATACGCATAGAGCGGCAAGGTCATGGATATGACGGGCGCATCCGGCCGGAACGGGTCCAGCACCAGTCGCACCGGCTCGCGGTTCGCCACCGCCAGCGTCACCAGCAGCACGGCCGCGACCAGCGCGACGGGAAACCAAACCAGACGGCGCAGCACGAGCAACTCCCAAGCAATCGGCTCATCTGGCGGCAAGTCTTCGCGCGCCAGTCGAAATTTTTGGAATTTCGGAACGACGAGCCGCGCCATTGCCGCAGGTCGAAAGAGGCCGGGTCGACATCTCAATCAGCCGTGCGTCTCATCCACCTGAAATCAAGGCTTGGCGCGATCAGCCCGTGCGGATCTGGCTTGCATCACCATGCCCTTGCTGGTTTCAACCGCACCATCCGAGAAAGTTGCACGGCCAGCCGACAAGTCTGAGGGCATCCGCACAGTGCTGCCGACACCAACCGGCGTCGCTGCACTTGCAGTCGTTGCCCCGATCACTGCGGGCTTCTTGGCCTTGCGACCCGCCTTCGCGCCTGAAATCGGCTTGTCGTTCAAACGCTCGCGCAGTTCCTTGCCCGTCTTGAAGAACGGCACGAACTTTTCCCCGACCGACACCGTTGTACCCGTGCGCGGATTGCGGCCGGTACGCGGCGCGCGATGCTTCACGGTAAACGCGCCGAAACCACGCAGTTCCACCCGGTCGCCACGGGCCATCGCCGAGACGATTTCTTCGAACAGCACGTTGACGATTTTCTCGATGTCGCGATGGAACAAATGTGGATTTGCATTCGCGATTTTCTGTATCAGCTCAGATTTGATCATCGGCTACGCCCTCCCGCCTCATAATCATCGATATTCCATTATTTTTCATGAGGTTGCCAAACTGAAACGAGACCGTCAAGTGACAATCGTGACCGGATCGTGTCAATCGTGGACAGAATTGTGCTGTCCTCTGCCGATCCGCGCCACATTCCGCCGACAAGTGACGCCACTGCGCGCGTGACACCGAAAGTGTTTTCGCGTGACGGCCGCCAATCGATCACCTGAAGCGACGGAGCGACACCCTTGCTTTCCAGCCATTTGACAGCCTCCGCCTCACCGCCGATCTCGTCCACGAGTTTGTGCGTCAGCGCCTCGCGGCCCGAGAACACGCGGCCCTGTTCCAATCCCGGCACGGCCGCCGTGTCGATGCCACGGCGCGTCTTGACCAGGCTCAGAAACCACACCTGGCTTTCCGCCACCATCGTTTCAGCCACTTGCTTACCGGCAGGCGAAATGGGCGCGAACAGGCCGGGTTCGGCCTTTAAATTCCCGCTTTTGATCTCGTTCATCTTGACGCCGACCTTCTCGAGCAGTCCGGACACTTCCGGCCACTGAAAGATCACGCCTACCGACCCGGTGATCGAATTGCCGCGCGCCACGATATGATCGGCGCCGAGGCCACAGATATAGGCTGCCGACGCTGCGACCGTGCCGAACTGCGCCACCACCGGCTTGGCCTTGGCCACGTTGCGGATCGCCTCGAACAGCGCTTCGCCGCCCGTCGTCGTGCCGCCGCCCGAATTGATCGACAGCATCACACCCGCCACGTTCTTGTTCTTGGCCAAGCGCTCCAGCATCTGCAGTTGCTTGCGGTCTTCGGTGATCAATCCGTCGATGGTCACCCGCGCGATGTGACGGGACCGCATGACGTCGCCACCACCAAATGCATACGCCACCGCTCCGAGCGTCACCACGCCCGCCAGTATAAAAGCCGAGCGCCAGAACCCAAGGCGCCGGCGCAGCGCGCGACGATCCAATACCGCTTCGGTCTCGATCGACATTGACGGGCTCTCCTGGCGTGATGTGGCGCCCGTAAACCATCGCAGGGTTGGACGCACCTCAATCCCGCTCTGTACACGAAAATGGCGGTCGCAATCTAGTCGCGCATGGAATTACAGATCATGGCGTCGCGGCAGCAACCGCTCTCGCACTGTCGAACACTTCAGTGAGTTCGACCGCCTTCCCGTCCTTGAATTTCCAAAGGTGCGCAGTGCGACAATCTGCGATTTTACCCGTTGATTTATGCTGCCACACGCAGCTTCCGAACATCGTTATGTTGTCGCCTTGAGACACGTAGGTCTTTGGCGACCATCGGATCATCTTCCATTCGTCGAGCAGGCTCATGATGTAGTGCAGCGCTTCTTGTTTGGAATTGCGCGATTTGGCAAACGCCATCCCAGGCGCCTCTTCATTCACGCTCAGAATACGAAAATCATCGGCAAGAAGGCCCAGCCAAGCCTCGGCGGCACGATCGCCTTCGCCCTTCGTTTCGTGCCAAATTTCGTAGACGGATTGGAGTGCTGTCAGATTAGCCGACGGGGTCATCGCATCCCTTCCCAATATCAATAAAAAATCGCCGTGTGCAGGCGAAGCCGGCACAGCCCGCCAACGTCGGGCAACGACAGTGTAAGTCACATTCGCAGGAGAGTCCTAGCTTGTTTGAAATCGGCTCTTCCAAAAAAAAAGGGCATGCACCCGCCGTTTGGCTAGCACACGCCCTCGTTAGTGAACCTCGAAACCGACGACTTACTTGTCGTCGCCTTCCTTCTTCTTGATGGCCGCCTTGAAGATATCGCCGAGTGACGCGCCTGAATCGGACGATCCGAATTGCGCGACAGCCTGCTTCTCGTCGTTGATCTCCAGCGCCTTGATCGACACCGTCACCTTGCGGCTGGTGCGATCGAAGTTGGTGACCAGCGCGTCGACCTTGTTGCCCACCGAGAAGCGCTCGGGGCGCTGTTCGGCACGGTCGCGCGACAGGTCGGCACGCTTGATATAGGTCGTAAACTCGGTGCCTGCGATTTTGACCTCGATGCCGGCTTCGTCCACCTTGATGATCTCACAGGTGACCTGATCGTTCTTCTTGATGTTGCCGACGGTCGCCAGCGGATCGCCGCCGACTTGCTTGATACCCAGCGAGATACGCTCTTTAGAGCTGTCGACGTCGAGCACGATGGCTTTGACGTTGTCGCCCTTCTTGTAGTCCTTGATCGCCTCGTCGCCCTGCTTGTTCCAGTCGAGGTCGGAGAGATGGACCATGCCGTCCACGCCGCCGTCGAGACCCACGAACAGACCGAACTCGGTGATGTTGCGGATCGGACCTTCGACAATGGTGCCGCGCGGATGCTTCGTGAGGAAGTCATCCCACGGGTTTTCCTGCGTCTGCTTCAGCCCAAGCGAGATGCGGCGCTTGTTCGGATCGACTTCCAGCACGGTCACTTCGACCTTCTGGCTGGTTGAGACGATCTTGCCCGGATGCACGTTCTTCTTGGTCCAGCTCATTTCGCTGACATGGACCAGGCCTTCGACGCCCGGCTCCAGCTCGACGAACGCGCCGTAATCCGCGATGTTGGTCACGGTGCCGGAGAACTTGCCCTTGACCGGGTATTTGGCTTCGATGCCAGCCCACGGATCCG
>JANLYD010000395.1:0-1680 GCA_031365465.1 Hyphomicrobiaceae bacterium
GCCTCGGCAAGAGCCACTTGCTGCATGCCATCGCCTGGGATGTGAAACGCCGGACGCCCAACGCCCAGGTTCTCTACCTGACCGCGGAACGGTTCCTGTTTCAATTCGTCGAAGCCATCCGCGCCCAGGAAGCGATCGCCTTCAAGAACAAGTTCCGCGCCATCGATATCCTGCTCATCGATGACTTCGAGTTTATGCAAGGTGACAAGACCGAGCAGGAATTCGAGCACATCATCAATGCTCTGCTCGACTCGGGCAAACAATTGGTAGTCGCGTCTGCGCGGCCGCCCGCGCAGATCGAGCGCCTCAACGACCGTATGCGCTCACGCCTGCAGAGCGGCCTGGTGACCGAACTGCAACCGCTGGCGCCGGAACTTCGCTACAAAATTCTTGAGCGGCGCGTCGCCGACAAGCGGGCCCAGGACCCGCTGTTTGCCCTCACGCCCGAAATCCTCACACTCCTGTCGGAGCGTTTGACTGAGAACGGCCGCGAGTTGGAAGGCGCGATCAATCATCTCTTCCACAACTGGCAAATGACGCAGACCGCGGCCAACCTCGAAACCGCTGAAGCTGTGATGCGCAGCCTGGTGCAGGGCGGCGAGCCACGGCGGATCAAGATTGAAGACATCTTGAAGGTGGTCTCCCGGCACTATGCGGTCACCCGTGCCGTCATCGTGTCGCCCCGGCGGCACCGGTCAATCGTTTGGCCACGGCAGATCGGCATGTACCTGGCCAAGCACCTCACAGCGCGGTCATTGCCTGAGATCGGCCGCCGCTTTGGCGATCGCGATCACACGACGGTGCTGCATGCCATCCGCAAGATTGACCGGGAATTGAACGCCAATACCCGCCTGCGCGACGAAATCGAGGCGCTCAAAACGCAATTGAGCCGCGCCTCCTGACCAGGCCCTGCAGGCCCGGACAACAGCCTCGCTGTGACACTGTCGCAGCAGGCGTTGGAACCCACGCAGTGCCCGGCCCTCGCGGCCGGGCACTTTTGCATGTGGATCGCCCCGTTTCGAGCGCCGTTCCGGCGCTGCCTGGCCACAGCAGGACTTGCAAACTCAACTGATGCGCGCCAATTTGGCATCGCAGTGATTCCCGCGCTCCTATCTTGTTGTTTTGTCAGCGATAGAGCGTAAGGGAACGGAGACCAACACGCGGCGGCACCGCCGGTGATCAAATCGCATTGAGGCCCACATCTATGAAGCTCGTGATCGATCGTGGGGAATTGCTTCGGGCGCTTGGCCACGTCACCAGCGTCGTCGAACGGCGGACCACAATCCCCATCCTGTCGAACGTCTTTCTCAAGGCGAGCAACGGGCTGTTGCATCTCAAGGCGACCGATCTCGAACGGGAAGTCGTCGAGCAGATCGCCGCCAACGTGGTGCAGCCCGGCGCAGTTACCGTCCCAGCGCATCTCCTGCACGACATCGTCCGGAAGCTGCCCGATGGCAGCGAAATCGAAATCAAGCGCGATCCAGAGAAAGAACGGCTGACACTGCATTCCGGGCAGTCGCAGTTTGCCCTTCAGGCGTTAGCCGCCGAAGATTTCCCGGATCTGTCTGGCGGCGACTTCCCGCACCTGTTCGAATTGCCGGCTCACGAGCTCAAGCGGCTGATCGACAAAACACGGTTTGCCATTTCGACCGAGGAAACACGCTACTATCTCAACGGCAT
>JANLYD010000407.1:0-1697 GCA_031365465.1 Hyphomicrobiaceae bacterium
ATGTTGGGTGTAACCGGCCAACGCGTGGCTCCGCTGCGCAATCTTACCCGCACACTCCAGCGAACGAATACCATCGTACAGTGCCACTGGCATTGGTCCGTGAGGCTTCTTAACGTAGCGCGCCTCGGTCATCGGCCTGCCACGACGACGAAACGCTTCTAGATCAGAGAAAAATAGTACCTTCGCCAGCTTCGTCTTCCCAAGTTCTTCGGGCTGCGTGCTGCTAATAACGAAGTGCATAGCCTGTTCAAATCGAGGCATTGGTGTTCCCCTTTCCGGTGCTGACGCTATGTCCGATGGGCCTTCGTCCGCGCCTAGGTTCAGACTCGGTGTATAGTGATTTGGTTGTCAAGGTCTAACGTCTTATTGTGGATAAATGGTGGTAAGCACCTGATTTACAACGATCCGAAGTAACAAGCGGTTACATTGTTCTGTGTATGTTCTAACTCACGTCAGGCACTTGTCAACTTGTGGATGGGTAGCGCCCCCAAAATCCGCGCGCAGGCGTCCACGAACACTTTCGCACCGAGCGCGATGTCCGCATCAGACGTGTTTTCGCTCCAGTGGTGGCTGATGCCTCCGATGGAGGGGATGAACATCATCGCCGACGGCATGACGCCGGCGAGGATTTGTGCGTCGTGCCCGGCGCCGCTCGGCAGATGCGTGAGGCTTCCGCCGGCGTGGGCGTTGGCTGCTGCCTCAAGCGCGGACTGGAAGCCCGCATCCATTTTGGCGGGCGTGCTGGCGCGCAGCTTTTCGATGGCGATCGTGCACGGGCCTTTGGCCTGATGCGCCGCGATAGTTTTGTGCAGGACGGCTTCGAGAGTGTCGAGAATGTCGGGGTTGTCGTCGCGGAACTGGAACAGCACTTCGGCGTGGCCAGGGATGATGCTGGGTGCGCCGGGATCGAGCGTGATGCGGCCCGTGGTCCAGACCGAGCGCGGACCGCCTGCCGCACGGAAGGCGTCGTCGAGGGCTGTGATGAGTTTGGCTGCCGCAAGCCCTGCGTCTTTGCGGATCGCCATGCGCGTGGTGCCGGCATGATTCTGCACGCCCGAGATATCGATTTTGAACTGACGTGCGCCGACGATCGCCGAGACAACACCAATTTTCAGATTGTGCGCTTCGAGCCAGTCGCCCTGTTCAATGTGTGCCTCGATGTAGCCGATGTGGCGTCCCTTCTCGACGCCTAAGCGCGGGCGACCCTGGTAGCCTGCGGCTGCGAGCGCGTCGCGCATGCGGCGGCCATCCGTGCGGTCGGTCGCGGCGTCGATATCGGCGTCCGAGAGTTTGCCGACGTAGCTCAGGCTGCCGAGGAAGTTGCCGAAGTGGCCTTCCTCGTCGCACCAGGCGGCAACTTCGACCGCGCCGTCGAAGCCTTGCTGGCCGTTGATGACGCGGGCCGCTTCCAGCGCGTAAATGACGCCGAGTGGGCCGTCGAGCCAGCCCGCTTGGTTCTGGCTTTCGAGGTGGGAGCCGGACAACAATTTCCTGCCGGGCTTTTTTGATACGCCATAGACGTTGCCGATGCCGTCGATGGTCGGGGCCAGGCCGGCCGTGGGTAGCGCCTGCGCCAGCCAGTCGAGCGACGCGATGTGCTCGGGCGAAAGTGCGGGACGATGTACGCCGGTTTTGAATTCGCCGATTTTACGCAACGCGTAGAGATCGCGCAGCACGCGCGCCGCGTCGAAACTGGC
>JANLYD010000429.1:0-3111 GCA_031365465.1 Hyphomicrobiaceae bacterium
AAAACGGATTTCACGGCGACGTGGGAGATGGTGCGGGGGCAGGGGTGAGGGATAGGGAGAGTGAGGGTGGGGTAGGGTGCAATCAAATCATCGATTGCTGTGTCCAATATTTAGACAAGTGAATTCGGTCGAACTTGCGAAGTTACGTTTTTAACTGGTTGTACAAAAGTAAGTTGAGACTAATGCTGCAGTCTGCGAATTGATCGGCAGCGTCATCAATCATAGATGATGTCCATGGAATTCCGTCTCGAAAGAGACGTTGCTCGCCGGTGGGCGATGTTCCAGGCTTGCCATGAAGAATACCGTTTCGAAATTCCACGAGTCGCAAGAACTCGATGGCCGGACCTAAGCAACCGTCCCGTCCAAGATTTATCGGCATTGCCAATCGAACTAAGTCGATTGCAATCTTGCCAGCAGTTTTTCGACGCAACGACCCGATGTAGTTGCGCTGCATCCGTTCGCAGCACCAAACAGCGTTCCATTCCATCGTAGCAAAGACATACGTCGCCCTGCCAATAGCTAGGATATACGGTTCATCAACCGGGACACGTAAGCGATCGCTTTTCATAGGCCACCTTATCACTTGCAGAGGATTGTCGTGGATGGCCGCCTTCGCGGCCAGGACGGAAGTTGGACGCGCGGCCGTAGGGCGCAATAGCGTTTCAGCGTATTGCGCCGCGCCGCATGCGCTAGCGATTGCCTCTGGCGGAATACGCCGAAAGTCGGCTATTGCGCCGCGCCACACGCGCTACCGATTGCGTCTGGCGCAATACGCCCCGAGTGGGCTATTGCGCCCTACATGGTGCCGTTGATTTCGACGACGGTCACGACCAACTCAATCCCTGAAAGAGAACGATCATGGATACTGCTGACAATCCGCTGCTTTGCGAATGGACGGCGCCGTTTGGGTTGGCGCCTTTTGGCGACATCACAGACGCGCACTTCGGGCCGGCGTTCGGAGTGGCGTTGGCTGGACACATGTCGGAGATCGAAGGGATTGCCGGCAACGCGGAGGCGGCCACGTTTGCCAACACGATCGAGGCGCTGGAACTGGCGGGGAAGAATCTGAAGAAGGTCGGCGGGGTGTTCTGGAACCTGGCTGGTGCCGACAGCAACGACGCGCGGCAGCAGATCGAGCGGGAGATGGCGCCAAAGATGGCGGCGCACGGCAATGCGATCACGTCGAATGCGGCGCTGTTCAAGCGGGTGGACGATCTGTTCGTAAAGCGGGCGACGCTTAGCTTGAATGCTGAGCAAATGCGCGTGCTGGAGCGGACGCATCTGGGCTTTGTGCGCTCAGGGGCGAAGCTGGAACCTGCGCAGAAGGGGCGCATGGGCGAGATCAAGCAGCGGCTGGCCGCGCTCGGTACGCAATTTTCGCAGAACGTGCTGGCTGACGAGAAAGCCTATGAGCTGCCGTTGCCGACGGAGGCGGATCGCGCGGGGTTGCCGGCATCGCTGATCGCGGCGGCGGCGGAAGCGGCGGTGACGCGCGGGTCGTCGGCGAGCCACGTGATCACGCTGTCGCGATCGCTGATCGAGCCGTTCTTGATTGCGTCGGCTCGGCGGGATCTGCGCGAGACGGCGTTCAATGCGTGGATCAAGCGGGGCGAGAATGGCGGCCCGACCGACAATCGTGGAATCGTGAAAGAGATTTTGGCGCTGCGGACCGAGCGTGCGCAGTTACTGGGTTATGCGACGTTCGCCGACTACAAACTCGACGACACGATGGCGAAAACGGCTGTCCGCGTGCGGGACCTGCTCGACACGGTGTGGGGGCCGGCGAAGGCGCAGGCGGCGCGTGAGCGCGAGCGGCTGCAAAAACTTGCCGTGGCCGATGGGGCGAATATTCAAATCGAGCCGTGGGATTGGCGGCATTACGCAGAGCGCGTGCGGTCGGCGGATTACGGCATCGACGAAGCCGAGATCAAGCAATACCTGCCGCTGGACCGGGTGATCGCGGCAGCGTTCGCGACGGCGGAACGGCTGTTCGGACTGACGTTTCGCGAAGTGACGGATGTGGCGTTGTATCATCCGGATGTGCGGGCTTTCGAGGTGACGGGACGCGATGGAAAGCATGTGGGATTGTTTCTCGGCGACTATTTCCACCGGCCGTCGAAGCGCAGCGGCGCGTGGATGAGTGCATTCCGCAGCCAGGAGAAGCTTGCGGGCGATATCCGGCCTGTCATCGTCAACGTGTGCAATTTTGCGAAACCTGCCGAGGGAACACCGGCGCTGCTGTCGATGGATGATGCGCGCACACTGTTCCACGAATTCGGGCACGGACTACATGGGCTGATGTCTGACGTGACGTACCCGTCGCTGTCGGGGACGTCTGTGGCGCGCGATTTCGTGGAGCTGCCGTCGCAGCTTTATGAGCACTGGCTCGGCACGCGAGAGGTGCTGAGTGAGTTTGCGCGGCATCACGAAACGGGTGCGCCGATGCCCGCCGAGCTGATCGAGAAGCTGCTGAAAGCGCGTACGTTCAATCAGGGTTTTGCGACGGTGGAGTTTCTGGCGTCGGCGATCGTGGACATCGATTTCCATGCGGATGCGGCGGCGGCGAGTGCCGATCCAATGGTGCGACAGGCGGCGACGTTGGCGCGCATCGGCATGCCGCGCGAGATCGTGATGCGGCATGCGACACCGCATTTTTCGCACGTGTTTTCGGGCGATGGGTATTCGGCGGGGTACTATAGCTATCTGTGGTCTGAGGTGCTGGACGCGGATGCGTTCGCGGCGTTCGAGGAGACGGGCAACGTGTTCGATCCGGCGACGGCTGCGCGGTTGGCAAAGTTCGTGTATGCGGCGGGTGGGGTGCAAGACGAAGACGCCGCCTATAAGGCGTTTCGCGGACGCGCACCGCAGGTCGAAGGATTGCTCAGGAAGCGGGGGTTGGTGGGGTAGGCTGGCAGCGGTTGGCCTCGCTGGCCTGGGCGGTCCCGTGTCTGCGGTGCATCAAGCAGCAGAGCTTGCTGCACTGCGCACGGGATGACGGCGGTGAAGTTGATTGTCCGTATGACATCGGTAAAGTTTATGCCACCCCTGCGCGGTGCGGCGTGCAGACACGCACCGCCAGAGCCAGAGGAAGATGCGGCGTAAGAGGCGTTT
>JANLYD010000437.1:0-3019 GCA_031365465.1 Hyphomicrobiaceae bacterium
GATATCAGTCACCTTGGCGCCGCGAGCACGCATGGCCGTAAAGGCTTCGTGGCCTGGCGTATCGATGAACGTCACCAATTCGCCATTAGGCGTTCTCACCTGATAGGCGCCGATGTGCTGCGTGATGCCGCCTGCTTCGCCTGACACCACGTTGGTCGAACGGATCGCGTCAAGCAACGAGGTCTTGCCGTGGTCGACGTGGCCCATGATCGTCACGACAGGTGCGCGCGGCTCCAGGTGATCGTCGACGTCCCGTTCGGCAATGAACCCTTCTTCGACGTCGGACTCTGAAACGCGCTTCGGCGTGTGGCCGAACTCGGTCACGATCAATTCAGCGGTATCGGCGTCGATCACATCGTTGATCTTGTGCATCACGCCCTGCTTCATCAGTAGCTTGATGACATCCACGGCGCGCTCGGTCATGCGGTTGGCGAGATCCTGGATGGTGATCGCCTCCGGGATGATGACTTCGCGCATGACCTTGTCGCGCGCCTGCGGCACGCCCATGCTCTTCAGCTTTTCGCGCTCACGCTTGCGGCGCAGCGAGGCCAGCGACCGCTCGCGGTTCTGATCGTCGAACGCGTTGTTGATGGTGAGGCGGACGCGCTCTTTCTTGTCGTCCGGCGCCTTGACGGGCGCCTTGACCATGATCTTGATGCCGCCCTTCTTGACCATGCGCACGTCGTCGTCTTCGACTTCGTTGGTCTTGACGCCGGGCGGACGGCCACGCGTTGCAGCATCGGCGCGCTTGATGGCTTCGGCAGCAGCGCTGGGCTTGGCGGTCTTGACGCCGGCGGCCGGTGTGGCGGCCACGGCAGATTTCGCTACCGGCGCTGTCAGCGTCGTCGGTTTGGTCGCGGCGACGGCAGCAACCGGCGGCTTTGCCTCCGACGGCGCAGCTTTCGCAACTGAAGCGGCTGCGGTCGTGCTCGCGTCCGTCGCAGCGGACGGTTCGGCGGCAACCGCCGCTACCGAAGGCTCGGCCTCGACGGCAGGCGCATTCTGAGCCGCCCGCAACGCAGCGACTTCCGCGTCGGCCAACCGCCGGCGTTCGTCGGCTTCCGCGCTGGCTTTCGCCTCTTGTTCCTCACGTTCTTTTGAGGCTTCGAGCGCCTTCATGCGCTTGTCCATCTCGCTGTTCGAGAGGCCGCCAAGCTTGGCGAACGTCTGTGAACCGCCGTCGCTCTGATCGTCTGCGCTGCCCGGCTTGGCGAGCTTACGTGTCTTCTTGACCTCGACCTGGACAGACTTCGACCGTCCCTGGCCGAACGTTTGCCGTACCGCACCCTGTTCAACGGTGCGCGTCAATGTCAGCGTCTTGCGGGCGCCGGACGGCGGCGCACCGGCCGGAGCCGCTGGAGTTGCGCGCAGCATCTTGTCGCCAGTTTCCTTCGTATCGCTCATGCGTGATCCGTACCTGCCTGATCCGAGTTCGCTTACTGTTGCGCCGGATGTGCCGGCCCTGCGTCAAATTCCATTGCCCCGGACCTACGAGTCCGGCGCACTCCCTGGCGCGCGAGGCGCCAAATCAAGCCCTGGCGCGGGAAGCGCCAAATCAGGGAGTGCGTCAGCCGCAGCCGTAACCGGCGCGTCCTCCGCGAACCCATTTGTCATGCGAAATTGCTGTAGCCGATAGCAGCAGGCGATCACTCGCCGCCCTAGTCCACCACTCGCCAAGGCAGCATGTACCACATTCGACCCACCAATAGCCAAACTCAATTCATCGGTCGAAAATTCTTGTATAACCGGCGCTTTTTGCCCCGCCGCCGCACGGATTGCTCTGAACTTACGCGCTAATTTCCCCGCTCCGTCGATGCTTGCGTCGCTCGCGGTCAACAGCGCCTCGGCTAATCTTTTTTCCAAGGCGATTTCGACCTTCGAAAAGCCGGTCGTCACCAGTCCTGCTTTGTTGGCGAGACTGAGCGCTTGCCGGGCCTCGAGCGCGAGCATTCTCTCGACGTGCGCCACGAGATCTTTATCGGCTTTGACGAAGCGCTTCAAGCTTTTGGCAAAAAGCCCTCGTTTCACGGCATCAGCGACGGCGGCCTTGGTCGCGGTCACCCAGACGCCGCGACCCGGAAGGCGGCGCGCCAAATCTGGAACGATACTGTCGTCGGGCGCTGCAACGAACCGAATGAGCGCGTCCGGCGGCAATTCCTGACGGGAAACGACACACAAGCGCACGCGGTCAGGGTCCGGTTTCGCAGGCCGGGGCGGGCGAGCGTCGATGGCTGCTGTCGGCTCGGAAGATGAAGCACACGGCGTCAGCGCGTCAGGCGATTGTGCGCACACCAACCCTGCCGTGGAAACCAAAGTTTTGGGTTCCACAGGGTTCGACTTCGCCACTGTCGTGTCGCTCGTCACGTAGTGTTGGTGCTCCGGTCATCACGTCAAGCTGTGGCTGATGCAGCAGCGGCGGTCGCTGCGTCATCGGCTTCGGCTTTTGCTTCGGCGGCAGCAGCCGCGTCCGCCTTCATTTTCGCCAGGTCTTCTTCGGTAATCCAACCAGCGATGACCCGCGCTTGCAGGATCATCTCCTCGGCTTCCTGACGGCTGATCTCAAATCCGGCCAAGTGCCCCTTGTGCCGAACTGCCGGCGTGTCTTTGTCTTTCTTCGGCTCGGTCCAGCCCACGAGATCATCGGTCGCGCAATCGGCAAAGTCTTCGACCGTCTTGACGCCATTTTCACCCAACGCAACCATCACAGCGGTCGTCACGCCCGGAACCTTTGCCAAATCGTCCGACACGCCGAGGCTCTTGCGCTTGTTGTCGCGGTCCGTCTCGATGCGTTCCAGGTAGTCCTTGGCACGCGACTGCAGTTCAGCGGCGAACTCGTCGTTGAAACCCTCGATGCGAGCAACTTCGCCCGGATCGACGAAGGCCACCTCTTCGATCGTCTCGAAGCCCTCGGTTGCAAGCAACTGGGCAATGTACTCGTCAACGTCAAGGGCTTCCATGAATAGCCCCGAGCGCGAAGCGAACTCTTTCTGGCGCCGCTCGCTCTCTTCCTGCTCGGTCA
>JANLYD010000406.1:0-3563 GCA_031365465.1 Hyphomicrobiaceae bacterium
GGGTTCGCGCCGGGGACGAGATCCTCGACGCCGACCGCTTCGTCCGGATCTCCGCGATCCGCAAGGCCCGCGGACGCAAGCCGAAGCTCGGAGAGAACCTCGACTTCATCATCGAGGGCGGCGACGTCGTGAAGCGCAACAGCACGAGCCCCGTGCGGGTGCGGCGAGGCCCGAGCTAGCGCGGTGCCGGCGGCGGGGCGTGCTGGTGCTCCGTCCACCGCCCGCCATCCCACCACCGGAGACTCCCGGTGGCGTCCGGGTTCAGGACGGTGCCGGCGGCCACCAACCGTTTCAAGGCAGCCGGGTTGATGGCGTCGTATCGGCTTGCGAGCCAAGCGTTGACCTCGGCGGTGGCTGAGGCCAACGCTTCTTTGTATTGCTTTGGCAGTTCGTTGTACTTGTCGTTGTTGCAGATGAATCCGAGCGTCGACGACGGCTCCCACCAGCCGGGATAATGATAAAACTTCGCGACTTTCACGAAGCCAAGCTTCTCGTCGTCGTAGGGCCCGATCCATTCGGCGCCGTCGATCGTGCCCTTTTCGAGAGCTGGATAGATGTCGCCGGCGGCGATCTGCTGGGGAACGACGCCGAGACGCTGCATGATCTTGCCGGCAAATCCGCCCATGCGGAATTTCAGACCTTTGAGATCGTCGACTGTCTTGATCTCCTTGGAGAACCAACCGCCCATCTGGCAATTCGAATTGCCGGCCGGGAACATGGTGACGTTGTAGGTCTTGAGGAAGTCGTTGAGCATCTGCAGGCCGCCGCCGTGCTGGAGCCATGCATTGTGCTGGCGCACGTTGAGCCCGAAGGGGAGAGCTGACGCGAACACGAACGTGTCGTCCTTGCCGAAATAATAATACATCGCGGAGTGACCGCATTCGACAGTGCCGTTCTGGACGGCGTCGAGCACCTGCAGGCCCGGCACCAATTCGCCGGCCGCGAAGGTCTGGATCTGGAACCTGTTTTCGGTCAATTCAGCGACACGTTGGCCGATCATGAGGGCGGCGCCGTGCAGTGCGTCGAGTGATTTCGGCCAGCTGGTTGTCAACCGCCATTTGATTTCCGGCAGTACCTGCGCGAGAGCCGGGGCTGCGACCGTGGTCGTACCAATGCCACCTGAAGCGGCACCTTTGACGAATGTGCGTCGATTGAAAACCGTCATGCCGCTCCCCGAGAGTCCGTCTTTGCTTTTCTGCTGCTTAGAAGTTGCAGGCGATCAAAGGTCTGTCAAATCAATCGAAATCGACCGCAGCGGTCTCTAGATGAAAAATGGCGCTTCTCGAAAGAAGCGCCATTGCGTTGGTGATGACGATTTGCCCGAAGACGCTAATTACAGCTGTCCGGCGTTGCGATAGCGGATCATGTAGCTGTCCATGGTGAAGTCGGCCACCGATGTCCACAGATACGCGTCGCCACGGAAGGCCACTTGGCTGTCATAAAGTTTTTTGAACGCAGGGTTTTTCGCGCCGATTTCCGCATAAAGCTCGTTTGACGCTTTCCAGCAGGCGTCCATAACTTCGGGTGTGAACGGCTTCAGGACCGCGCCTGTGCCGATCAAACGCTTGAGGGCCTGTGGGTTGACGGCATCGTACTTGGCCGACACCCAGGCGTTGGCTTCGGCGGTGGCCGATGCGAGCGCTTCCTTGTAGACCTTCGGCAGTGCATTGTACTTTTCGGTGTTGCAGATGAAGCCGTTGGAGGAATTCGGCTCCCACCAGCCGGGATAGTGGTAGAATTTCGCAACTTTGACGAAGCCGAGTTTTTCGTCGTCATAGGGGCCAACCCATTCGGCGCCGTCGATGGTGCCTTTTTCGAGCGCGGGATAAATATCACCTGCGGCGATCTGCTGGGGTACGACGCCGAGGCGCTGCATGATTTTGCCGGCGAAACCGCCCATGCGGAACTTCAAGCCCTTCAGGTCTTCGACGGTTTTGATTTCCTTGGAGAACCAGCCGCCCATTTGGCAATTCGTATTGCCGCCCGCAAACATGGTGACGTTATAGGTCTTGAGGAACTCGTTGATGAGTTCCATGCCGCCGCCGTGCTGCAACCAAGCGTTCTGCTGGCGGACGTTGAGACCGAAAGGCAGACCCGACAGGAACACCATCGCGTCGTCTTTGCCGAAATAATAGTACATCGCGGTGTGGCCGCATTCGACGGTGCCGTTTTGAACGGCGTCGAGAACCTGCAGCCCCGGCACCAATTCGCCGGCCGCGAAGGTCTGGATCTGGAATTTGTTGTCGGTCAGTTCAGCGACGCGCTTGCCGATCAATTCGGCGCCACCATGCAGCGTGTCGAGCGACTTCGGCCAACTGGTGGTCTGGCGCCATTTGATCTCAGGCAACGCCTGCGCGATAGCGGGCGCGGCGATTGCAGTGGCACCGACGCCGCCAGCCGCCGCACCCTTGATGAATTTACGTCTGTTGAAGCCTGCCATTCGTCACTTCTCCCTATCGCCGAACTCTCGACTGCTGCTGAGCCGGCTCGCCCACGGATTATGTCCGTTGTGAGCAGACTATACGCGGGCTTTGTCGCCTGACCAAGCCCGGTTGTATGGAAATCACTTTGGCGCATCGCACGGTACCGTCAGCATCCGTGCGTAACCTTCGTCGATCGTTTGGCGCAGGCTCTTGTGATAGGTTGCGTAACTCGCGTGGCCGGGGGCGATCTCACCGAGCGGCAGGCCGTCGAAGCTGCTGTGCTGGGCGTAAACGAGGGGTGCTGAAACCGGCATCAACATGGCACCCGACTTGTGCTGCGTGGTGATGATGCCGCGCATCACGCCCAGCCGGTCGGGCTGCGACACGACAACCATCCGCATTGCACCTTTCGTCAATGAAACCAGGTGGATGTACATCGACGACGCCGGAATGTAGACGCGGCCACGGTGGGCATAGCTGGGGTCGGGCCGGTCGCGTTCCTGAAAGGTGAGGCTGGGCCATGCCGCATCCCAGGCGATGTCGGTGCGATAGGCCAAGATGTGGGACGGGTGCAGAAAATCCGGACGCAGCGTCAGGTACGAGCCGATGTAGTGGTCGACGCCGTCGCGTGTGTAGGCACCCATGTAGACGGGCGCGATTTCGCCACCAAGACCTGCCTGCTGCGGCGTCGATGCGGGTGCTGGGCGAGCGTCGGCGATGGCAGGTTTTCCGGACGTTTCGCCCGACCATGTTTTGCGTAGCGCTTCGTAATCGAGCCCGAGCACCATGCAGACGTCGAACAAGGTTTGTTGACGCACAGACTTCCCAGCCAGCAGGTTCTGGACAGTTTTTTCGTGACAATCGGCGGCGTCGGCGAGTTCGGTTTGATTGATTTTCTTTTCGATCATCGCCGTGCGAATGATCGAAATCGCCCGGTCGATGGCATTTTCGGGTGTCGCGTGCCCTCGGCCCCCATTCGTCCGCATCGAGATTTGGTTCCCAGTTCCGACCGTTACCCTTGCGGTAACTTACCGGTTTTTGCCGCCTGATGGCAATCGCCATTCCCGTCCGTTGCCGCCGCTTCCCGCTGCTTGGGCTGCTCATTCCCGCGCTGTTACGGCAGTCTCCGATCAACAGCGA
>JANLYD010000410.1:0-1552 GCA_031365465.1 Hyphomicrobiaceae bacterium
GGTGGCAAGATAAGTCTGTAGTTCGATCTGGCTGCGAAGGCGCTCACTGTTAGATGGCAATGCTGCGAATTGCTCCTGCGCACGCGTCAATTGCGCTAGCGCTTCCCGCGTCGCGGAATGGCGCAAAGACCTCAGGCCCGCCTTGCCCCAATATCCGGCCGCCTTCTCTATTTGTCCCGCGTCCGTCGCGTGGTGCGCGAGAATTTCCGGCTGGCTCTCGGCGATGTCCGCGAACTTGGTTTCGAGCGCCTCCAAAATGCGCGCGTGAAGCGCGCGGCGGGGTTCGCGCAGCAGCATGCTGTAGGCGGCATCGCGGAGGAGTGCGTGCTTGAAGAGATACGTCGCATTGGGCGGTTGGCCCTGGCGGAAGAGGAGGCCAGAGGCGATAAGCCGGTCGAGATGAATTCGTAGATCGTCAGGGTCGTCGTTTGCGACCGCAGCCAGCAGCGCGTGCGTAAACGAACGGCCAATCGCGGCGCCGACCTGTGCGATGCCCTTAGCCGCCCCAAGCCTGTCGAGACGAGACATGAGGGACGCGTGCAGGCTAGCCGGCACAGCGTGGGTCTGCGCCGGTGCCGCGGCCACGGTCTCGCGCGCGGCCGTTTCGTTTTCCGCTTCCAGAACCGCTTTGGTCATTTCCTCGATAAAGAGCGGAACCCCGTCCGAGCGGTCCACGATGTCCGCGACGACATCGGCAGAAAGCGGTTTGTTTCCCGCGAGGCTGGCCACAATGCGCGAGGCTTCGCCGTCGTCGAGACGGTTCAGGTTTAAGGTGGTAACGTGGCTGTCCCCAATCCACGGAGCGTTGAACTCGGGCCGATAGGTGATGACGAGCAGAATGTTCAGCCCCTTAAGCTTTTCAACAAACCGGCCAAAGGTCTCGAGACTCGTCGGGTCGATCCAATGTGCATCTTCGAGGATCATCAGGACGGTGGTGCGCGCGGCAAGCGTTACAACTTGGGCATGGAGCGTTTCCATCGTCTTTGCACGGCGCTGCGCGGCATCGTAGTCGAGCGCCGGATAGCGATTGGCGGGAAGCGACAGCAACGCGGCAATCAGAGACATGTCGTGCTCGGTCGCCGAATTTGCCGAGAGAACCGTGTCGAGCTTGTCGAGTTTTACATCGGCGCTGTCCCCCTGCGCGAATCCAGCCCCCCGCTCCATTTGGTTGATGACGGGATAGAAGGCGCTGTCGGTATGCTGCGGCGAGCAGAAGTATCTCAAGCGCGCATGCGGCTCGGAGGCGATCTCTTCCATCAGCGCCGCCGTCAACCGCGACTTGCCGATACCGGGCTCGCCCGAGATCAACACGACTTGGCCTTCGCCGCCCTTGGCCTTCGACCAGCGCTTCGTGAGCAAGTTTAGTTCATCGTCGCGGCCCGTGAGCGCGGTGTGGCCCGCTGCGTGCAGCGCCTCGTAACGGCTCTCGACTGCGCGCGGTTGCAAAACCGACCACGTTCGAACCGGCGCTGCGATGCCCTTGATGCTTCTCAACCCGAGGTCGGAGAACTCATAAAGATCGCCAAGCAGCCGTCTCGTGCCATCGGCGATG
>JANLYD010000475.1:0-13212 GCA_031365465.1 Hyphomicrobiaceae bacterium
TCGACCGTGGAATTGTCGAGCGTCCACAGGGGATAGCTGGTGGTGCCGAGGTCGTGGCCGGCCGGCAAGTTGCCATGATGCTGGCTCTTGGGGATCAGCATCAGCGGGCCGTTGTAGGTGTAAACCTCGTCGAGAAACACGGAGATGTTCATGGCGCGCGGTTCGGGCATGCCGTCATCACGCAGCCAGGTGCCGTAGTCCTGATGCCATTGCCAGACATCGCCGTCGAACTTGGCTTTCGCGTTGATCTTGTACTGATGCATGTAGAGCTTTTCGCCGAACAGCTGCTCGACCGGCTCGATCAGGCGCGGGTGCTTGCCGAGGATCGCGAAGCCTTCGTTGTAGGTGTGGGCTGCGAACGCCGTACGTGGCGCGCCGTTCTTCTCGCGCCAGATCTCCGGGCGGTTCGCAGCATAGATGCCTTCGGCTTCCGTGCGGAGCGCTGCGACCTCTTCCATGGAGAACGCTTCCGGCATGAACAGCCAGCCTTCGGTCTCGAACTGCTTGACCTGCGCATCGCTGAGTTTCATCGCGTGCTCCTTGGCGTCGTGCGTCGCGTGCCTGTGCTTAAACAATCATGTCCGCTGTGCGGCGTCTATGCACGCCACCCAAATTTCCGCTAAGGAGCGGGTATGCGATTGCCGAGGGGATTTCATACAGCGCTGCTGTCGTCGATGCTGGCTGTTTTTGCCGGTACGGCAGACGTGCAGGGAGCATCACCGATGTCCGACACGGAACGGCAAAGGCTGGCGATGCTGGACGCGGCCGAACGCGGCGATCTGTCGGCGATCAACCGCTTGATAACGGTCGGCACCAAAGTGGACGTGCGCGACGAATCCAACCGTACGCCGCTGTACATGGCGGTGGAGAAAAACCGCATCGAGGCGGTAAAGCTGCTGGTGTCCGAAGGCGCGAGCGTGAACGCACAGGCGCGCGACATGGACACGCCGTGGCTGTTGGCGGGTGCACTGGGGCGGGCCGAGATATTGCGGCTGCTGATGGCCCATGGCCCCGATCTCAGCATCCGCAACCGGTTCGGCGGCAACGCACTCATTCCGGCGTGCGAGAAGGGTCATGTGGAGGCGGTGCGGGTGTTGCTCGATACGGCCATCGATCTCGATCACGTCAATGCGTTGGGGTGGACCTGTCTGCTCGAAGTGGCCCTGCTGAGCGATGGCGGCGGCAGACACCAGGAGGTCGCGCGGCTGGTGCTCAAAGCAGGTGCGAACCCGAACATTCCCGACAAAAAGGGCATGACGGCACTGCAGCACGCCGAGGTGCGGAAGCTGCCGGCGCTGGCGGCGATTTTGCGCGCGCACGGGGCACAGTGAGCGCATGCCGCGCCTTCAAATGAGCGCTCCAAACCGCTACAACATGCGCCTCGTCTAACATTGGGTATGATGATGCGTCTGATCTGGCTGAGTATCGTAACGGTCGTCGGCGTGTTGTCGGCGGGAATTTCGTGGAGCGAGGCGCAGCGCCGTGTGCCACCACCGACCCGGGAGGCGGCGCAGTTTTCATTTGCGCCCGTGGCAAAGAAGGCGTCGCCGGCTGTCGTCAACGTGTACGTGCGCGGGCGCATCCAGCAGTCGCAGGCACAGGCGGCGCAAGAACAGTTTTTCCGCCAGTTTTTCGGTGACCGGTTCGGCGTGCCGCAAGAGCGCGTGCAGAACTCGTTGGGATCAGGGGTTATCGTGCATCCCGACGGGCTGGTGGTGACCAATACGCACGTGGTGAAAGTGGGCGGCAACGCCGAGATCAAAGTGGTGTTGACCGACAAGCGTGAATTCGACGCGCGCGTCGTGATGCAGGATGAGAAGGCCGACATCGCCATCCTCAAACTCGAAGGCGGCGACGGGCGGTTCAACTATCTCGAGTTTGCCGACAGCGACGATCTGGAGGTGGGTGACATGGTGCTGGCGATCGGCAATCCGTTCGGCGTCGGACAAACTGTGACGCAGGGCATCGTGTCGGCGCTGACACGGACGGAAATTGCGCAGTCCGAATCCCAGGTGTTCATCCAGACCGATGCGGCCATCAATCCCGGCAATTCCGGGGGCGCGCTGGTGGATATGAATGGCCGGCTGGCTGGCATCAACACGGCGATCTATTCGCAGTCGGGCGGCAGCCACGGCATCGGCTTCGCGATCCCAGCCAATCTGGTGAAGCTGTTCGTCGACAGCGCCATCACCGGCCGCAAGGTGACGCGGCCGTGGTTGGGCGCAAAGCTTGAGCCGGTGACGCGCGATGTCGCCAGCGCGCTGGGCATCGATCGGGCCACAGGTGCCATCGTCAGCCGCGTCACGGCAAAAAGTGCGGCGGCTGAGGCGGGGCTGCAGATCGGCGATATCATCACCAGCGTCGACGGAACGGCGGTCGATGATCCGCGGGCGCTGACGTACCGGCTCACGACGCGCGGCATCGGGGCAAAGGCAAAGCTCGAGTTTATGCGAAAGGGCCGCGTCCAGACGACGGAGTTGACCCTGCGCGCAGCGCCAGAACCCGGCAAAAACGACGTGCGCAATATTTCGGGGGTCAATCCGTTCGATGGCGCGCGCGTGTCGACGATTTCGCCGGCGCTGGCCGACGAGATGTCGCTCGACGAGGAACAGGGCGTGGTGATCCTGTCGGTGCGGCCGCAATCGGTGGCGGCGAACCTAGGCTTTGCGACGGGCGACATCATCCAGAGCGTGGGTGGCGTGGTGACGGACACGGTGATGACGCTCGAAGGCCAGATCAAGCAGCGGCAGGCTGTGTGGCAAGTGGAAGTGAAGCGTCAGGGCCGTGTTTTGAATTTGCAGATACGAGGCTGACGCATGAACCTGTTCGCGAAACTGACGGAGCGTGCGGCTGCGGGGCGGCCGATCCGCATCGGGTTGATCGGGGCCGGCAAATTCGGCTCGATGTATCTGGCGCAGTTGCCGCGCACACCTGGTGTGCATCTCGTCGGCATCGCCGATCTCTCGCCCGATGGCGCGCGGGCAAATCTGGCGCGTGTGGGGTGGGCCGCGAAACAAGCCAGCGCGCGCAGTCTCGACGATGCCATCGCGCATGGCACGACGCACGTTGGCGATGACTGGCAGGCGCTGATCGCGCATCCAAAGGTCGACATCATCTGCGAGTGCACGGGCAATCCGATCGCGGCGGTGGATCACTGTCTTTCAGCCTTCGCGCACGCCAAGCACATCATCAACGTGACAGTCGAGGCGGATGCATTCTGCGGGCCGATCTTGGCTGTTAAAGCGAAGCAGGCCGGAGTGATCTATTCCCTCGCGTATGGCGACCAGCCCGCGTTGACATGCGATCTGGTCGATTGGGCCCGCACCTGCGGCTTTCCCGTCGTGGCGGCGGGACGCGGGCACAAGTGGTTGCCCAAATTCCGCGAGTCGACGCCAGAGACCGTGTGGGATCATTGGGGCGTCACGGCTGAACAGGCCAAGCTCGGCGGCATGAACCCGAAGATGTTCAACGCCTTCCTCGACGGGTCAAAGCCGGCGATCGAAAGCGCCTCCATCGCCAATGCGACCGGTCTGGAAGCGCCGGACGAGGGCCTGAGTTTTCCGCCCGGTTCTGTCGACGACATTCCGAGCCTGATGCGGCTCAAAAGCGAGGGCGGGCATCTGACGAAAAAGGGCGTGGTCGAAGTGATTTCGTCGTTGAGGCCGGATGGCAGCTCGGTCGGCTACGACATCCGCAAGGGCGTGTGGGTGTGCATCGAGGCGGCCAACGATTACATCAAGCGTTGTTTCAGCGAGTACCAGGTCGTAACCGATCCCGGTGGACGCAACATGGTGCTCTACAAGAAATGGCATCTGATCGGGCTCGAGCTCGGTGTGTCGGTGGCGTCGGTGGGGCTGCGCGGCGAGGCGACGGGGGCAGCGACGTGCTTCAATGCCGACGTCGTGGCGACCGCCAAGCGGGCGCTGAAGGCGGGCGAACTCCTGGACGGCGAGGGCGGCTACACCGTCTACGGCAAACTGGCGCCGGCGGTAACTTCGCTCCGACAGGGGTATCTGCCGCTTGGCCTTGCACACCGCTTGAAGCTCACGCGCGCGGTCGCCAAAGACCAGCCGCTGACCTGGGCGGATGTGGCCGTCGATGATACGGTAACGGCCTACAGGCTGCGACGGGAGATGGAACAGTCGATCACGGCAGGAGCCTTGGAACGACGCCCAACTCAGCAGTCGTAAATTCGAGACAACCAAAAGAAACTCAGGGAGATACGCCATGACCTTGTCGCGCCGCCAATTCGGCACCGTCGCACTTTCATCCGCCATCGCCGCCGCCTATGGCCAACCCGGGTGGGCACAAGCACCGCTGGTAATCAAGTTCAGCCATGTGGTGACGGCGGAGGCGCCGAAGGGCAAGGGCTCGCTGAAGTTCAAGGAACTGGCCGAGAAATACACCGAGGGCAAAGTCAAAGTCGAAGTCTATCACAACTCGACTTTGTATAAGGACAAAGAGGAAATCGAGGCGCTGCAGTTGGGCGCCGTGCAAATGCTTGCGCCGTCGACTGCCAAATTCACACCGATGGGCGCCAAAGATTTCGAGGCGATGGACCTGCCGTATCTGTTCGCGACGGACGAGCAATTCGCGAAGGTGGTGTCGGGCGAAGTCGGGCGGAAGTTGCTGCGCAGCCTGGAGCCGAGCGGGATCACGGGACTGGCCTATTGGGATCACGGCTTCAACTTGCTGACATCGAACAAGCCGCTGCTGAAACCAGACGACATGCAGGGGATGAAGATCCGGATTTCCGGTTCGAAGGTCGCCGATCATTACTTCCGTAAAATCGGCGCCATCCCGCAGATCCTCGCGTTTTCGGAAGTGTATCAGTCGCTGCAGACGGGCGTGGTGGATGCCGGTGAAAATACCGCCGCGAATATTCTGACGCAAAAGTTTCACGAGGTGCAGAAGCACATTACCGTCACCGGCCATTCGCATCAGAACTACGCGATCATCGTCAACTCCAAGTTCTGGACGGGCATTCCGCCGGACCTCCGCGCGGGGCTCGACAGGGCGATGGCCGAGGCGACCGAGTACATGAACGGCGTCGCGCGGGCTGACAACGCGTCTGCGCTGGAGGCGATCAAGCAGACGGGCAAGACGACGGTGACGGTACTGGACGCAGCGCAACGCAAAGTCTGGCGCGAAGCGATGCAGCCGACCTATCAGTGGGCGGAAGCGCGCGTCGGCAAGGCCACCATCGACATGCTGCTGGCAGCGACCGCCACGTGATGCGGTTTAGACCGAGGTCCGTTGCGAGCGGCCTCGTGCAACTATTCAGGGTGCGTTGGCTCGGGTGGTCGGTGTTTCGAGTGATTGGGTTCGCGTATGCGGCTCCGCCACTCGCCAACCTACCCGACGTCATCCCGGCCGGAGCGCCATTGGCGCGCAGAGCCGGGATCCAGAACACATCCGTATTGTGATGAGCGTCAGCCGATCTTCTTCAGCGCGGCGGTCACCACATCCAGCTTCGGATCGAGTTCGAGCGCCTTCTTGAGGTCGGTCAATGCGGCCGGCTTGTCGGTCTTGATCTTGGCGAAACCGCGAGCCGCGTAGGCGAGAGCAGACTTGGGATCGAGCTTGATTGCTTCTTCCGCGTCCTTGATCGCCTGCTCGTCACGATTGCCGTAGCGCTGCTCGGCATAAGCCTTGTTGGCGTACGCCGTGGCCGACTTCGGATCGAGCTTGATGACCGCATCGGCATCCTCGATCGCCTTCGGCAGCGCGCCCAGACGGCGATATTGATCACCCCGTCCAAGCAGTGCCGCAACCGTGTTCGGCGCATACTTCAGCGCCACCGAGTAATCGACGGCTGAGCGGAAATGCTGGCCCAGCGATGCCCGCACGTCGGCGCGCTTTATCCACAACGCGACGTTGGTCGGGTCGGCGTAGAGCGCGCTCGACAGATCAGCCAGCGCCTCCCGTGGTTTGTCCGCGAGGCGGGCGGCCGCACGTGCGGCATAGGCCTCGGCGAGTTTCGGCTTGTCCTTGCCGGCGTCCTTGATGGCCGTCGTGCATGCGGCGATCGCCTTCGGACGGTCGGTCGTCTGCGTGCAATCCGCCATCGATGCCGATGCAGCCGGTGGCTGAGGCGTTGCGGGGGCGGTCGCTGCCGGCGCTGTCGTCGAGGGAGCCGCCGGTGTCGCGCTCTTGGCTGGCGGCGTGGCTGATGGAGGGGCTGGCGGCGGCTGGATCGCCTTCGGGGCTGGCGCCGTCGGTGCAGTCGGCGCGGTGGATGTCTGGGCAGAGACAGCCGCGGTGAAGGCTCCAGCGAAGAGGGCTGCGAGCAGCAAAATCCGGGTCATGGGGCGAGTCCTCGGCAGCAGGTGGTGACTACAAGTGGTGGTCAGTTCTCTCTATTGCCTCAGCGGGCAGATGGCAATTCACCAATACGGTGCTCTGGTTAACGCCGGGGGCTGAGCGCTGGGCGCAGCTGATCAAGTCCGACCGCCGCGACGATCAAGGTCAACCCGACCACGTCGAGCCGGGTTGGCCAATCAGCCAACAGCACGACCGCCCCCAGCACGCCAAAAACCGGCACCAACAGCGTGCCGAGCGAGAGCGTCGACGCCGGCAGGCGGCCGAGCAACGCAAACCACATCACATAGGCCAGCCCTTGCGGCAGCAGCACATGGTATATGAACGCGAGCAGTTGCGGTCGCGCCGACAGGTCCAGTCGCGGCGTCTCGAACGCCAACATACATCCCGTACACACTACTGCTGCGGTTATGACTTGCCACGCCGTGACAGCCAGCGGCGCGGCCTGAACCGGATGCCCCTTGAGCCACACGGTACCGAGTGCCCACGAAATGGCCGCACCCAGCACGTAAACCAGACCGAATGGCACACCGCCTTGCACGATGACGGGCCAGAACGGGCTGGCCAGCACCGTAAGACCAGCCGCGCCGATGCTCAATGCCGCCACTCGCCGGCGGTCGATCGCCTCGCCCAGAAACCACCACGCAAAAACGGTCACCCACAGCGGCATCGTGAACGTGAGAATGGCCGCCCGCGACGTCGGCATCGTCAACTGCGCGAACACGGTGCAGATGTTGAAAACGGCCACGTTGAGAAATCCGGCCACCGCCACCGTCGCCCATGCCCCACGCGGCAGCGACATCGACAGCCCGCTTGCCCAGGTCGCCGCAGTCAGCAACAGGGCGCCACCGGCTAGCCCCGCCGCGCGTAACGACCACGGCGTATTGGTGGCCAGTAGGATTTTCACCACCGGCCAGTTGAAACCCCAGGCCAGAACGGTGCCGAGCAGCAGCGCGAAATTCGTGGCCCGTGCCGACGCACCGGCCGATCGCTGCGCGCTCATCCGCGAGGTCCACGAAAGCCCGTCGCCAGAACATACAACTCGGCACTCTCCGAACGGCTCGACGGCGGCTTGATGTGGCGCACGACGGCAAAATGCTGTTTCAGCATCCGCAGCAGATCGTTCTCGGTGCCGCCCTGGAAAACCTTGCTCAGAAACGCCCCGCCGGGTTTCAGAACTTCGCAGGCAAACGCGATGGCGGCTTCGGCAAGTCCCATGATGCGCAGATGATCGGTCCGCGTATGCCCAGTGGTCGGCGCGGCCATATCCGACAACACCACGTCGGCCAGCGGCTCCCGCAGTTTCGACTTGAGCACGTCGGGCGTCGCGTCGGCCATGAAGTCCAGCTGCAGGATTTCCACGCCCGCGATCGGGTCGAACTGCAGATAATCGATCGCCACAACCTGGCCCTGTTTCGACGCGCCAGTGTTGTCGGCCTTGGTGCGCTGGGCCGCGATCTGGCTCCACCCGCCGGGGGCCGCACCCAGGTCGAGCACGATCTGGCCGGGCTTCAGAATGTGATATTTGTCGTCGATTTCGATCAGTTTAAACGCCGCCCGGCTGCGATAACCGGCATTGCGGGCGGCCGCAACATAAGGGTCGTTCAGATGCCGCTCGAGCCACTGATTGGACGACGTCGAGCGTTTGTGGGCGGTTTTGACCTTGACCTTAAGCTGCCGCTGCGTACTGCCGACGCTGCCGGGATTAGCCGTTTTACTCGGTCGGTTTTGCGTCGGTTTTTTCATGATTCACGGGTAATTGTGCGATGTGATAGCTGCTTATCGCACAACCCCAGCCGATACCAACTCATTCATGCGATCACGGCTGGCCGTTGCCGCCCGACGAGCCATACACCTGCCCGGTCGCAAAGCTCCCATCGTTGACCGCCAGTTGGACATAGATGCCCGCAAGTTCGGCGGGCTGGCCCGGGCGCCCGAACACGGTCTGCGAACCGAACTTCTGCAACTTTTCCTGAGTGGCCCCACCCGACACCTGCAGCGGCGTCCAGATCGGGCCTGGCGCCACCGCATTCACGCGGATGCCTTTCGGACCCAACTGCTTTGCCAGCGATTTGGCGTAGTTCATCGTGGCCGCTTTGGTCTGCGCATAGTCATACAGGTCTGGCGACGGATCATAGGCCTGTTCGGACGCCGTCGCGATGATGACCGAGCCCGGCTTCAGGTGCGGCAACGCCGCCTTGATGGTCCAGAAAGGCGCGTAGATGTTGGTTTTCATCGTTGCATCGAAATCCTCGGACGAAACATCGAGGATGGACTGCCTGGCCTGCTGACGCGCGGCATTATTGACGAGAATGTCGAGGCCACCGAGACCTTCGACGGCACGCGCGACCAACTGGGCGCAGAAGGCCTCGTTTCGGAGGTCGCCGGGGATTGCGACGGCCACTCGGCCTTCCGCCTTGATCAGAGCAACAACCTGCTGTGCGTCGGGTTCTTCGTTCGGAAAATAGTTGATGGCGACATCCGCGCCTTCGCGGGCAAAAGCGATGGCAGCCGCGCGTCCCATGCCGGAGTCGCCGCCCGTGATCAGCGCTTTGCGGCCAGCCAGCCGGCCCGAACCGCGATACGATTTTTCGCCGTGATCGGGCACCGGATCCATCTTGCTCGCAAGCCCCGGCCACTCCTGCAACTGCTTGTTGAAGGGCGGCTTGGGATATTTCGAGACGGGATCTTGCAGCGGAGTGTCTGTGCTGGTGGCCATGGCGTTAGGCTCCTTCGTGTCGGCCGCGCGGGCTGAACCCGGCAGCATTTGAACAAGGCCGCTCGCCGAAGCGGCTGCGGACGCAACGATCTGGACGGCATCCCGGCGTGTGAGGGTCATGAGGAATAACCGGTACAGAGTGAGGGTGTTGACGACGTGCGCCGGGAACGTGCTGTCCAAGCTTTCGTTCCTGCAGCTGAGGTCGCGGGCGTTTGCGCTTCCGCCGGTCAAGGACGAGCGCGGATGACGCTTGTCTGAACTTCAACGAAGCAGCGGCATCCGAAACGCGGCTGCTCTTACGGGTGCATGTCGGTCGAGACGATCGACCTTGGACGCATGGCCCCTAAACGAGGATAGCTGACGATCGAGCATCTGGTGCCTCACCGAAAGCAGGTCGCCCGCAGACGGGGCCGCCACGACTGATTACTCGGGAAAAGCCGCGGGGATAGCATCGAGCGGAAACGAGAGGACAAACTCGGTCCCTGGCTGGAGGGAGCGAACTTTGATCGTTGCGTTCACCTGCTTGGAAAAGGCCGTGACAATCCGCATGCCCAGTCCCGTCGCCTTTTTGAGATCGAAGTCGAGCGGCAGGCCGGCACCCTCGTCGCGCACGGATACTGAGAATGAAACTTGGCTACTGCGATCCACATTAATCCAAATGGTACCGCCCACTTCAGTCTTGTAGGCGTACTTGGCAGCGTTGGCGATCAATTCGTTCACGATGAGAGCGATGGAAATTGCTCTGTCTGTATTGATGACAATTCCGTCAACGGCTTCGGCGACGATTTGGCAGTGAGCAACGCTGCGGTCTAGATCGCCGCAAATGGCCTTGATATATTTTCCGATATCCATTTGCTCCGTATTTGAACCATAACTCAGTTGATCATGCGCTTTTCCAATTGCTGCAATGCGTTGCGCAGCCTCACCCAAGTATCCAGTCAATTCAGGGTTCGCAATGTCGCGAGCCTGTAGATTGAGCATGCTGGAAACGATTGCCAGACTGTTCTTGACGCGGTGATTGATCTCCTTGAGCAGGATTTTATGTCGTTCTAGCGCGGCTGTGAGGTGCCGCTCGCGCCGCTCGCGCTCGATCGCCATTCCTAAGATATTTGCCGCGCTTTGAAGAAAAGCGAGGTCGTGCTCGAGAAACTCAGCTTCCGAGCGGCTGTCCGCTTCGAGTACGCCAAACGGCTTGCCATCACCTTGCAAAATAACATTCATAGCGCGACGAATGCCGTGCTGCCTGAGCAAATCCGAAGTTCTGAAGCGCTCTTCGTTCTCAAGATGGTTTGAGATTACGGGCTTGCCGGTATGCAATGCAAATCCAGCGGGTGACTCGAGATCAGCGCCAACGGTCGCAACGCCGATGACCCCGTCGTCCCAGCCCACGCCTGCACGAACCAGCAGTCGATTGGTGGACGGAATATGTTCGAGAACCTTGCAAAACTCGACGTCGAGGCCGATTGCGGTCAATCGTGCTGTTTCTTTCAGCAACTCGTCAAACGAGGCGCCTTGCAACGCCTTCACGCCCAGTTCCGCGAGAAGTTCTTGCTGCCGAATGCGATATTCGATGGCGCGCATGCCCGTCTCGGCACTATCGCCAGACGGGTTGGGTTCGATAACGGCAGGGTCGTTCACGTTTGCAGTCAAACGGCTACTCCTAGTGTTGAGCGACCGATCAAAGCCGGAGCGGTGATCGCCTGGCATGATCGGTCGCAGCGATTGCTGACCTAGCCAAGTCTCGTCGCCTTCCATCAGCATCGCACAAACAGCGCGTTATCCGTCAAGATTATGGATTCCGGTCGGATGACGGCTCAGGGTTGACAAGCCGAGGGGCCAACACGGGCGTCCGGACGCTGTCTGCCTCAAGCCTACCCTCTCGCCATCGAACATGATGTGAATAGGGACGTTTCACATCTCGATGAGCTTGCCGGGGTTCATGATGCCGTGCGGGTCGAACGCGCGTTTGATGGCGCGCAGCATGTCGATTTCGACGGCGCTCTTGTAGTGATGATTTTCGGCGAGACGGATGCGCCCGATCCCGTGCTCCGCGCTGATCGAGCCCCGGTGCGCGATGACGATGTCGTGCACGATCCGATTGACGTTGGCGTATTCGGCCATGAACCGATCTGCCGTCCACGCGACCGGTCGGATCGGATTGTAGTGCAGGTTGCCGTCGCCGACGTGGCCGAAACAGCAATGCCGGATCTCCGGGTAGGCTTTCGTGAGCGCCGCGTCCGCCTCGGAAACGAAGGCTGCAATCTCGGAGACGGGCACCGAAATATCGTGGCTGATCGATCCGCCGGCGGCGCGCTGGCCTTCCGCCATGTCTTCACGCAGCTTCCAGAGTTTGCGCGCCTGCTGAGTGGAGCCGCAGACGATCGCATCGGCGACCAAGCCCTTTTCCATGGCTGATGCCAGTGCCTCCGACAGCGGTTCGTGCAGGGAACCCGGTGCGCCCTGCCCGCTGACGTCCATCAGCACGTACCAGGGATGCACCTCCCGCATCGGATCTTCGTTGCCGGGCACACCGTTGACGGTGAAATCGACGATGGCGCGGCAGATCAGTTCGAACGCCGTAACCGCTTCGCCCATGCGTTCGCGCATGTGGCTGAGTAGGGCGACGCTGGCCGCCGGGCTTTCCACGGCGATCCACGCAGTTTCAGTGGCGGTGGGCAGCGGGAACACCTTGAGCACGGCGGCGGTGATGATCCCGAGCGTGCCTTCGCCGCCGATGAAAAGTTGCTTCAGGTCGTAGCCGGTGTTGTCCTTGCGGAGCGCGCGCAACCCGTCCCAGATCCGGCCGTCAGGCAGCACGACTTCGAGGCCCAGCACGAGGCTGCGCGTGTTGCCGTAGCGCAAAACCTGCACGCCGCCCGCATTGGTCGAGATGTTGCCCCCGATGCGGCACGACCCCTGTGCTCCCAGACTGAGCGGAAACAGGCGCTGATTGGCTGCAGCCGCTTCCTGGATCTTCTGCAGCACGACGCCAGCGTCGACCGTCATCGTGTCGTTGCCGAGGTCGATGTCGCGTATGCGGTTCATGCGCTCGAGCGTCACTACCACGTCGCCGTTGCTCTCGCTCGGCTGGCCGGCGAACGTGAGCCCGGTGTTGCCGCCCTGCGGCACGATGGCGATGCGGTTGCTCTGGCAATAGCTCACGATGGCCGAAACCTCGGCGGTGGATTTCGGGCGCAACACCAGCGGCGACTTGCCGGTGTAGCCGTAGCGCCAACTTTGCCGGTAAGCGAGGGTATCGGCCTCCGTCTCGAAGAACCCTCCCGGCCCGACGATCGCCTTGAGGGCGGTCAGATGGCTGTCCGCGATGTGGGTCGCGGCTGGCGTCGTGGCTTTCATGACGGCGTGGTCTCGTTTAAGGGAGGGATCGCAACAGTATCGGCCAAATGGATAGACGGTGGCAATGACGGATCTCCAGCAGCCCGCGCCAGACCAGATCGCAGCCCAAACCGCCGCCCAAACCGCCGCGATGGACGCGTTGATTGCGGCGCGCCCCGTGCACGGCTTTCGCCGCAACCTCGGCTACAAGACGACCAAGTGGTCGGACCGCTTCAGCGAGGTTCAATTGGTCATCGACCATCGCCACGACAACAGCCATGGCATCGTGCACGGTGGCGTCTACGCAGCCATGCTCGATGCCGCGTTCGGTGGCGCGGTGGCCTATTGCAGCACGCCCGGCCGCATGCGTCTCGCCGTCACCATCACCTTGCAAACTATCTTCATGGCCTCTGCGAAAAGAGGCGTGCTGACGGCGTCCGGTCGCGTGCTCGGCGTGGAGGGCAAGGTCGCCACCTGCGCCGGCGAAGTGCGTCTCGATGATGGCACGCTGTGTGCCACCGGCACCGGCAGTTTCATGTACCTGCACGGCAGTGAACAGCCCGACGGCGTCCCGCTCGCACCGCGCGGCAACAAACCCTGACTGGCCTGACAAGGCGCCAGCAACCCTGCCATGCAACCGGCCAAAGGCGATGGCCGCGCGTCGACCGGGATGGTAGACGCTGACCTCCGAGGCGACGGAGAGAGTGTCGATGCAGCGCAAGGTTTCCGTCACGCCGGGCGAACCTCCAGAAAGCCAGCCGGAACCGGGCATCTTCACCCAACCCGCTCGTCCCGTGCTGTCCAGTCAACCGTTCAAGGCGATCGGCCTGATTTGC
>JANLYD010000041.1:0-19299 GCA_031365465.1 Hyphomicrobiaceae bacterium
ACCTGTCATATGGGGCTCGGTTGGTAAAACGGGGCAGATCATCCCACTAAGCAAGTCCCGTGCCTGGCTGACATACCTCATCCAATGCGGTCTGGACTCAACCAAGGTCCCACGTCTCCTCATCCCGACGCAGGTTGGGACCCACGAGGGGCTGCGGCATGCCAGACAATGCGAAAACGCCTGTCATTGTTGGGTTTCGCGATCGCGATGAATGGCGGACAATCTGATCGGCACGCTGCCGCAGGTCTCGACCTGCGTCGGGATGACGAAGGGAGAGAGCGTAGTACGATCGGAGTCGCGCCCACCTCACATCTCGCGCTGCATCGGATGTCGCAAAGCCCGCGCGCGGCGTGCCGGGTTGGGCGAGGGTTGGTCGAGCACGGCGGCGATAATCTCGATGCCGCCGACAAGCGCCTGTTCCCAGTTCATCGGGCAACCGGGAGCCGTTCGCACCCGCGCGCCGCCGATCAACCGGCCACCTGCCGCCAATTTGTCGGGAATGTGCACGAACCCCGCGCGGCGCCCGGCAGCCCTCAACTCGGCCAGCACATGATAGAGCGTGGCGTTGCACAGATAAGTGCCCGCGCTCCACGAGCGGTACGCCGGTATGCGCTGCCGACGCAAGCGATGGACGATCTCCGCCACCGGCACGCGCGATTGCCTGAGGTCACGATCCTCGTCACGGACGGCATTGGTCAGCGGATGGCATCCGCTGGCGTCCGGCGCCATGACGCAGAGATTGCGTCCGCGCGATTCGATCTCAAATCCCCGCGCGCGATTGGACACGCCGAAATGCAGGCTGATATCGGGATCGTGCTTCGCGAGGAGGTGATCGACGCAGGCAGGTGCCGCGATCCATTCGGTCGGCAGGATCTCGCTGACGATGTCGACCGCCGGAAACAGCAGTCGCGCGGCATCAGCCAAACGCGGCACCAGCGTCATAGTGGCGTTGACGGGAACGCGCGGAAACGGCCCGAACCCTGTCAGCAACAAGGTCGTACGGCCGCCTCTTCGAAGGCGGCTCCGAGACTGTGATTGCGTTAGCGGCGGTCGACGAAGTTGCATGGCTTCACCACCCTCAGTCCGAAGTCTTGCGCGAGGCCAACCCCATCAGCGCGATCAAGTCGTCGACGGCATGCGGCGGCGTCATCGTGCCTAGCTCCACCGCGCGCTCTACTTCTGCACGTCGCGCGGCGAGCGCAGGCGTGGCCGACGCCAGCGCCAGCAGGCGCTCTTGCAGCAGCGCGCGCATCCAGCCGACCGCCTGCCGCCGCCGTCGCAACTCAAATCCGCCAGTATCGAGCATGCAATCGCGATGCGCTGCAATGGTCGACCACAGCGTATCCAGCCCGCCATTGTCGCGGCCGGAAATAGTCAGCACCGGCGGTTGCCACGGCGCATCGGCGGGCGTGAAGATATGCAGCGCACCCGTGTACTCAGCGGCGGCTGCAGTGGCGCGCGAAACGTTGTCGCCGTCGGCCTTGTTGATGGCGACGATGTCGGCGAGTTCGATGATACCCTTTTTGATGCCCTGCAGATCGTCGCCGCCGCCAGCCAGCAGCAGCACCACGAAAATGTCCACCATGTCGGCCACCGTCGTTTCGGATTGCCCGACGCCGACCGTCTCCACGATGACCACATCGAATCCTGCGGCCTCGCACAACGCCAGTGTTTCCCGCGTTTTTCGCGCCACCCCGCCGAGTGTCCCGGATGTCGGCGACGGCCGGATGAAGGCGTTGTCGCTGTGCGCCAAGCGGTTCATGCGCGTCTTGTCGCCGAGGATCGAGCCGCCCGTCCGCGTCGACGTCGGATCGACGGCGAGTACCGCGACCCTGTGCCCGGCCGCCACCAGATTGATGCCCAATTGATCGATGGTGGTTGATTTGCCGACGCCCGGCACGCCCGTCAGCCCGATGCGATGCGCACGCCCGGTCATCGGCAGGATCTGCTGCAGCAAATCGTCGGCTGCACGCCGATCAGCCGTCCGATTGCTTTCAACCAGCGTGATGGCCTGCGCCAGTACCGCCCGGTCGCCACCCGTCAGCCCCTGAACAAAGTCCGATGTCGACAGTCGCGGGCGCGTCATGCGGAACTGGCATCCTCGTCATTGGCCACGGCAGCGGCCTCCACCTTTTCGTTCGCGACCATGGCAGTGTAGCTCCGTTCAAGGCCCGCCACTACCTGCGCGATGGTATAGCCGGCGAGCACCCTGGCGCGAGCATTTGCGCCGAGCGTGAGGCGCAGCTTGGGATCGACAGCGAGCGTTTCGAGCGCCGTAGCCAGCGCAACGGCATCCTCCGGCGGCACGATCAACCCCTCGATGCCGTGGCGCACGAAACTGCGGCAACCCGGCACATCCGTCACCACGGCCGGCCGCCCGGATGCCGCAGCCTCCAATAACGCCCGCGGCAGTCCTTCACGGCTCCGCGCCGGCAGCACGAAAATGTCGGAGCGCTTCCACACGCCGGCCACGTCGCGCGTCGGACCATGCCAGCTCCCATGACCCTCGCCGCTCCAGGCTTCGAGATCGCCGGGGTCGATGGCTTCGGGATTGTCGGTGTCTGCCTGGCCGTAGAGATCGATCGTCACGGGCACGCCGCGTGCCGCGAGCAGGCGCGACGCCGCCATCAGCACGTCGACCCCTTTCGGGCGGATCATGCGACCCACGTAGGCCGCACGGCAGATGCTCGGGTCGGGCGGCGGCTGCAATGGAAACTGCTCGGGATCGATGCCCGCGCCGCCGAGAATGGTATGCCGTCCGTGCGCGCGTACGCCTGCCGCCTGCAGATAGCTGAGATCTTCGGCATTCTCGACCAGCAACCAACTGCCTGATCGCCGCAGCGTCGCCGCAATGTGCTTGAGCACGATCCACCGCACCGCCCGCACTTTCGGCGTTTCCGTGATGCCGAGAAACCCGAGCCCGGTCAGGTGCAGCACCACATGCGGCACAGCAGCCAGCCGCACCGCGAGGCCGCCGAGCACGATCGGCTTCATGGCCACCAGGTGCAGCACGTCCGGCTTGAACGCACGGATCGCCGCTGCCAGCCGCCGCGTCGACTGCGCCTCGCGCAGCGGACTGAGCGACGAACGGTGGTATTCGAAATCGAGCGTGCGTGCGCCGAGCGCCTCGATCTCACCCAGCCGCCCCGACGAGCGCGTCACCACCAGCACGTCGTCGGCCAGCCGCACCAGCAGCGAGATCAGCGGCTGGAAATGCGACAGTGCGAACCAGTCCTCGGTCACGCACAGCATGACGCGTTGGAGCCGCTTGCCGCCGCCGGTTAACGAAATGGGGAGACCGTCTCGACTGTGCATCTCGTCCGCGTGTTGTGTTGCGCGCGATCCATTTGCGTGCGCTCGGTTCCCGCCTATAGCAGTGCCCGCCGAGATGCAATTCAGGTTTCCCCGCGTGACCCCTTCCTATGCCGCCATCGCGAGTGCAGTTGCCGAGCACGGCTTGGCCGCGCGCGGCGGATTTGTGCCCACTGCCGACGACGGCGTGCCGCAGGTGCCCGGCGAGACCGAGCCCGCGTGCGTCGTGATGATCGGCAATACCGGCCGCGCGATGTGGGATGCTTTCGCGCCCCATCGCGACGGTGCGCCGCATCCGCTCGACCGCTGGACGCGCGCCGTCATCGAACCCATCGCAGCCCGCTTCGGTGCGACCGCCGTGTATCCGTTCCAGTCGCCGCCGTTGCCGTTTCAGCGCTGGGCCAAACGCGCGTGGCCCATTTTTCCGTCACCGCTTGGGCTGATGATCGATACTGAGTATGGCCTCTGGCATGCACTGCGGGCGGCGCTGCTGTTTCCTGTGTTACTCGACCTGCCCGAGCAACCCCACCGCACATCGCCGTGCGACGCATGCGCGGCCAAGCCGTGTCTTGCCGCGTGTCCGGTGGACGCTTTCACACTTGCCGGCTTTGATTACGTTAGTTGCCGCACCTTCCTCGCCACCACCGAGGGGAACGCCTGCATGGCGGGTGGCTGCCGCGCCCGCGCCGCCTGCCCCGTCGCGTGTGATGCCGGTTACGGTGAGGCGCAAGCGCAGTTTCACATGCAGGCGTTCAGGGGATAGGGGCGAGCCAGCGGCTCTGATCGCTATTTCGATTTGTAGGCCTTGGCTTCGGCGGTGATTGCGGCGGTGTCGAAGGCGTTGATGTCGTCGAGCAGGTCGTTGGTGAGGAGCTCTGTGACGGGGATTTTTTGCTTGATCACCGCATTCTTCAACAGCCAGTCGGTGTAGGCTGCATAGTTCTCGACGACGTTGTCACCCCAGCGTTTGCCGCCGACCTTCTCGAAAGCCCAACTCTTCGCACGCGCGTTGAGGGTGGCAATGTCATCGCGCAGGGCGGTCGCCTCGTCCTTGCCGGTTGCCTTTGTCTGCGGGTAGACCTCCCACAAGATGCGGACGGCTGCTTCGGGATTGGCCATGGCGAAAGCTGTCCCCATCGCATAGCCCTTGGCCAACGCGACCGCCTGTTTCCGCTTTGTCTTCAACGTTTCGCCGAGGGCGACGAAGCCGTTGGAGGGGAATTTTGCAATGTCCGGGTGCTCGAAATAGCGCAGTTTCACGCCTGCGTTTTCGACCAGCGCATATTGCGTGTCGAATTGTGAGAGCGCATCGATCTGGTTGGTGGACAGCAGGGCTGCGGTCTGCCCGCCTTCGCCCGCGACGACGATGGACACGTCTTTGACCGGATCCATGCCGGCATCGGTAACCAGTGCGCGCGCGACGATGGCACCGGCGGATGCCATGCCGATAACCCCGATCTTCTTGCCCTTCAGATCCGCGACGGTTTTCAGCGGGCTGGCTTCGGGAACCGCAAATCCGTAGATGTTGCCCTCGTAAGCGGTGTAGAAAAATTTGACGTCGGCGCCTTGAGGGCGGATGACCAGCACCGGCTCGGCACTGGGCAGCGAGAACGGAATCTCGCCTGTTGCGACCAGCTTCGTGCAGTCGCCCGAGCCCGGTAACGGGACCAATTCGATTTTGACGCCAGATTTTTCGAACCAGCCCATTTTTGTCGCGATGGCATAAGGGGCGGCGGCGGACGAAAGTGTGCGCGCACACCAGCCGACGCGCAGCGTTTCGACCTGCGCCTGCGCGGCGCCGGAGAGGGCACAGACGCCTGCCACGACAGTTGCGACAGAGGCTCCGACAGATCGATAAT
The DNA here is from genome assembly GCA_031365465.1 of Hyphomicrobiaceae bacterium. Classification (GTDB taxonomy): domain Bacteria; phylum Pseudomonadota; class Alphaproteobacteria; order Rhizobiales; family Hyphomicrobiaceae; genus JABFRJ01. The sequence continues at coordinate 5,172 of JANLYD010000041.1, forward strand.
TCATGGTTTCTTTCCCTCGAATGTGGGTGATGTAGTCGTTTGGCCCGCCGCATCCCAAAATACGAAACGGCGCCGTGCGACGGCAACCAGTCCGTTCAACAGTAAGCCGATGACAGATAAGATCAGCAGAATGGAGAACTGTCCGGCGACATCGACATTGATATTCATGGTCTGAATGAGCATGCCCAGGCCCTTCTCAGCACCGATGAATTCGGCGACGATGGCGCCGATCAGCGCGAAGATCATCGCGATTTCAAGCCCGGCGAAGATGTATGGCATCGCGTTCGGCAATCTCAGCATCCAGAAGATCTGCCATTTCGACGCGTCGAGCGAGCGCATCAAATTGATCCGGTCTTCCTCGGCGGAGCGCAGGCCCAGAATGGTGTTGACCATGAGCGGGAAGAACGCGACGAGCGCTGCGTTGATGACCTTGGATGTCAGCCCCAGCCCGAACCAGATGATGATGAGCGGCGCCAGCGCGACCTTCGGCATCGCTTGGAACATCAGGATGAACGGGTAGAGAAAATACTCGACACGGCGCGAGAGCGCGACGAACGTGCCGAGCACGAATGCGAGGACGGTGCCGACGAGAAAGCCAAGCACCGTCTCGGACAACGTAACCGCGATATGCCCGGGATAAAGGTTCTCGGCAAAGCCGCGATACAGCGCCATGAATACCTGGCTTGGCGGCGGCAGAATGAACATGCGGATCTGGAAGAATGCAACGCCGGCTTCCCAGACGGCCAAAACCGCGACGATCAACAGTAAGCGGAGGAGGAAGGGACCAGTGCGCCGCATCAATCGAGCCCGCCATCGGATTTTAGGGCAACGCGTACCCGCTTCACGTATTTGCCGAACGCTTCCGTATTCATGACCTCGAGCGGTCGCGGGCGTGGCAGATCGACTTCGAAGGCATCCGTCACCCGGCCTGGACGCGGCGTCATGGCGATGACCCTGTCGGCGAGGAAAACGGCCTCGGATGTGGAGTGCGTGATGAACAGCACGGTCTTCTTGCGTTCCATCCAGATACGCTGAAGTTCGACGTTCATGGTCTCCCGCGTCATCGCATCGAGCGCGCCGAACGGTTCGTCCATCAACAGCAACGCGGGATCGTGGATGAGGGCGCGAATGATGCCGACGCGCTGCTGCATGCCGCCGGACAGTTCCTTGGGATAGCGATGCTCGAAGCCGGTCAAGCCGACGAGTTCGATCAGATCGAGCGCGCGCTTGCGCAGTTCGGTTTTGTTCAGGCGTTGCACGTCGGCGGGCAGCATCACGTTTGAGAGGACGTCGCGCCAGGGAAACAGAACAGGGGACTGGAAGACGACGCCGATGTCGCGGCGAGGGCCGGTGATGGGCGTGCCGCGCAGCTTGGCCGTGCCCGACGTGGCAGGCAGCAGGCCGGCGAGGATCTTCAACAGCGTGGACTTCCCACAGCCGGAGGGCCCGACGATTGCAACGAAAGCGCCGTCTGGGATATCGAACGAGATACGATCGAGGGCGCGTACCCCGGTGGCACCGGCGCCATAGGTCAAAGAAAGTTCCGTGGCCGAAATGGCTGGACCGGCGAAGTTCGAAGACTGCATACTTCCCGCTTGATCCATGCCTGAGACGTCGTCCTGCCCGGTCTAGTTTTTGCGCGCAGGCCGCTCGGCCTTTGCATTCTTGTTTCCACGAGCGTCGTCGAAAATGCTGGGACTGTCCAGGGGGCGTCGAAGGGCAGGTGTTCCCGCAAGGGATCACGACGCAAATCTGATTCCCGTCACGGCTGCGAAGCTTAAGCGAATCGAGTCTATCGACGTTGAGTGGGAATACGTGGAAGATCTCTATTCTGCCGGTTGTCGCTTAGGGACGAACGCCATGACCTTCGAAGAGTTGGTGCAGACTTTCGCCGCCCGCGCAGCGGCAGGAGACGCCAACGCGCTTGCAGCGCTGTTCACCGAGGACGGGGTCTACGACGATTACTTTTTTGGACCTCAGACGGGACGCGCCGCCATAGCCAAGATGCTCGGACATTTTTCGGACGGAGGAGCAAACTTTCGCTGGGAGTTTTTCGATCTCGTCGCCAACGATCGCCTTGGCTATGCCAGCTATCGGTTCAGTTACGACTCCAAGTTTCCAGCCGCCAACGGCGCGCGCGTGGTGTTCGACGGCATCGGCCGCTTCGAACGTGCGGGCGATTTACTCGTGCGCTATTCCGAAGTCTTCGATCGAGGCATGGCGCTGGCGCAGCAGGCCTATGATCCCGCGCGCATAGCCAAGATCGCCAACCGCTATGCCGCAGCACTCAAGTCTCGGCCCGAATGGGCGGCGCACGTCGCGGCTTCGTCGTAGGCGATACGAATATTGCTTAACTTAGCCGACGAGCGCCTCGGCAATGCTTTCAAACAGGCGGCGGCCGTCGGTGGAGCCGAGGGCGGCTTCGCAAGCGTTTTCAGGATGCGGCATCAGACCGAGGATGCGGCCGGTGCCATCCGCAATGCCGGCGATGTTGCGTTGCGCGCCGTTGGCATTGGCCTCGGGCGTGACGCGGCCCTGTTTGTCGGCATAACGGAACACGACACGGCCCTCGCCTTCCAAGCGGTCGAGGGTCGCATCGTCGGCAAAGTAATTGCCATCGCCATGCGCACAGATCATCTGGGCGATCTCGCCTTTGCGATACTTGGACGTGTAGAGCGTCGATGCAGTCTCGACCTTGAGCCAGACGTCTTTGCAGATGAATTTCAACGACGCGTTGCGCTGCAGCACTCCCGGCAGCAATCCGGTTTCGCACAAAATCTGGAATCCGTTGCAGATGCCGAGCACGGGCACCCCTGCTTTTGCCTTCGCGACGACATCGCGCATGATCGGTGAGTGAGCGGCCATCGCGCCGGTGCGCAGATAGTCGCCGTAGCTGAACCCGCCGGGCAGCACGATCAGATCGGATTGCGGCACGCTGCTGTCGGCATGCCAGACGAGCTTGACCGACGCGCCCGACACCGAGCGCAAAACGTCGGCAACGTCATGCTCACGATTGGTGCCGGGGAAGACGATGATCGAGGCTTTCACGACTTCTTCTCCGCACTCGATCTGAAGCTCTGCAGGAAACTGTCCGACGCTGCTTTGACGGCCGGCCGGTCGCTGCTCAAGGCGCGCGCCATGAGCCGATAACGAAAGCCGGGCGCGATCACGTAGCGGACATCGGCGGTGCGCTCGGCCAGTGCGAGGAATTTGACATCTGGACAGACGACGGACGCGGTGAAGACGCGCGCGTCGCTTTCCCTGGTTTCCTTGAAGTTGGTCAGTTTGACCTTCTGGCTTTCGCCGTCGCCGCAGACAGCTTCCGGAGCCTCGCGCCTGAACTCGGCTTCACCATAGGGTTTGGCGTCTGCTGGAACGCGTTCGCCGTCGACTTCCAACAACAGGGCGGTGGCGGCGGGCAGTTCGACGCTCTTGGCTTCGTCGAAATCAGGTGCGCAGATCGCTTCGAGGGTGCCCGGGCCTTCTTCGACACGGCACTCGCTGGGGATGCTCACGCTGTACTTGAGGTCGGCATTTTCGACCGTTCGTGGCGCAGCGTCAGCCCGCCACGAGGCGACGGAGACGAGCAGAGCGCCGAGTGTTGCGGTGGTCAGAACTGCGGTGATGGGGTGTGCCATGTGGCGGCGCGCTCCGGGATGGGCTGACGATCAAGCAACGAGTTCGTAGCTGTAGTTCTCGATCACGGTGTTGGCGAGCAGGTCCTTGCACATGCGTTCGACGGTGGCACGGGCGCGGGCTTCGTCGCTGTCGGCCAACTGGACCTCGATGTATTTGCCTTGCCGAACCTCCTCGACGCCGGCGATGCCGAGGCCGCCGAGAGCGTTCTGGATCGCTTTGCCCTGAGGGTCGAGAACGCCGGTTTTGAGGGTGATCTTGATGCGGGCTTTCATAGCGGTCCTCGATTGTCGTGGCGGACAGGCGTGATGTGATGCCAGCCGATATCGGCGTGTCTCAAAACAGCAATGCCCAGCCTTTCGGCTGGGCACAAGTCGTTTTGGTGGCTGTCATGGTCGCAGCGAACAAGGGGTGCGCGGTTAGCCGGAACCGGAAGGCAGCAGAGCGCGTGCCTCTCGGATAGTTCACGCCGTACGCAACTGACTACTCTAGGCGTTCAGGAACGTACGAGGTGCAGTCAATTGGGTTTTTGTCCATTTGACGCGACCAGCACCGGTCCTGCGCCTTTCGGGCGCGGGTTTTCCGTCAGAACTCCGAGCCGGCGCGCGACCTCGGTATAGGCCTCGAGCACACCGCCCAGGTCGCGGCGGAACCGGTCCTTGTCCAGCTTGTCGCCAGTGGTGATGTCCCACAAACGGCAGCTGTCGGGGCTGATCTCGTCGGCCAGCACGATGCGCATGACGTCATTTTCATAGAGCCGGCCGAACTCGACCTTGAAGTCGACCAACCGGATGCCGATGCCGAGAAACAACCCGACCATGAAGTCGTTAATGCGGAGTGCGAGGCTCATGACCTCGTCGATCTCTTGCGGCGTCGCCCATCCGAACGCCGTGATGTGTTCTTCCGAAACCATCGGATCGTTGAGCTTGTCGGCTTTGTAGTAAAACTCGACGATGGACCGAGGCAACTGCTGACCTTCCTCGAGGCCGAGTTTGGTCGACAGACTGCCGGCGGCGACGTTGCGCACGACAACTTCGAGCGGGATGATCTCGACTTCGCGGATGAGCTGCTCGCGCATGTTCAGCCGCTTGATGAAATGCGTGGGAACGCCGATCTCTCCCAGACGCATGAACAGGTATTCGGAAATGCGATTGTTGAGGACGCCTTTACCGTCGATGAGCGCGTGCTTCTTGTTGTTGAATGCGGTCGCATCGTCTTTGAAATGTTGGATGAGCGTGCCCGGCTCCGGACCTTCGTACAGGGTCTTGGCCTTGCCTTCATATACGCGGCGGCGCTTGTTCATCTCATTCGTCCTTCGTGCCTGGGTCTCGACGTTCGGCGTAGGCAGTGCATGCGTGCAGCGTGGCAAGTCTGGTGGTGGTTGTCTTCGTATCGTTGTCGACGTCGTTGTTGTCTAAGGGATGGCTCTCTCGGATGGCGAAATTTCAGTTTCGTAGTCTTGAATTTCCGCGCGTAGGCTTGAATTAGAAGGATAGGTCGCGCACAGGTTTGCCCGACTGTCGTTTTCGTCGCGTTTATCGTGTTTCCATGCATCGGCTCCGGTAGCCGACTTACATAGGATAGTAGCCGATGCAGGGGGGGTGTACAATGTCGACGGAAGGCTGCGGAGGGGGTGGTGACAACACGCCGCCATCGGAGATGAAACTAGGTTAAGTATTTGATCGTGCGTTGAATAAACAATGAGTGGGGACGTCTTCCTAGTGCGGAAATTGGCATGCGGAAGGAACAACGTACCCGCGTTGGTTGTAAAACGTGCAACTGAACACGCGTCAGCAAGGAGATCGGAAATGACGACGTTTGACGACCGGGAGAAATCTTACGAGCGCAAGTTCGCGCACGATGCCGATCTGAAGTTCCGGGCCGAGAGCCGCCGTAATAAGATGCTGGCCGAATGGGCCGGTGGGAAAATGGGCATCACCGGACCAGCGCTGGAAGATTACATCAAGGCCGTTCGCAAGTCTGATCTGCAAGAGGCCGGCGATGGCGATGTGTTCCGAAAAGTGCAGGCTGACCTGACTGCGAAAGGCATCGTAGTGTCGGACGCGGATTTGCAAAAACAGATGGGCGAGTTCCTGGCCAAGGCAGTGACCGAGATCGAGTCGAGTAGATCTTGAACGCTGCACTAACCGTGAGTGGTCATTGTGCAAACTGTCTTGCAGATGCCGTTCACGGTTACTTAACCAATGCCTCATGACTGGCGACACGCGCGCAATTTATTAAGATGTATTCGCGATGCTCCGGACAGGATTGTGTCTTGGGAGACATCAGTGCAACTCTTTTGGCAGCGGCTGAAAATCGCGGCTTCGGTCGCGACCAACGAGCGCGGGTCGACCGCCATCTTGTTTGCTGTCTGCCTGACGATGCTCGTTAGTTTTGTAGGCGCAGCAATTGACGGAACGCGCTTTTTTACAGCCAAACGTCAACACGCCAACGCTATCGACATTGCCTTGCTGTCGGGTGCCCGGCGCTTGCAGATTGATGCGACCGACACGAACGGCGCGCTGACCATTGCCGCCAGCATGTACAAGGCAAATTTGCCCAAGAACGTCGTCATTACGAACAACACGGTCGTGTTTTCCCAAGACACAGCAGCAGCGGCCGTTACGTATACCGGCCGCGCCTTTATCGGGACGGTTCTGCTGGGTGCCGTCGGCATCTCCCGACTGGACATCACGATGCCCGCCAAAGCCTCCTACAAAAGCAGTGGCGGCAACGGCGGTAGCAATCTCGAAATCGCCGTCATGCTCGATGTGACGGGATCGATGTGTGACAACGGGACGGGGCCGTGCACGTCCGGCGTCAAGATCTCGGGTCTCAAGGCTGCAGCAGGCGATCTCGCCAACATTGTGTTGGGAACGACATCACCCACCTACTCGTCCCGCATTGCGCTGGTGCCGTTTTCGTCGGCGGTCAGGATCGCCCCGGACGGCGCTGCGAGCGCACTGATGCAACAGCTGACCGGTATGCCATCGACGTGGACCGGTTATGTATTGGACTATTCCCAGTGCCCGGACACGGGATCGTATGCCGGGGAAATCTTTGTCAATTCCGTGGGGTGTGCCGGCACTCCCGTGTTGAATACCAACATGCGCCTCATTCCATGTGTCACCGAACGCAGTTTTGACAATGGAATAGGCTTCGACCCCGGCGACAGTCCCCCGGGTAGCGGCAACTGGCTGCTGGCACACGGTGGCGACCGCAGCGTCGTGAGCTGGGACAGCTCAGACGCGCCGATGACGTCCTATACCGGAGCGACTGCGGCGCAGGCGTCGTCGACGTGGAATTACAGCAGCGATGGCAGTGGCTGCGTCTTGCCTCCCGGCAACGAGATCATGCCGCTGACGAGCGACCTCCACGCAGTCACCGGCCGCATCGACACGTTGAATGCCTTTGGCTCGACGGCAGGTGCGCTGGGTACGGTCTGGACCGAATATATGCTATCGCCCAACTGGGCTGGCATCTGGTCGAGTTCGCAGCGTCCAGGTGCCTATGCCGACACCCAGACCAGACAGTCGAATGGTGCGCCATTGCTGCGGAAGGTGGCCGTGTTGCTGACGGATGGTGGGTTCAACACGGGACGCCAAGCTGTCAGCACCGATTCGGCTTATATGCAGACCATTTCCAATCGTGCGATTTCGGTATGTACCGCCATGAAGAAGAACGGCGTCGAGATTTACACGGTCGGCTTCGACATGGCGTCGCTGGGCGGGGTTGAGGCGGCTATTGCGGAAACGACGATGAAGGCCTGCGGCACCGACATCAGCCACTTCTACAACAGTTTGAGCGTCAGCGAGCTGCAGTCTGCTTTCCGCGACATCGCGTTGAAATTGTCGCCCATCAGGTTGTCGCAGTAATCCGGGCCGGGAACGTTACCTCGTCGTTAAAGAATCGTTGGCATTGTCCCAAATGCGGACATGTCAACGGGGCGACGACGGCAATGATGGACCGACTTGAACAGCCTGGCGTCACGGTATCGGCGGAGAGCGGCTCGGCGCTGGTATTGTGGACATTCTCGATCGCGCTGTTCACATCGGCGCTGCTGCTGTTTTCGGTGCAGCCCCTTTTCGCGAAAATGGCACTTCCGAAGCTCGGTGGCGCGCCGGCCGTTTGGGCGGTGTCGCTGTGCTTTTTCCAGTCCATGCTGCTGGCCGGGTATTGCTACGCCAACGCGATCATTCGCTGGTTCGACATTCGAACCACCGTAGCCATTCACGCTGGCTTGCTGGCGGTGACGCTGGTGGCGCTTCCCATTGGCCTGCCGAGCGCGTTGGGAGAACCACCCGCTGGTGACGCTTATATGTGGCTGCTGGGCGTATTGGCGATCGGCGTCGGTTTGCCGTTTTTTGCGGTATCGGCGAACGCGCCGCTGCTGCAGGCTTGGTTCGCGCGGACCGGGCACCCCGCAGCGCGCGATCCCTATTTTCTTTACGCAGCAAGCAACGCCGGTAGCCTGCTCGCCCTGTTTGCCTATCCGATCGTGATCGAGCCGCTGACGGGACTGCGGATGCAGACGGGGCTGTGGAGCCAGGGGTTCGGCATTCTTGCGGCCCTGCTGGCAGCTTCCGCAGGCCTGATGTGGACACGCGCACAACCGCTCTCGACAGCGATGAACACTCAGGGCGGCACGGTGGCGTCGGCGCGCCCGACACAGCAAGACCGGGCTGCCTGGGTGCTGCTGGCATTGATTCCATCGGCCCTGATGGTGGCTGTCACCACCTACATAACGACTGATTTGGCTTCGGCACCGTTGTTCTGGGTCATCCCGTTGGCGCTGTTTCTGGCGACGTTCATCGTCGTATTCAGGAACGATGAGCTAATCCCGATCGATCTTGTGTCGCGGGCCCTGCCGCTGCTGTTCGTGGCGATGCTCGGTCTGCCGTCACCGGCGTTGCGCCTGGGTCTTGCACTGGCGTCTTTCGTTGCGGCTGCTCTCGTCTGCCACCGGCAGCTCTATCTGCTGCGTCCGGCCGCAGAACACCTGACCGAATTCTATCTGTGGATGTCGCTCGGTGGAGCGCTCGGCGGAATTCTTTCGGCGCTGATTGCACCGCAGTTGTTCGCGTCCGCATTCGAATTCACGGCGTTGATGATCGCGGCATTGTTCTGCCGGCCCGACATCGTCAAGGCTCTCTCCGACGATCGCCACTGGCTGCAGATCGTGGGGCTCGGGTGTGTCGCGGTTGCGGCGTTGATCGTGCACCTGTTGATCCGGGAAGTGTTCGGCGAATGGGCCGGACGCGGGACCATGGCCGTGATCCTCGCCAGTTGGATTTTCCTGCTCTGGCGCAACCGGTCGCACCCCGCGTTGCAAGCCGGCGTGATGGCTGGCGTGGGCCTGTTCGCGTGGATGTTGCCGACCAGTCAGCCCGCTATTCATACGGCCCGCTCGTTCTTCGGTGTGGTGCGCGTGATCGATACGGCGGACGGGCAAATTCGCTATATGCAACATGGCACGACGCTGCATGGGTCGCGCCGGCTGTTGGCAAAGGACGGCAGCAAGGTCGACCGTCCGATCCCAGCGACCTACTATCACGCGGCGGGCCCGCTTTCTCGCGGTGTCACGCTCGCGCGGCAGACAACGACGGGGTCGGCCAATGGCGCGATCCGCATGGCGGTCATCGGCCTCGGAACGGGCTCGCTCGCCTGCACCACCCTACCCGGTGACACGCTGACGTATTTCGAAATCGATCCGGTCGTCGCCGACATCGCCAAGGATGCCCAATATTTCGACTTCCTCGCGCGCTGCAAGCCGGAAGCCCCGATCGTCATGGGCGACGCGCGGTTGACGCTGGGAAAGACGCCGGCCGGCCAGGTCGACTATCTCGTCGTCGACGCGTTCTCGTCCGACGCTGTGCCCATGCACCTGCTGACGATGGAGGCTCTGGAGATGTACATGAGCAAGCTGGCGCCGAACGGCATCGTGGCGCTGCACGTCTCGAACCGCTATCTGGACTTGGCGTCGTCAGTGATCGCGACCGTGAAGACGTTGCCACAGGCGGCGGCTTCCCTGGTTGAATTCCCCGGGGTGCCCGATGATCCGGACGCGCAGGGATCGATCGTGGTGTTTGTGTCGCGCAACAAGCAGGCCTTGAGCCCGACAGCGCAGTGGCCAGGCGCCCGCGACCCCAAGTCTACGACGGCGGCTGCTTGGACAGATGATTATTCCGACGTTCTTTCGGCTATCGTGCGGCAGATCACGAAGTAGGCCGGCGAGGCAGGGCGGAACATGCGTATTCTGATGTTGGTGGCGGCTGGGGGCGCAATCGGATCGGTGGCGCGGCATCTCGTCAACGTTGGTTTTGGTCGCGTGGTCGGGGCGGCGTTTCCGTGGTCGACGTTGACCGTCAACGTCGCGGGTTCATTCGTGATGGGCCTGCTGGCCGACCTGATCCTCCGCAAGTTCGGCGGCTCCCCTGAAATGCGCGCGTTTCTCGCAACCGGGGTGCTCGGCGGTTTTACGACGTTTTCGGCCTTTTCGTTGGATACGGCCAACCTCATCGGTCGCGGCGACAGCGCCGTGGCAATCGGCTATATCGTTGCATCTGTTGCCATATCACTCGCCGCCCTCTATGCCGGGTTGGCGCTGTCGAGGGCGCTGTTCTCCTGACCCGCTGGATGCGCCGTTACCACTCATGACCGACATACCTGTGCAGCCCAGCCGGGACAGAAGCGACCGTGTCGAGACGATCACGGTGTTGCCGCAGGAAGGGGAACTCAGGCTCGACCGCTGGTTCAGGATCCACTTTCCCAACGTCGGCTACGGATATCTCCAGAAACTGTTGCGGTCGGGGCAGGTGCGGCTCAATGGCAAGCGTGTGGAGGCCAATGCGCGTGTGGCCGTGGACGACCAGATCCGCGTGCCGAAGATCGCCCGCGACCTACCAAAGACGATCATCACGACCGATACGCCTCGCCCGGAAGCGCACGTCACGAACGCCGACCGCGATCTGATCGAGAGCATGATCATCTATGAAGACGATCATGTGCTCGTGCTCAACAAACCGTTCGGCATCGCCGTGCAAGGCGGCACCGGCACCAAACGGCACATCGACGGCATGTTGGCCGCCATGGCCGACCGCTTCGGCGGCGAACGGCCGCGCCTCGTCCATCGGCTCGATCGTGACACGACCGGGGTGCTGATGATCGCCAAGCATCGCAATGCGGCGTCCAAAATCGGCCGGACCTTTCAGACGCGCAGCGCCGCCAAGACCTATTGGGCCTTGGTGCGCGGCGTGCCCGCCCCGCGCCAGGGACGTATCGAGGCGGCGTTGGTGAAGGCCGCCACTCCGGAGGGCGACCGCGTGCGCAAGGCGCGGCCCGGCGAGCAGGAGCAAGCGATGCACGCAACGACGCACTACAGCGTCATCGAGCGCGTCGCACAGAAAGCGGCGTGGGTGAGCCTCAAGCCGGTGACCGGCCGGCAGCACCAGTTGCGCGCGCACATGCACATGATCGGACATCCGATCATCGGCGACAACAAATATGAAGGCGACACCACCGAATTTGCAGCAGCGGTGGAGCAGAAGCTGCATCTGCATGCGCGCCGCTTGATGATGCCGCATCCGATCACGGGTGGAAAAATCGATGTCACCGCGCCCTTGCCGGAGCATATGCTGATCACGTGGGAGCAACTCGGCCTCGATCCCGACCGCTTCGATATCGTGGACGTCACTTGATGCGTCGTCATCTGCTGCTGTTCGATTGCGACGGCACGCTGGTCGACAGCCAGAACGACATCGTGACCGCCATGGACCACGCCTTCCAAAATCAAGGATTGGTGCCGCCGCCGCGCGCGGCAACCCTGGCAATTGTCGGGCTTTCGGTTCCGGAGGCGATCGCGTTGCTGGCACCCGCGCTCGACGACGAGCAGCGCGCGGCGATCGCACGGGCCTTTCGCAGCGGCTCGCCGTCACAGCAGGCGGCGGGTGGCCGGGAAGGCCACTTGTATCCCGGGGCTGCGGAAAGCATTGCGCGCCACGGCCGCGACGACCGTTTCGCACTCGGCGTCGCGACGGGGAAATCGCGTCGGGGCGTGATGAGACTGTTCGATCAGCAGGGTTGGCACACGTACTTCGCTACGGTGCAGACAGCCGACACAAATCGCTCCAAGCCCGATCCTGAGATGATCCTGACCGCCATGGCCGAGACCGGGATTGCAGCCGAACACACGCTGATGATCGGCGACACCAGCTTCGATATGGCGATGGCGCGTGCGGCAGGCGTGAACGCAGTCGGTGTTTCTTGGGGCTATCATCCGGTAGCCATGATCCGTGGGGGTGGCGCCGATCACATCGTACACACGTTCGAAGAGTTGGACGCATTCATAGCGGGTTGGCTGACGTAGGTTCGGTCATTGCCTGAAGATGCGAGCGTCGCGTCGCTTCGCGGTTGCGAGATCACACTTCACAGCCCATCGCATGAACACGCGGTTTGTCTTGCCGAGGGTCGGCACGCAGCGCATGATCACGTCCATGCCACTTGTTTGAAGCGAATAAATTTTCGGCGTTTTTCGCCTGAGATCGGATTATTCGCCTCGGTGGCTGAGATGATCAACCTCGAACGCCAGGAGATGTCGCATGAACGTCGGTGCCATCCTCAAGCAAAAGGGCCGCGATGTGGAGACGCTGACACCACAGGCGACTCTGTTGGACGCGACGGCGGCCTTGGCGAAGCGGAAAATCGGCGCGATCGTCGTGGTCGATAGTGACCGCAAGGTGCAGGGCATCATCTCGGAGCGAGATATCATCCGCGTTCTCGCCCAATCAGGGTCCCAGATCCTTTCGGCACCCGTTTCCAGCGTCATGACCAGCAACGTGATTTCTTGCGGCGAAAACGACACGCTCGACCAGCTGATGACGGCGATGACCACGGGTCGGTTTCGCCATTTGCCAGTGACGACGGATGGCTCATTGCGCGGCATCGTGTCGATCGGCGACGTGGTCAAGTACCATCTGGCGGAAATCCAGCTGGAAGCGACCGCGATGAAAGATTACATCGCGCACACATGAGCGGCGTAGCTGCCGGCAGCATCGCCGCCGGACCAGCGTCCATTATGATTTGATCAGTTCAGTCGCGGGGATGGTCAACTGCCAGCGCAGCCCCGCCGGAGCATAGTCGAGAACCACAGATCCCGACACCGAACTTGGCGCCATGCGTTCGATCACCGCCGTGCCGAAGCCTTTACGTTTAGGTTGAACGACGGCCGGCCCGTCCTTCTCTTCCCAAGTCAAGATCAACGCTGCCGGACTGCTGGAGTCGAAGGCCCAGCTGACGATGACTTTTCCGCCCGGCTCAGACAATGCGCCGTATTTGACGGCGTTCGTCGCGAGTTCGTGCAGCGCCAAGCCGACCGCTTGCGCCGCCGTCGAGTTGAGATCGACCCGTGGACCCGTAGCTTTGACCCGATGGCCGCCGGACTCGACGAACGGCGCGAGCTGGCGTTGAACCAGCGCTGACAACGTGGCGCCTTCCCAATTCTGATCGACCAGAATGTCGTGGGACGCAGCTAGTCCCTGTAGGCGCTGTTCGAAGCGGCTACCGAACGTCGCCATATCTGCAGACGTGCGCATGGTCTGGGTCGCAATCGACTGGACAACTGCGAGCAAATTCTTCGAGCGATGCGACATTTCCCTGAGGAGGAAGCGCACATGCAGTTCGGTCTTTTTCTGTTCGGTAACGTCGGCCATGACGCTGAGCAGACGCTGACATTTCCCGTCGGCCGTACGCTCGAAGACCTGCCCACGCCCGGCCAACCAGAGCACCGCGCCATCGGGCCGCACGATACGATAGTGCGCCGGAAAACTGTCCAGCGTCTGAGCAAGCTCGTGCATTTCTGCGTACAGATGTCGATCGTCGGGGTGAAGGGCGGTCAAAAATTCATCGTTGTCGCCACCCACATGCCCCACACCATCCTTCGGAGAAATACCAAACAGCGCCATCGCCTCAGGCGACCATGTGCGCATCTTGGTCAGAAAGTTGGTTTCCCAGCTTCCCAGCCGTCCTACCGTCAGCGCGGACCGGTACTGCGCCTCACTTTCGCGCAAGCTGAGCTCGATGAGTTTTCGTTCTGTCACATCACGGAGAACGCCGACCATGCGGACCGGGTTGCTTTCAGCATCAAAATAGTACTGGCCGTTGGCCCTGAGCCATCGAATTTCCCCGTCGTCTGCGCGAATAATTCGATATTCGCTGACATAGCTGCGGCGATTGAGGCGAGCGGCAGCATCCTCACGCAAGGTCTTGGCCAGATCGTCCGGATGTACGCAGCAGCGCCACATAGCCATGGTCGCGCTATGGGCAGGGTCGATAGCGTACCCTAGCAATTGAAACAACGCCGGCGACCAGATCGCCTTGCCGGTCGCAACGTTCAGATCCCACGTGCCGAACGCGCCGGCTTCGATCGCCATGCGCTGTCGTTCCTCACTCTCCTTCAATTTACGCCCGTCGAGCAGGCGTTCGCCAGCGATCATCG
>JANLYD010000196.1:0-2653 GCA_031365465.1 Hyphomicrobiaceae bacterium
CCCGGCCCCATCAGCAGGCGTGGTGTCGGTTCCAGTTCTTCAAACAGATCGATCTTTGTGGGCACGGTTCAGAGCCTTCGCGGCAAGTGTCGGATGCCGCCATTTGAAACGCAGGTTCAGGCCGCCGGTCAAGTGACGTGATGTCTCGGGGGCAAGCAACGCCGAACTTCACCATTCCACCGTTGTTGGATCGAGATTGGAAAATTCATAACCGGCGATCAGCACGAAATGGATGCGCAACTCCAGGTCATCGAAGTCGTAAACGACCATGAACGGCGTCTTAGAAATAGGGTAAATGTGGAGCCCCAGAACGGGATCAACCGATTTGCCGCCAGGGAAATACACGAGGTGGTTTTCAATTTTACGTTCAAGTAGGGCAAGTTTGACGTCTGCCAGCTGTGCACCGTACTTAACGGCCCCGTAGACAAGTATCTCCCTGAGTTGGTCGACAAATGTGCGCGAACGAACAATGCGTCTCATGGGGTGTTAGGGTATTTGGCATACAATTCCGCCCTGAACGCATCCATTTCTCGTTTGTATTCGTCTGCGGTCAATGTCCGTCCGGCCTTGAAATCCTCTTTCGACTGTTCGATCAGGCGCAATTCCTCGCCGGTCAGTTTGCGCAGCACGAATGGCTTCGCCAGCGACTGCGCCATTTCGGCAAGTGTCATCGCTGCCTCGTCATCGAGCGACGGCAGTGTGCGTTCGATGATGGCAATGGCTTCTTTGCGGGTCATGACACGTCTATAGCACAGGATCGCGCACCGGGCGAGCCGCCTCGCCGCCAAACGCCGCGCGCATCAAGTCTTGCGTGTAGGCCTCGCGTGGATTGGCAACGATATCGCGCGCAGCCCCTTGCTCGACAATCGAGCCGTTGCGCATCACCAAAATGCGATCCGACAGCGCGCGCACGACAGCCAGATCGTGGCTGATAAAGACGTAAGCAAGCCCGTGTTTCACCTGCAGACCACGCAGCAGATCGACGATCTCCGCCTGCACGGAGCGGTCTAGCGCCGATGTCGGCTCGTCCAGCACGACGAGTTTCGGTTTCAGGATCATCGCCCGTGCGATCGCGATGCGTTGGCGCTGGCCACCCGAGAATTCGTGCGGAAAGCGGTGACGCGACGCTGGATCGAGCCGCACCTCGTTGAACGCCTCCACCGCACGCGCGTCGCGCTCGCCGCGAGTCAATCCCGGCTCATGCACCAATAGCCCCTCGGTCACGATCTCACCCGCCGTCATGCGCGGCGACAGCGACCCGAATGGGTCTTGAAACACGACCTGCATGTTGCGCCGGAGCGGGCGCAATTCCGCCCGGTCCAAAGGTGCAAGATTGCGGTCCTCGAAGCGGACCATTCCGGATGCCGGCACCAGCTTCAGCAGCGCGCGGCCGAGTGTCGACTTTCCCGATCCGGATTCGCCGACAACGCCCACCGTTTCCCCACGCCGCACCGAGAGCGACACACCATCGACCGCGTTGATCGGCGCAAGTGCTGTTCTGAACAGGCCACGCGGCTGGCGAAACGTCACGCGCACGTCTTGCGCATCGATGACCACAGGAGCATCCGGCGCAGGCGGCGTCTTCTCGCCCGATGGCTCCGCGTCGATCAGCATGCGTGTGTAGGCGTGTTGGGGCTGTGAGAACACTGCGGATGTCGCGCCTTGCTCAACGACCTCGCCATTGCGCATGACGATCACGCGTTGCGCGAAGCTTTGCACCAACCGCAGATCGTGGCTGATGAAGACGATCGCAAGACCAAGCTTGGCTTGCAGATCGCGCAGCAACGCGAGAATTTGCGCCTGCACCGTCACGTCAAGCGCGGTGGTTGGTTCGTCGGCGATCAGCACATCGGGATTGTTGCCGATCGCCATGGCGATCAGCACGCGCTGTCGCTGGCCGCCGGAGAGTTCGTGCGGATAGGCATCGATGCGCGACGCGGCATCGCGGATCTGCACAAGATCCAAAAGTTCGATTGCCCGCTTGCGCGCGTTCGCCTTGCTCCGTCGCCCATGCTTCATCAACGGCGCCATCATCTGGCGGCTGATCGGATACAGCGGATCGAGCGAGGTCATCGGCTCCTGGAAAATCATGGTCAGCTTGGCGCCACGAATTTTATCGAGTTCCGCCGGCACCATGCCGATCAGTTCCGCACCGCGATAGCGCGCCGAACCTGTGCACGCGCCGTTCGAGGCCAGTAACCCCATCACCGCCATCGCCGTCTGACTTTTGCCCGAACCGGACTCGCCGATAATGGCCAGCGTCTCACCCTTGCGCACATCGAACGACACGCCCTTCACGGCATCGAGAACGCCATCGGAGGTGCGGAAGTTCACGCGCAGATCTGTGACGGTGAGAACTGGTTCGCTCATCTCAGCGGTCCCCATCTTATCTGTCCCGTGGGTCAAGGGCATCACGCAATCCGTCGCCGATGAAGTTCAAGGCGGACAACAGCGCAATGAGAATGATCGCCGGGAAGAACAGCATATACGTCGCGGTTTGGATGCCGCGCGCGCCTTCCGCGATCAGCACGCCGAGCGAGGTCATCGGCTCCTGCACGCCAAGGCCGAGGAACGACAGGAAACTTTCGAGCAAAATCACGCGCGGGATCAGCAGTGTCACGTAGACCACAACCGGCCCCAGCGTGTTCGGGAT
>JANLYD010000222.1:0-10734 GCA_031365465.1 Hyphomicrobiaceae bacterium
TGACGCGGGCCTCCATGTCGATGATTTCCTGCATGCGCGCGAGGAACCACGGATCGATCTTGCAGTAGGCGTGGATCTCGTCATGCGGCACGCCGAGGCGCATCGCCTGCGCGACTTTCAACAGCCGATCTGGCGTCGGGCGGGCGAGGGCTGCGCGGATGATGTTCTTGTCGTCGCCCTGGCCGAGCCCTTCGAACACCACATCATCTAAGCCGGTGAGGCCCGTTTCGAGGCCGCGCAAAGCTTTCTGCAGGCTCTCGTGGAAGGTACGACCGATCGCCATGACTTCGCCGACCGACTTCATGGCCGTGGTCAGCGTGTTGTCTGCGCCGGGGAATTTTTCAAACGCGAAGCGCGGGATCTTGGTCACCACGTAGTCGATGGTGGGCTCGAACGACGCCGGCGTGACGCCGCCGGTGATGTCGTTCTCGATCTCGTCGAGCGTGTAGCCGACCGCCAGCTTGGCCGCGACCTTGGCAATGGGGAAGCCGGTGGCTTTCGACGCCAAGGCCGACGAGCGCGACACGCGCGGGTTCATTTCGATGACGACGAGGCGACCGTCGGCAGGATTGACGGCGAATTGCACGTTCGAGCCGCCGGTCTCGACGCCGATCTCGCGCAACACCGCCAACGAGGCGTTGCGCATCATCTGATATTCTTTGTCGGTCAACGTCAGCGCGGGTGCGACGGTAATACTGTCGCCGGTATGCACGCCCATCGGATCGATATTCTCGATGGAACAGACGATGATGCAATTATCGGCTTTATCGCGCACCACCTCCATCTCGAACTCTTTCCAGCCGAGTACCGATTCCTCGACCAATACTTGACTGGTCGGCGAGGCATCGAGCCCGCTGTCGATGATGGCGAAGAATTCCTCACGATTGTAGGCGATGCCGCCACCTGTGCCGCCCATCGTGAACGACGGCCGGATGATCGCGGGCAGACCGACGTGGACCAGCGCCTCCTCGGCTTCTTTGCGGTTGTGCGCCATCCAGGACTTGGGCGTCTCAAGGCCGATCTTGGTCATCGCCTCGCGGAAAAGTTGCCGATCTTCGGCCTTGTTGATGGCTTCTGCATTCGCGCCAATGAGTTCGACGCCGTATTTGGCGAGAGTTCCGTCTTGTGCCAGCGCCAGCGCGGTGTTGAGCGCGGTCTGGCCACCCATTGTCGGCAGCACCACGAGTTTTTCATGCGGATGCGCGGACCGTTCGCGCGCGATGATCTTCGCGACGATCTCCGGCGTGATGGGTTCGATGTAGGTGGCGTCGGCCAACTCCGGATCGGTCATGATCGTGGCCGGATTTGAATTGACCAATACGATCCGATATCCCTCGGCCTTCAGCGCCTTGCAGGCCTGGGTACCCGAATAATCGAACTCACAGGCTTGGCCGATGACGATCGGCCCCGCGCCGATGATGAGGATCGCGTGGATGTCGGTACGTTTTGTCATAAAGAAAGCTGACTAGTGCAGCGCAGCACGTTTGTGAAGGGGTGTCGTCAGCCGCCCCTGCACAAACAGCGGAAGCGCGCTCAACTCCGCTCTAGTCACCCTTGCCACGAGCGCGTATGGATCGTCGCCCAAGGACGAACCTTGCGGAGACCAGACCATGCAGCCAGGAACAAGCCGCAGCGCCCAGTATTGGCGCGACCGCACGGCCCCGACACTGGCCGATTTCGAAGCGTTGGCGGCGTTCTCCTGGGACCGTTTGCCGGCAGACTTTCGCAAATTGTGCGGCGATCTAGTCATTCGCGTCGAAGACTTCGCCCTCGACGAAGTGCTCGACGAACTCGAACTCGAAAGCCCTCTCGACCTGATGGGGCTCTATCAGGGGGTGAGCCTCGACCGGCAAAGCATCAACGACGTGCCGCAAGGCCCCAACATGGTGTTCCTCTACCGGCGCGCGATGCTCGACTACTGGGCCGAGAACGAGGACACGCTCGGTGGCTTGGTCACGCACGTGTTGGTGCACGAGATCGGACATCACTTCGGACTGTCCGACGAAGATATGGAGCGCATAGAGGAAGAGGCCGAACCTGAACACGGCGGCGACGGGGACTGAAGTTGTATTTCCAGTCGCAAATCTTTCTGTTGGCTTTTCTGCCGCTGACGCTCGCAATTTGGTACGGTTGGGGTGCACATCGTGCGCTCCGCGAGTGGTGCCTGCTGGCACTCTCGCTCGTCTTTTATGCGTGGTGGGATCCTCGCTTTGTTCCGTTACTGCTCGCCCAAGGCATCCTGTCATGGATCGCCGCAGAAGTGTATTTGCGCGCACGCAAGCGACCGAAATGGCTGCTTGGCTTCGCGATCGCGGGCAATCTGTGTATTCTCGGCTTCTTCAAATACTGGGTATTTCTAGCCGCAAATCTCTACGCGCTCTTTGGGGTGCAACTGCCAGAATTTTCGATCATCCTGCCGATCGGGATCAGTTTTTTCACCTTCGAGATCGTCTCATACCTGGTTGACGTCGGCTGGCGCGGCGCACCTCACTACAGTCTGCGCCACTTCGGACTGTTCGTGGCTTTCTTTCCTCGCCTGATCGCCGGCCCGATCGTCCGCCACAACGAGATCATTCCGCAATTGGATGCCGATCCCTGGCGCGCGGGCGCCTCAGAGCGGTTTGGTCAAGGCGCAACTCTGCTCGTCATCGGCTTGACGAAAAAAGTTTTTCTGGCCGATCAACTTGCGCCGATTGCCGATCGAGCCTTCGCGCTCTCCGAGACTGCCGTGCCATCGCTTGCGGTGGCATGGTCGGGCGCTTTGGCCTTCACCTTTCAACTGTTCCTCGATTTTTCGGCCTACTCAGAGATGGCGATCGGTATCGCGCTGATGATGGGACTTCGCTTGCCGCCCAACTTTGAAGCGCCCTATCAGGCTTTGGATCTGCGGGACTTCTGGCGTCGCTGGCACATGACGCTGTCGCGGTATTTGCGCGATTACGTCTACATCCCGCTGGGCGGCAACCGCCATGGTCCGCTGGCATTCGCGGTCGCGACGATGCTGACCATGACGCTGTGCGGGCTTTGGCACGGTGCGGGGTGGACCTACATCGCGTGGGGCGCAATACATGGCATCGGCCTGCTCGTCTGCCGTGCGTGGCAATCCAGCGGCCAGCGACTACCCGCAGCAGCGGCATGGACGCTGACATTTCTGTTCGTTGTGGTCGGATGGGTGCTGTTCCGGTCAAGTAGCTTTGGCGCGGCTGGAAATATGCTCGCGGGCATGATCGGTGGCGGCGAACGCTCACTCATTCTCGACAAGCCACATCTGCTGGCCGTGGGAGCTGCCGTGTCCATTTTTGGCCCGACATCGTGGCAGATCGCAACGACGCACCTCGTGCCGCAGCGCGCGCTCGGGATTCTCGTTGGGCTTTTGGCAGCGGCAATCGTGCTCGAAACGGGCAAGGGGCAATCCGTGACCTTCATCTATTTCCAGTTCTAGGGGACCCATTCGACATGGATACGGCGACCCTTGCCTGGAAGATGTTCGTTCGCGACATGCTGATAGCGTTTGCGATGGCATTGGCGCTGCCGACGCTGTTCGTCATCGCGCTCAATCCCTACGGTAACCTGCCCAAACCCGGCTCGGGACGCCATGTCATCATGGATTCCGATCAGCGGTTCCAATACCCCTCCATCGCGCGATCGGGACGATATGATTCGGCCGTATTCGGCACATCGAGCGGCCGCCTGTTGTCGCCCGTCCTGCTCGAACGCCATTTTGGCGGCACCTTCGCCAACCTCGCATTGAACGACGGCCGCGCCTGGGAACAGTATCAGTTGGCGCTTCTATACCTGCGCCATACGCCGGCACCGCGCATGATCCTGTTCGCCCTGGATTGGGTCTGGTGCACTGACCGCGCGGACGTGGAGCGCACTCGGCAAAAAGAGTTTCCGCAATGGCTTTACGACGAAAATCCATGGAACGACTGGCAGTATGTCTTGAATGGCCGCACGCTCGAAATATCAGTTCGCAAACTCAGCTATCATCTGGGTCTCGGCCAACCACGCTTTCCCGAAAACGGATTTGAAGTCTTTGTGCCCCCTGATGAAACGTACGATCTCGCAAAAGCGCGCGCCAAGATCTTCGCCGAATCGCGCGCAGCTACGCTTGCCAACGCCGCAATCGGCACGCCGGCCGCTGACAGTTGGAAATTTCCAGCACTCGCGTGGCTCGATGACCTCGGGAGCCGCGTTCCGGCGACGACGAAGTTGATTTTCGCTTTCATGCCCGCGCACACCTCTGTATTGCCCGGTCCCGGCACACGCGAACTCAGCCGCCTCGACACCTGCAAGGCCCGCGTTGCCGAAATGTCTGCCAAGCGAGACTCACCCGTGGTCGACTTTCGTTTTGCATCGCCGCTGACGATCGCAGACGAAAATTTTTGGGATCCGCTTCATTATCGGCTGCCGATCGGCGACCGCATCATCGACGGCATTGCAATGGCGGAAAAGAGCGCCGCCGCTGGCACCGACATTTGGCATCGCATTCTGCCATCTCGCTAGGCGACTAAATTGTCCACAAAAGCAGCGCGCATAGGGCAAAGCTGGCCACGCTCACGCCATTTTGAATCTGGATAGATCGCGATACGAACACGGTTTTGCCCACCAGCGACGCTAATCAACACCGGTATGTGCCGCTGAATGGTCGCGACGGGGGCTAACGTCCGGTCGACGGTTGACATCCACCCCGCGATGACTGCAATCGTTGCTGCCGAACCGCCTACCGACATGGCTCGAAAGATTGGAAGCGTGACGATGAGAGCTGTGACTGGCGGGGTGAAAACGGTTGCGCTCAACCTGGGCCGCTGCGTCACCATTCTTGCAATTTGTCTCGGCTTCGATGGCCGCGCCACCGCCGGCCCGACACCCGAAGAGTATGCCAACCACGTTGGCGCCGGCGCGCAGATCGTCGCTTCAGGCAACTTGCGGCTGGATGGTTTGAGGGCCGATTGTGGTCAGCGCCCGACGGTTCTCGATGCCCAACTAGACGACTACGGCGCGGCCTATCCAGGCTTCCTGATTCTCAATCCCAAGCTGATGAACAAGGTCTCCACGCCGGTAAAGATGTGGATCCACGCCCACGAATGCGGCCATCAATTCCGTGGCCCCGACGAAGAAACCGCCGATTGTTTTGCCGTTCAACGCGGACGCCGTTACGGCTGGTTGAACACAGAAGGTCTTGAAGAAGTCTGCCGCTTCATTTCCCCCGCGAAGGGCGACAGCATGCATTTCTCCGGTGGCTATCGCTGCGAACAGATGCGCAAATGCTTTGAGGATCGCGAAATCAAATAGTTGATCGCGTGCTGCATCCTCTATAGCCGAAACGCTTTTTGCGGTTCGAGACGTCGTCACCGAGGCGTTCGGCCAATTTTTGTCACGGTTGAGCGTCATGGGTGGGCTAGGCGCGCCGCGCCGCATATCGAACTAAGTCCCGAGACTGGAATATTTGATGTCGCAGAAGTCCGTCCGCCCCGCCCCCGAGCCCACAGTATCGCGTCGCGCCTTGCTGGCACTTGGTGCCGCTGGTTCCGCCGCACTCCTGATGCCCCGCGATGCGACAGCACAACAGCGCGCGCCAACTGAAATTCCGACCATCAACGAGGCCAACATTCGGCCCCGACCGATCGCCATTCCCGAATTCATCGGCGACGACCCGAAATTCGGAGCCGACGTGGCCAACATCATTGCCGCAGATCTCGAGCGTTCCGGGCTTTTCAAACCAATCGATCGAAGCGCCCACATCGAACGTTTCGCTGATCTAAATCAGATGCCTCGCTATGCCGACTGGCGCGCGATCGGCGCGGAAGCCCTCGTCGTCGGCCGCACGCGCAAGCTCGCTGACGGTCGATTGGCTGCCGATTACAAATTGTACGACACCATTCTCGGCAAACCGCTGGACGCTCAGGGATTTGCTGCCGCGCCACAAACCTGGCGCCGGCTCGGGCACATCATCGCCGACCGGGTCTACGAAAAGATGACCCTGGAAAAGGGCTATTTCGACACTCAGATCGTCTTTGTCGATGAAACCGGGCCGAAAAACAAACGCTTGAAGCGCCTCACGATCATGGATCAGGACGGCTACAATGCCCGGCTGCTGACAAATGGCCGCGACCTCGTACTGACCCCTCGATTCAACCCAGTCGCGCAGGAAATCACATTCCTCGAATATGCCGATGGCGGCGCGCAGACCCGCGTTTTCGTCATGAACCTGGATACCGGCCAGCGCGAGCTTGTGGGCAACTTCCCCGGGAAGACCTTTGCGCCGCGCTTCTCGCCGGATGGCCAACGACTGGTCATGAGCATCGACGAACAGGGTGCCGTAAGCCTGATCGAAGTCGATCTCAGGTCGCGACAGATGAAGCGGCTGACGCAAACCGATCGAATCGATACGTCACCCAGCTACAGCCCCGATGGCCGCCAGATCGTTTTCGAATCCGACCGCGAAGGCACCCAGCAACTCTACATCATGTCCGCCGGCGGCGGTGGCGCCAATCGGCTCAGCCGCGGCGACGGCCGCTACTCGACCCCGGTCTGGTCACCACGCGGCGACTATATCGCCTTTACCAAACAGGCTGGCGGCTCGTTTCTGATCGGCGTCATGAAACCCGATGGCACCGACGAACGCATTCTCACGAGTGGCTATCACAATGAAGGTCCAACCTGGGCACCCAATGGGCGCGTGCTGATGTTCTTCCGCGAAGCTCAAGGCGCAACCGGTGGACCGAAACTGTTCTCGGTCGATTTGACCGGTTACAACGAGCGGCAGGTACCGACGCCGTCATTCGGTTCCGATCCGGCATGGTCGCCATTGCGCGCTTGAGCCAAGCCAAGTCCTCGAACAAGCAATGTTTCCGAATCGAATCCGCAACGCGATAGTTTTCGCCACTCCAATTCCTTTGTCCAACGTCTCCAGCCGATTGTTCTGCATGTATTTATCGCTGCTGGCGCTCCCGTCGCCGATGCAACACTCGCCGTTGCATTTTGGCACCTCTGATGTGCCAAAACCCGATACCGCGCCCCTCTCGGCTTGATCAAGCCGGTCCATGCCGATAGCCATACAGTGCGATTGCCGACGTGAGTCTCGTAAGCATGAAAATGCGGGGGCGTCGTAAGACGCGTTCGCACGGCCGCTCTGGGGGTGGCCGTTGAGAAAGTTGAACTGGTCGATGAAGCCAGATTCGACGAACCGCAAGTGAGCAGGGACTGGCGTCAAGCTGGGACCTAATTTGAAACTAAAGGAGAGAATATCATGAAATCCGCAATCATCCTCGCCGCCGTCGTTGCTGCCGTTGCTCTCGGCGCTTGCCGCAAGGAAGTCGAGCACACCCCGATGAAGCTCGGCGCGACCGTTTCGTCGGTCAAGTAAGTCGACACGGCAATGGCCTCACGGTGACGTGGGTCATGGCCAATCAAGGGCTGTCTCGGTGTTCACACATCGAGGCGGCCTTTGGTGCTTATAGGAATGCTTTGATGCTTCGGTTGCCTGCGGCGGTTCGAGCCTTCTCGCTCAGGACGCACTCCCGACATAAAGTCGCCACTCGACGAAATTAGCTGTCGACAAACCATTGACGCACATCGCTCCCCGCCCAGACTCAGCTAGATGTTGAAGTGAAATCAACGGCGCTTGGCCACAATTTCGTACGAAGCCTCCTCTAAGAGAGGGCATTCGTAGTCTGAACGAAGCCAGCCTGTTGACCTGCGCCAATGCACGAGTTGATCGAGCGCATCTAGCTACCTATCACCTGGGCCAATCACCTAGGCGTGCGACGTGGCGGCTTCGACGTAAAAGCACCTGGGTTCTGACCAGGGAAAGGGTTTGACTATGCAGTTTTCGGCATTCGGCATGCGTCCACTTCGCATCGTCGCCATTCTGGCCGCAACGTTGCTCGTAACCGCGTGCTCGAACACACCGAAGCCCGAAGACACTTTGTCCGGCGGACTTGGCGCCAACGGTCGCGGCGGTCCGGCCACGCCAGGTTCGGCGAAAGATTTCAGCCAGAACGTCGGCGACATCGTCTACTTCTCGACCGACCAAACTGATTTGACGCCGGAAGCCCAGCAGACATTGAGTAATCAAGCCCGTTGGCTGCAGCAATATTCACAATACAGCATCACCATCGAAGGCCATGCCGACGAACGTGGCACACGCGAATACAACATCGGCCTCGGCTCCAAGCGCGCAGAATCCGTACGCGCATTTCTTGCGCGCAATGGGATCAGCGCCGGCCGTGTCCGCACGATCTCCTACGGCAAAGAGCGCCCGGTCGCGGTTTGCAACGACATTTCTTGCTGGTCGCAGAATCGTCGAGCTCAAACTGTGCTCAACAACCGTGGCGGCGGCGTCGCACGCGCCAACTGACCAGAACGCTGATCTCCGTTAGACGGCAGCTTGATCAATGACAAGCACGCCACGCACGTCGTCAGCGACTTCATTAAAACCGCGGCTAGGCTGCGGTTCTGTTACGTCGGTTGGTGTTGCTTCAACCGTACCGGTTGCGAGAGATTGATCAGGCAGCAACGATACCGACGCTGAACGGAGAGACAGCACCGATGGCGCTTCCGACAACCATTGCCGCCCGCACGAAGCACGGCGCGCCGTTTCGTCGGCTTGCAAGCGCTGCGACAGTTCTGCTGGCGACGAGCGCAGGCCTGCTCGACGCTCACGCGCAGGTGACCTCGACCACACCGCAGTATTCGCCGGCCCGTCCGGCGGGCGCAGCGACCGCTCCTGCCGCACCCAAAACGGCACCCAAGGCAGCAGCCAAGGCCGAAGGCACAGCTCCCACGACATCGAATGACGGCGCACTGCGCCAGCGCGTTGAAACTCTCGAGGAACAGCTTGTCGAGATGCAGGTGGCGGTCGGCACGCTCGACAGCCTCGCAAAGGGCGGTGGCAGCTCAAGTTCCGGCGTGTATCGCGGCGGTGCCGGCGACTCGAGCGGCGGAGCCGCAGACGCAGGCCGGATAGCTGCTCTGGAAACGCAGGTTCGCGCGCTTGCGACACAGGTGGATCAACTGACCCAGCAGCTGCGGCAAGCCAACGCACGCGGCGGGTCACCTGCAATAGTAGCTGCAGGGCCTCCGACAGCGTCCGTTTCGGTCGCACAGGCCGATAATTCCGACCCGATCGGCCGACTGGTCAGTAATGGCAGCAGTTCCGGTAACATCGCATCGGCGGTCGTTCCACAGGGCGCATCTCAGGCACCTTCGCTGCCATCGGCCGGTGCAAGCGATGCGTCGTCTAAGCAAGCCTACGAGGCGGCCTACGGTTATCTGCTGCAACAGGACTTTGGCGCCGCCGAACAGGCTTTCGACGATTTTCTGAAGCGCTATCCGAGCGATCCACTTGCCGGCAACGCGCAATACTGGCTGGGCGAGACGTACTTTGCCCGGGCACAGTTCAAGCCGGCCGCAGCTGCTTTCCTGAAGGTGTCTCAAACCTATGCGCGCAGTGCCAAGGCTCCCGACAGCTTGTTGAAGCTGGCCATGTCTCTCGATAAGCTCGGCGCTAAAGATGCCGCGTGCGCATCTTATGCCGACTTGAGCGCCAAATTTCCCAATGCCCCCGGACACGTCAAAAACCGCGCCGACACCGAACGTCGTCGCCTCGGCTGCGCGTAAACCAGACGGGCCCACTCTCACGGGCTCGCTGAGCAGTATCGTCGAGTCGTTCGATCGCCTCTTTGCGCCGTTTCAGCACGTTGTATTGGCCGTATCCGGTGGTGCCGATTCGCTCGCGTTGCTACATTTGTGCCTCGCGTGGCGACGGCTGCGTCTGCGAGCTGGCAGCCTCGCGCAACCCTGTACGTTTTCGGTCGTCACCGTTGATCATGCCCTGCGGACGGAATCGGCAGCCGAAGCGGCATTCGTAGCAAACGGATGTGCCGCGCTCGGCGTCGAACACACGACGCTGACCTGGACTGACACAAAACCGGCTGGCGGCGTACAGGCGGCGGCTCGGCAAGCACGATATTCGATGCTCTCCGATCACCTTCGCGCGCGTGCGCTGCCCGCAATCGCGACCGCCCACACTGCCGACGATCAAGCCGAAACGCTGCTGATGCGGCTCGCGCGAGGCTCGGGCGTCGATGGGCTTGCAGCCATTCGTCCGGTAACAACACTTCAAGGCGGCGGAACTCTGCTGCGGCCCCTGCTGGACGTCCGCAAGCCGGCGTTAGTTGAATATCTCAGCACGGGTGGTGTGTGCTGGACTGAAGATCCGAGCAATCGACAGCCAGAATTCGAGCGCGTCCGAGTACGGCAAGCGCTTGCGGCCATGCATGCTGCCGGCTTCGCATTGGACGCCATCGCGCTTGCCCGATCAGCTCGACGCGCCGCGAGGGCAAGTGCTGCCCTCGATGCAACGACGGCCGCCGCGTGGCAGGCACGTGGGCCTAACGCCGCATTCAGCCGGTTCGGCTACGTCACTTTGGACTGGCTATGGTTGTTGTCGCATCCGGAGGAGATCCGCCTTCGGTTGCTGATCGCAGTGATCGGCGCCGTGAGCGGAATGGCCGGGCCGGTCTCGCTAGGCCAGCTCGAGGCCTTAACAGTGGCCCAAGGTTGGTCCTTTCCGAAACCTGGCACGCTGCATGGAACGGTATGGGAACACGAGCCGGCAGACGGGCTGCGGATCATGCGGGAAGTCGGTCGCAGCCCTTTGCCGACAGCTGTGCTGCAGCCTGGGCAAACGACGGTGTGGGACCGGCGGTATGAAATCCGCGCTCATCC
>JANLYD010000238.1:0-1620 GCA_031365465.1 Hyphomicrobiaceae bacterium
TACATGCCGGCCTGGCCTTGCAGGAACGCGTTCAGCATCTGGCCGAAGTCGAACGCAGCACCACCGGCAGGCCCCGTATCGATCAGCTCCTTGTAGACTTCCGTGGTCTTGATCGCCTCGGGCTTATCGACCATCGGCATATACTTGTCGTCGATCACAAGACCGTTGTGCGGCGTCAGATGGTTGAGCCAGCCGGCCGTCACTTGGTGGCCCGCCTGCGCGCGCTGCGCGAGGCCGCCCATGCCGGGCTCTTTGTCCTTGATCAGTCGCGCCGCGGCGATCATATCTTCGTAGGTCTTCGGCACCGCGATGTTGTGCTTAGCGAAGATGTCCTTGCGATAGGCGAGCACGGAACATTCGGCGCCGTAGGGAATGCCATAGAGTTTCGCGCCGGGACCGGGCAGATAACCGCGCGGGCCGCCAACCAGGCCGAGGCCTTCGTAGTAACCCTTGATGATGTCGTCGCGGTCGTAGCCGGGCATCGCCAGTTCCGCGTTCTGGAACATCGGCTCGAGTTCGGTCAGGAACTTGCGTTGCACGTATTCGGTCTTCCACATGATCACGTAGACCGCGACATCGTAATCGCCCTGCGGCTTCGACATCTGCAACACTTGCGCGTCTTTCAAACGCAGATACTGCATCTCGTCGAGTTCGACCTTGATGCCGGTCGCCTCGGTGAATTGCGGCAGTAATGTCTTGGCGACCGCATAGTGCGGATGCGACGGCCAGTTGACGACAATCGTCTGGCCCTTGAGCTTGCCCCAGCCCGTACCCTGCGCGCGCGCGTAGTACGGCAGCGGCAGGGCGGAGAGCGCGGCGGCGCCCACTCCAGCCTTAAGGCCAGCCTTTAATGCATTCCGGCGAGTCCAGGTTGCAGTCATGTCGGTCCTCCGTTTGATCCGGCCCGTCGCCCTGTGGCGGCAGTGCCTCGCGCGTCCTCAGATCCCCGGTTCACGGCTCGCGTGCCGTTCCGGTTTGTGTTATCGATAACATAAGATTAACACTCAATCGCGACGTCTGTCACGCGGAATACTGCGAGGCCGCGCGTGATCACCCGGGAGGGGGACCACAATGCCAACGGTGAAAGCCGCGCAACGCATCAAGATGGCGGATGTGGCGAAAGCTGCGGGCGTGTCGGCGATGACGGTGTCGCGCGCGCTGAAGCACGATGGCCGTATCGCGCCGGCAACGCGCCGCCACATCCTCGCGGTCGTGCGCGAGCTTGGCTATGTGCCGGACCGGATGGCGGGAAGCTTCTCATCGCAACGCTCAGGCATCGTCGCCCTGCTTGTGCCGTCGCTCAACAATCCGCACTTCGCCGATACGGCCTCGGGCCTGCAGGAGGTGCTGCGGCCGGCCGGGCTGCAGGTGATCCTCGGTTACACGAACTACCGCAAGGACACCGCGGAAACGCTGATCGAGGCGATGCTGCAGCGCCGTCCCGAAACGATCGTACTGACCTACGACGACCACTCAGCGCGCGCACGCCAGCTGTTGGTGTCGTCGGGGATTCCCGTGATCGAGATCTGGGAGACGCCCAAACGTCCGATCGGGCATGTCGTCGGATTCTCGAACCGCCGCGCGGCGGCAGCCATGACGCAGCACTTGATCGCCATCGGG
>JANLYD010000431.1:0-5682 GCA_031365465.1 Hyphomicrobiaceae bacterium
CTAACCCTCCCCCACGAGGGGGGAGGGGATTTGCGCGGCGTTCGCGTTGATATCTGGGCCGCGAGTGAGGGGACGGCACCTGTTCGTGTGCGCACGAGCAGTTGGACTTCCGGCGGATTGCGGTTAGCGTGACGGTGGCGCTGCGGGTTGCCCAGGCGATGCCCTCGAACACCCCAGCCGATCACTCGCGGACGGGTCATGCAGGCACTCAACCACGCACTCGACGGTCAATCGCTCGATCCCCTCAGCCTCGCCGTCATCGAGGCTGGCTTGCGGCAGGTCTGCAACGAGATGGACATCGCCTTTTCGCGCGCCGCCTTCTCGCCTGTCATCGCAGAAGCCGACGACCGCGCCGATGGCATCTACGCCGTCGACGACGGGCGGCTGATCAGCCAAGGCGAACTCGGTCTGCCCGTCTTCGTCGGCACGATGCAGCAATCGACCCGCGATCTCATTCGGTTGATCGGCGAAGGCCGCGCGGGCAAGCCCGAACCCGGTGACATATATATCGTCAACGATCCCTACCTTGGCGGCACGCATCTGATGGACGTGCGTTTCGTGCTGCCGTTCTACTACGGCGGAGAGCATGTCTGCTGGCTGCAGAATACCGGCCACTGGCCCGACGTCGGCGGCATGGTGCCGGGCGGATTTTCCGCACACGCAACCGAAGTCGAACAGGAAGGCTTGCGGCTGCCGCCCGTGAAACTGTTCAAGCGCGGTGTGATCGACGACGAGATCCTCGCCATCATAAAATCCAACATCCGCATCGCCGATCAGCGCATCGGCGATATCAAGGCGCAGGCCGCCGCGCTGAAAGTCGGTGAGCGCCGGTTGAGCGCATTGATCGAGCGGCATTCGCTGCCGGTCATGTTGGTGGCGTGGCGTGAACTCGAAGCGCGGGCAGCGCTCCTGATGCGGGCGCATATCGCGACCATCCCGGATGGCGTCTATGCCAGCGAAGCGTTTGTCGACAGCGACGGCATCGTCGACCAGCCACTCCGCATCGCACTCGCCGTCACCAAGCGAGGCGATGCCCTGCATTTCGATTTCACCGGATCGTCGCTTCCGTGTCGCGGGCCGATGAACTCGGTGCGCGCGACGACGGTGTCGTCGGTCTATCTCGCAGTGCGCCACATCTTTCCCGACACGCCGCTCAACGCCGGCGCTTTTGCACCGTTGTCGATCTCCGGCATCGAAGGCACATTTCTGGACGCGCACTATCCGCGTCCGGTTTCGGGCTGTGCCGCCGAAGTTTCACAGCGCATCGCCGAAGCGGTGTTCCTGGCATTGGCGCGCGCGATCCCCGACCGCGTGACGGCCGCCCCTGCCGGCACCAGCGGCAATCTCTGCCTCGGCGGCGTCGATCCGGCGACCGGGCTCGGCTATGTCATGTATCAGATCACGGGCGGCGGCTATGGCGGCAACGCCGATCACGACGGCCTCAGCAACGGCTGCTCGACCATCGGGATTTCGAAGACGGCGCCGGTCGAAGTCATGGAGCAGAAGTTCCCGGTGTTGTTCCGCCATGTGGCGCTGCATCACGGCTCGGGCGGAGCGGGCGCACAACGCGGTGGTTTCGGCGTGCACTATGAAATCGAACTGCTGCGTGGCGAGGCGCGCGTGTCGTTCGTGATGGATCACGGGCGCACTGGGCCACCGGGGATCGAAGGCGGCGGTGCAGGCGCGGTCAACGTCGTGCGCATCAAGCGCAAGTCGGCGTCAGGCGCCTTGGAAACGCTTGTGCCGCAGCATCTTTCAAAGGATCAAGACATCGTCATCCATGCCGGCGATCGCATCGAAGTGATGACGCCGGGGGGCGGCGGATATGGCGACCCGCAGCGCCGCGCAACCCAGCACATCGCCCGCGACGTGGCACGCGGCTACTACACGGCAGCCGAAGCCTCGGCGCTGTGGCCGCACTGGCAGGCAGAGGGTGCGCCATGAGCGCCTATCATCAGCCGGCGACATTGGACGACGCACTCTCACTGTTGGCGAACATGCCGGCTGCAACACTTCTCGCCGGTGGCACCGACGTCTATCCCGCCCGCACCGCACGCCGCGCCTGGGGCCACGTCGACGACCAAACGATCGTCGACATTTCGGCGCTGTCGCGTTTGCGCGGCATCGAAGATCGCGGCGACCACTGGTGGCTGGGCGCGCTTGCAACGTGGACGGATATACTGCGCGCGCCGCTGCCGCCACTGTTTAACGGCCTGAAGGCTGCGGCCCGCGAAATCGGCGGCGCACAAATTCAAAATCGCGGAACGATCGCTGGCAACTGCGCCACCGCTTCGCTGGCCGGCGATTCCATTCCCTGCCTGCTGGCGCTGGATGCGACGTTCGAGATCGCCGGTTCCTCGCAACGGCTCATCCCTGCGGCCGCGTTTTTCACCGGCTATCGTAAAACCGCTCTCGCATCAGGCGAATTGATCACAGGCATTCGCATTCCAAAGCAATCGGGCGTCGGGGTCTTTCGCAAATTCGGTGCGCGCCGCTATCTCGTCATTTCCATCACCATGGTCTCGGCGGTGATCGCGTGCGACCGCAGGCGCATCGTCACATCGGCGCGCGTTGCTGTCGGTGCCTGCGCTGCGACAGCGCAACGCTTGCCGTCGCTCGAAGCGGCTTTGAGTGGCAAAGCAATCGATCCGCATGTGGTGACAAGCGAACACTTTCTGCATCTCGATCCGATCGACGACATCCGAGCTTCGGCTGCCTATCGGCGACACGCAGCCATCGAACTCACGCGCACCGTGTTGACGGATAGTGCCGCTGCGAACACGAGCGAGGCCGCCAATGCGTGAGTCCGGCGATTGCGCGCTCTCCCTCACCGTCAACGGCAAACGCCGGAAACTTGCGGTCGCACCGATGGCGACGCTGGCCGATGTGATGCGCGACGCGCTGCATCTCACAGGCACCAAGATCGGCTGCGACGCTGGCGATTGCGGCGCCTGCACGGTATTGCTGGACGGCGCGCAAGTGTGCGCGTGCCTCGTGCCGGCCGCTCAATGCCAAGACCACAGCGTCGAAACCGTCGAGGGGTCGGGCCCGCGCTATCTTACCGATGCGTTGCGGCACGCCTTCCTCGAGCATGGCGCTGCGCAATGCGGCATCTGCACACCGGGCATGCTGATGGCGGCCACATCGTTGCTCGCAGTCAACGCCAAGCCATCGCGGCCGGAGATCGAAGATGCGCTCGGTGGCGTGCTATGTCGCTGCACCGGCTATATCAAGATCATCGACGCAGTCGCTGCGTGTGCGGACCTCGGCGACCATCCCCCCACCCCTAGCCCCTCCCCACAAGGGGGAGGGGAATCCTTGCGTGGTCGCGGCGCAATATCGGCTCGCACCTTGAATGCCGTCGCGACCGACACCATCGGTCAAAATAGCAATGAAAAGCTCCTCCCCCCTCGTGGGGGAGGGCTAGGGTGGGGGGGCGGCCTCCTCACCCAATACCGCGACCGCGAACCACTCGTTGGAACGCGCATGCCGCGCGTGGACGGCTGGGCGAAAGTGGCGGGTACGGACATTTTCGGCGCGGACGCTGCGCCTGCCGATGCGTTGTGGATGCGGGTCATTCGTTCGCCGCACGCGCACGCGTCGTTCGTCATCGGCGACATCGCAGCACTTACAGAGCGCATACCGGGTTTGGCCGCTGTGATCACCGCAGCCGACGTGCCGGGCGAGAACTCGTTCGGCATCTTTCCCGATACCAAAGATCAACCGGTGTTTGCCGAACGCCACGTTCGCTATCGCGGCGAAGCCGTTGGAGCTCTCGTGGGCACCCGTGCCGCGCTCGCCTCGATTGCCGACGCGGATGTCCCCATAGTTTGGATGCCGCTTGCGGCGCTGATCGGCACCGAGGCCGCTCTCGCGCACGCCGCCCCGGCGATCCACGCATCACGCCCCGACAACGTGCTGACACGCGGGCGTCTCGCTCGTGGCGACGTCGAAGCCGCCTACGCGGGTGCTGCCGCCGTCGCTGCAGGCGACTTCGTGACCGGCTTCGTCGAACATGCCTACATCGAGCCGGAGGCAGGCTTTGCCATTCCCGACGCAGACGGGCCGGGCACCATGAGCATCCATGCGTCGACGCAGGCGCCTTACATGGACCGCGACGAGGTCGCGCGCGTGCTCGGTGTGTCGGTGGACAAAGTTCGCATCGTGCCGACGGCTTGCGGCGGCGGCTTCGGCGGCAAGCTGGATGTGGCCGTCCAACCGCTGCTCGCCGTCGCCGCACGCAAACTGGGCCGGCCCGTGCGCATCGTTTACAGCCGCACCGAGAGCATGGCGTCGACGACCAAGCGTCACCCCTCGCGCATCTCGGCGAAGGCTGCAGCCGATGCCAACGGCCATCTCCTCGCCTACGCGATGCAGGGTGATTTCGACACCGGCGCCTACGCCTCGTGGGGGCCGACCGTCGCCAATCGCGTGCCCATCCATGCCACCGGCCCCTACAAGGTGGCGAACGTGCTCAATCTCACGCGGGCAATCTACACCAACCAAACCCCGTCCGGCGCCTTTCGCGGTTTTGGTGTGCCGCAAGCAGCCATCGCCAACGAAACGCTGATGGACGACCTGGCAGAGCGGCTCTCGATCGACCGCTGGCATATCCGCCGCATCAACGCGATCGGGCGCGGCAACGCCACGCCGTCGGGTCAAGTGTTGCATTACTCGGCCGGACTTCCCGACTGCCTCGATGCGCTGAAGCCCGCATGGGACAAGGCGAACGCGGACGCTATCGCCCACAACGCCGAGCACGGGCGATCGCGGCGCGGCGTCGGCATTGCCTGCATGTGGTATGGATGCGGGAACACGTCGCTGTCGAACCCCAGCGCGATGCGCATCACGTTGGCTCCCGGAGGTCACGCAGTTTTGTGGAGCGGCGCAGTCGACATCGGACAGGGCGTGTCGACGGTGCTGGCACAGATCGCCACCGATGCACTCGCTATCGCCGGCCTCCCGGTTGTGCTCGACGCCGCCGTCGGGGACACCGGCGTTACGCTCGACGCGGGTAAAACGTCGGCATCGCGGCAGACGTTCGTGTCGGGCAATGCGGCGCGCTTGGCGGCACTCGATCTGCGCGCAAAAATCTTGCGGCTCGCGAATGCCGGCGACGATGCGGCCATCGTGCGCGACGGCTGCACCCTGGTCATCGGCCGCGACAGTAGACGTATCGCACTCGCGGATTTGCCTGAAGGCCTCGAAGGATTCGGCACCTATGATCCACCGACGACGACACTCGACGCCGACGGCCAAGGCAGCCCGTACGCCACTTACGGCTTTGCCGCGCAGATCGCCGAAGTGGAAGTCGACCTCGCGCTCGCGACGACCAAAGTGTTGCACATCCATGCGGCACACGATGTCGGCCGCGCCATCAATCCCACCCTGGTCGAAGGTCAGATCCACGGCGGCATCGCGCAGGGGCTCGGTCTCGCGCTGATGGAAGAGTTCATTCCCGGCCGTA
The DNA here is from genome assembly GCA_031365465.1 of Hyphomicrobiaceae bacterium. Lineage (GTDB taxonomy): Bacteria > Pseudomonadota > Alphaproteobacteria > Rhizobiales > Hyphomicrobiaceae > JABFRJ01. Next base: position 5,468 of record JANLYD010000431.1, read on the forward strand.
CCGAGAACCTGCACGATTATTTGATCCCGACGGCAGGTGACATGCCGCCAGTCACAATCCACATCATCGAAGATGCCGATCCGGAAGGCCCATACGGCGCCAAGGGTGTCGGCGAACCCGCTCTGATCGCCACCGCCCCGGCGATCTTGGCAGCCATCCGACACGCCACCGGCGTTACCGTCCGGCACGTGCCGGTGCTGCCGCATCGTCTGTGG
>JANLYD010000107.1:0-16482 GCA_031365465.1 Hyphomicrobiaceae bacterium
GGCCGGGCATGCTGCCAGATCGTATCGCCTTCCAGGCCACCATGATAGGGCACATTGTCGCCTACAACGCGCGCGGGATTGGCGGCGAACGCCTCCAGTACCGGGCCAGCCAAACGCCGATCCTCGTTCCACAGGATCGACACGTGCCAGGGGCGCGGCACGCCCTTCCACACGTGGGTCATCGAATGCACCGAAAAAATGAGTGGTGGCGGGCCGCTGGCGCGGCAGGCGGCGACGACCCGGCCGACTGCCGTGTGGTAGGGGCGCCAATAGCGTTCGACACGCGCGTTGCGTTCGGCAGCGCTCAAGTTGTGATTGCCGGGAATGACGGCACCATCTGACAGACGCATCAAAAGCGTCGGATCGTCTTCGCCCCGATTGATGTCGATCAGCAGGCGCGAGTGGCGTGAGAGAACGGCGGGAGCGCCGAGCCGGGCGGCGAGACGCTCGGTAATGGCGGCAGCACCAATGTCGTAGGCGATGTGGCGCTCAAGTTGATCGGGCGACAAGCCAAGGGTGCCGTAACGCTTCGGCAGGGCGTTGCTGGCGTGGTCGCACAGCAGAATGATGCCGGCATCGGCACGTCCCGGCAGCACGCGAAAACTTTCAGCCATTTCGGCGGCGATGGCAGCCTTGATCATTATCGCAAGTCCCGGACTGTCTTTGGTCCCGCACTCAATACCGGTGCGGAGGCGGTCAAGTCAGCTGCGTCATATGATCAGCGTTCGCCAAGTACCGCGACGACTTTTCCGCTGCATAGAAGCGCTTAGCGGCCCGGATGTGGCATCACCGCCGCAATTGTGCGTCACCGTGGCCAATCCTACCCGGCCCCTTGAAGTGTAGCGTACCAAAGACCTCCAAGCGTCGACGCCGCCACATATCTCCGAGCTCGCAGTGCGCCAATTGCTTCTCGGACTCGCCAGCGACGAAACATTCATCCTCCAGCCCCGACATGGTGTTCGGCGGGTTTAAGTAAAACTTTCCTGTGTGGCGAGCGTCGCCGACCTGCGAGGTTGCTTCTGGTGTGCTTCGTCATGGCCGCGCAGGCGGCCACCCAAGCAAGCCATTTTTTCTGATCATGCGCGTCCCATCACCCGCCCGACACATGCACGCCCGGCCGCTGCCCGCGGTTCCACTTGCCGCCTATCGCGCGCTCGATCTGCGCGGCCAACTGCAGCAACAACCCATCGTTGGCTTGCCGCGCCTGCGCCTGAATACCAAGTGGCAGGCCGTTCTCATGCGTCGCCAACGGCAGCGAAATCGCGGGGATACCGCACAGGTTGGCCAGCGGCGTGTAGGCGAAGTTGCGCCACAGATTGCCGAACCAGTCGAGCACCGAGGGATTGTCTGAAATCGTCAGGTACTCGGTGGTGCCGATCTTGGGTGTCGGTAACGCCGTGATCGGCGTCAGAATGATGTCCCAGTCTTGGAAGAACTGACCGAACCCGCGCGATGTCGTGTTGAACACGGCTTGCATGGCAGCGCGCTCAGCAAACGTCGTATGTCGCCCAGCCTCCCAGATGCGGATGTTCATCGGCTCGAACAGGTCGGTGGGCGGTTCTGCCAATCCACGCGGAACCAGCAGGTTCGAGATCACTTGCGAAAAATTGCTGATGTAGCATGTCGTCTGCGCCGCGAACGCCGCGCGATAATCGACTGCCGGCAGCGCCCAGTCGACGTGATGCCCGAGGCCTTCCAGAAACGCTCCCACACTTGCCAGTTCGCTCGCAATGTGCGGCGTTGCCCGGTAATCGCCCCACTCGTGCGACAGCGCGATGCGCAGCGTTCCGGGATCGCGCTTGATCAGGTCGCCATAGGGTTCCGCCGGCGTCCAGAACGGCATGAATTCGCCCGGCGCACCACCGCGGCACGCATCCACGAACGCCGCCGTGTCGCGCACCGATCGCGATTGGCACCCCTGGATCGACACCAATCCCGTCAAATCCGACATGTGCGGCGCAATCGAAAACACCCCCCGCGACACCTTCAGCCCGATGTTCCCGTTGACGCCTGCAGGGATGCGGATGGACCCGCCACCGTCGGTCGCGTGCGCGATCGGCACCACGCCCGCTGCAACCATTGCCGCACTGCCCGCCGACGAGCCGCAGGTCGTGTAGTCCGTGTTCCACGGGTTCCGCGTCACGTACACAGCCGGATTCTCAGCCGAACTGCACACGCCGAACTCCGGCGTCGTGGTGCGCCCGATCAGGTTCAATCCCGCCCGCCGCATCTGCGACGTCAAAAACGTGTCGGCCGTCGCGCGATTTCCGCGCGTGGCCAGCGATCCCATCTCCTGCAGCCGGCCCTTCATCGTCGGACCCAGATCCTTCATCAGCAGCGGCAACCCGGCGAACGGCCCGTCGAGATTGGTGCCGCCTGTCGCCGGATCGGTCACCGCATCGTCGAACACCTCGACCACGCCCGACAGCACCGGATTGACCTTCGCAATGGCCTGCGCCGCCTGCTCCGCGAGTTCGCGCGGCGTGACCTCGCCTGCCTTCACACGCATCGCCAACCCCACGCCGTCGTGCCCAGCCCACTCGTCCCAAGTCATCGGCAACGTCATCTGTCGACCTCTCTTTGTCAGCGGCGAAGGGTAAATGACCGCCGTCGCCGGTCAAGCTGCGCTCTTGGGGCGGACCGCCATCTCCGACCTTCTGCCCTCTTGATCCCCAGGCATTTCTGCCGCACAAGCGCGCATCCGGGCGACCCGGTATCTTGGAGCTTGAAGCACGCACATGGCCATTCTCGTCGACCGCAGCACGAAGGTTCTCTGCCAGGGTATCACCGGCAGTCAGGGCACATTCCATACGCAGCAGGCGAAAGCCTATGGAACTCAGGTTGTTGGCGGTGTCACGCCGGGTAAAGGCGGCTCCAAACATCCAGCCGCTGACTTGGCCGACGTGCCGTTGTTCAACTCTGTCATGGAAGCGAAAGCCAAGACAGGCGCCAATGCCACCTCGATCTACGTACCCCCTCCCTTCGCAGCCGACGCCATCCTGGAAGCCATCGACGCGGAAATCCCGCTCATCATCTGCATCACCGAGGGCATCCCGGTGATGGACATGGTGCGCGTGAAGCGAGCGCTGCAGGGCTCATGGTCGCGGCTGATCGGCCCCAACTGCCCGGGCGTGCTCACGCCCAACCAGTGCAAGATCGGCATCATGCCCGGCAATATCTTCAAGCAGGGCAACGTCGGCATCGTGTCGCGCTCCGGCACGCTCACCTATGAAGCGGTCAAGCAGACCACCGACGCCGGCCTCGGCCAGTCGACCGCTGTCGGCATCGGCGGCGATCCCGTCAAGGGCACCGAGTTCATCGACATCCTCGAGATGTTCCTCGCCGACCCCGACACCCATTCGATCATCATGATCGGCGAAATCGGCGGCTCAGCCGAAGAAGATGCGGCGGCCTTCATCAAGCGCGAACGCGCCAAGGGCCGCTCCAAGCCCATGGCCGGCTTCATCGCCGGTTCGACCGCACCTCCCGGCCGTCGCATGGGGCATGCCGGCGCCATCATTTCCGGCGGCAAAGGCAAGGCCGAAGACAAGTTCGAAGCCATGCGCTCGGCCGGTATCGCCATTGCCGACAGCCCCGCCAGCCTCGGAACCACGTTAGCGAAAGTGCTGAAAGGCTGACGCTGGCTTTCTGCGTTCAGTTTGACGTTCGCACACTCCCACTGTCATCCCGGAATTTGTCGCGTCTCTTGACGTGAAAATATCCAGGATCTTCGCCCGTCAAATTTGCCACTTTGAAGTGATCGCTGAAATCGCCGCATTCCAGTTGACTTTTGCCGGCCAAGGCGGACGGCTTGGACCGAGTTCGAGGGTACGATGATCGAAGTGCATCATCTTCAGGCGTCGCGGTCGCGGCGGATTACCTGGGCGCTGGAAGAATTGGGCGAACCCTACGAGGTCGTTACCTACCAGCGCGACAAAACCACCAACCTCGCGCCGCCCGAACTGAAATCCATTCATCCGCTCGGCAAGGCACCCATTCTTCGTGACGGCGCCGTTACGTTGATCGAGTCTGGCGCCATCATCGATTATCTCGTCCGCACTTACGGTCACGGGCGCTTTGCGCCTGCCAGTTCCTCGCGCGACTACGAACGCTACCTGCAGATGCTGCACTACGCGGAGGGCTCAGCCATGCTGCCTTTGATGCTGCGCCTGTATGTCGGCCGCCTCGGCGATGCGGGCAAACCGCTCCACCCCCGCATCGCCAGCGAACTGGCCACCCACTTCGGCTGGCTCGAAAGCGAACTTGCCGGCCGCGATTATTTCATCGGCAACGGCCTGACCGGTGCGGACATGAACCTGTCGTTCGTCATTCAGACGGCAATCCGTTTCGCCGGTCGTGAGGCCTACCCGCGCTTGACCACTTTCGTGGATCGTATCGAGGGCCGTCCGGCTTATCAGCGCGCAATCCAGCGCTGCGGCGCCTGACTGAAGCATCGCGTCGTCTCTGGCGTCCCCCCGGCCTCTGGTGTATGACCCGCCCAATCGTGATCCGTGGGGCGCAGCTCCAGTCAAGAAAGCCTGCCGTCATGCAAACCGTCCTCCTCGTCATTCACATGATGATTGCCGCATCTCTGGTCGTAGTCGTGCTGGTGCAACGCTCTGAAGGCGGGGCGCTCGGGATTGGCGGTGGCGGTGGGTTCATGTCAGGGCGTGGCGCTGCCAATGCCTTGACGCGGCTGACCGCCTACCTCGCCGGCGGTTTCTTTGCGACATCAATCGCGCTCGCTCTGCTGGCCAACCACATGGGGCAGGAACGGTCTGTGTTCGATACCCCCGCCGCCACGACTGCACCGGCAGCTCCTGGCGCGCCAGTCGACACTGCACCGGCCGCACCCGCTCGCGGTGGCGTTCTCGACAAGCTGCAGACCCCAGGGTCCGGGCAGGCACCCGTGCCGCGCGCCCCGCAAGGCCAATAAGGCCGCGGCGCACGTCGTACGCCATATCGGGAACGCATTGAGTAATTTACTGTTTGCAGTTAGACATCAATTGGTTGAATTGGTCTAACGGGCGGCAGGAGTGCATGAGTTTTCCGACTGAAGGCTTCGTCGTGCCGCGCCCTCCCGTCCCCCGCCCCCTTGCAATGGCGAGGGTATGGTCGGCCGTCGTGATAGGGTTGGTTTCTAGCCAACTCGTCGGGCAGCTTGCCAAGGCGGCCTCGCCTGCCGTCGCCGAACAGGCTCCTACCCGTGCGCTCGTCGGGCAAGTGATCCCGGCAGCACCCTCTAACACCACAGCGCCTTCCCCATCCCCTCCGGCACCGACCGCACCAGCCGATGCCGAAATGGACATGAACTCGTTTCTTGACCGCTTGATGATGGCCGAATCCGGCGGCCGAAGCGACGCACGCAATCCCCGGTCGACGGCGGTCGGCCCTTTTCAGTTCATCGAGCGTACGTGGCTCGACTTGGCGCGGCGAATTTTCCCGTCAGAAACTGCAGCCTTGAACGTGACGCAAATCCTCGCCATGCGCGCCGATCTCGCCTCAGCGCGTCGGGGCGCGGAAGCCTACACCAACGACAACGCCGCCATTCTCAGAGCCAATGGACTGGAGGCCACGTTCCCACGATTGCGGCTCGCCTTTCTCCTTGGGCCGAACGGTGCGGTGCGCGTGCTGCAGGCACCACCTCAGATGCGGGTGACGGCGTTGCTTGGGCCGGCCGTCGCGAGCGCCAATCCGTTCATGTATGGCCTATCGGTGGACGGCTTGATTGCCCGTGCCGCCCGCGATCTGGCAATAAAGCCGAACACGACGGCCGGCATTGTCGTGGCCGACAGCCCCGCCGCCGGAGCATCCGGTGCCAAGCCGAAGCCGCCGCGCGTTGCGGTTCGCTGCAATCTCGAACTCCCCTCCTGCCGGCGCTGGCAGGCATTGGCGTTCGCCCGCGTGCCAGCCACAAAAGGTCAGCGCAAGCAACTGGCTGCCCGCAACCGCTGACGACCCGCCTAGACAACTCTAGACAACACGGCCCTTCTGTTCGAGGCTGCGGCTCCACAGATTTTGGAGACTTCCTGCACATGCCTGCTGCCGCATCCGACTGTCCCATCCTCGAAGCCCATGGCGCCCGCATTCCCGCGCTCGGGCTTGGCACCTGGCCACTGAAAGATGCCGTCTGCGAAACCGCCGTCAAAACCGCCCTGGAGGCAGGCTATCGTCATATCGACACCGCTGCGATGTACGGCAACGAGGCCGACGTCGGCCGTGGCCTTCGTGCAGCCGGCGTGCCGCGCGATCAGATCTTCGTCACCACCAAAATCTGGCGTGACGACATTGCCGACGGCGATCTGCAGCGCTCCGCTGAGAAAAGCTTGCGTGCGCTCGGCCTGTCCCAAGTCGACCTGTTGTTGATCCATTGGCCGAAAGCGTCGATCCCCGTAGCGGCATCGGTCAAGGCGCTCTGCGACGCAAAACGCCGTGGTCTCGCGACCCACATCGGCATCTCCAACCACCCCACGACGTTACTGGCTGAGGCGCTCGCTGCAGCAACCGAGCCGCTCGTCTGCAACCAGGTCGAATATCATCCCCATCTGCGCCAGGACAAAATCATCGCCGCTACTCGCGCCGCCGACATGATCATCGCAGCCTACTGTCCACTTGGGCGGGGCGATACCGGCGGCGTGCTGACCGAGCCCGTCATTGCATCGATCGCCAAGGCACACGGCAAAAGCCCAGCTCAAATCGTGCTGCGGTGGCACCTCCAACAACCCGGCGTCGTCGCCATACCAAAGTCCGGCACTCCCGCGCGTATCCGCGAAAATTTCCAGGTTTTCGATTTCACCTTGACCGACGCGGAAATGGCGCAGATCTCCGCTCTCGCCAAGCCCAACAGCCGCATTGTCGAACCCGCCGGCGCACCGAAATGGGACTGATGCCGCGAGCGAAACGTCAACTTTGCGCTTGAATCACATTATCGTTTTTCATCCCGGCGGAGGCCGGTCCCACGACGTTTCTGCCGCCTCAACGATGCGACGGTAAAGCGGGCGCCAGGGTTGGTGCGGGGGTCGGGTTCGCCACCGGCGCAGCGCTCGGCAACACCATCCTTGGCGCAAACAACTTGTCGTACTTGTCGGTATCGCCCGGCTTGTCGTCGTAGCATGTGTCGACCACCACCGGCGTCCCCGCCGCCAGCAGTTCGGTAACGGTCACGAATTCGTACCCCTTCGCGCGCAATGCCGGGATGGCGATAGGGAGTGCATCGGCCGTGTGAAATCCGCGTCCGTTGGCATGCGCGATGATGATCGATCCCGGACGCGTATGCCGGATCATTTCGTCCGCGATCGCATGCGCCGACTGCTTGGGTGCGGGGTCGCCCGTCGAAACATCCCACTGGATCGCAAGCAGGCCGTTCGCCGCCAGCGTATCGAGCGCTTCCGCGTTGCAGGCACCGAATGGAAATCGATACAGGCTCGGCTGCTTCGGGATCGACTGCAGCGCCGCCTGCTGTCCCGTCGCGCACTGGTTGGATGCCAGAGCCTGTCGTTGCACCTGATAAGCAGCGCTCGGCGTCATCAATTCACGCGTCAGCTCCTGACCGCTGATACCTCGTACATTCCGGTGCGCCCATCCGTGCGTTCCCATCTCGAAAAGATCGTCGGCGAGCAGCTGCTGCGTACGCTCGGCATGCGTCGCCATCCACTTGCCGCCACCGAAAAAAGTCGCCTTCACCTTGTTGGCACGCAAATAGTCGACGATCGCCCCGTCATAGCCTGCAATTTCGCTCCACTGCTCACACAGGTCGAGCGTCAGCGCGATCAGCTTGCGGCCCTTGGGCAGATCGACGCGCCGGATCGCCCCGCGCACGATATTCAGCGGCGGCTCGCTCGGAGCAGTCCAGCGCGGCACCCGCACAGCCATCGCCCGGTCGAATTTCTGCGGGATGTTTTCGTTCGGCAGCGCATGCAAAGTCTGCGGCGCAAAGCAGGCTGCCTGCAGTGCCCCGCGCGAAGCCGCGTGTGCGGCCACCGTCATCGCGCCGAGCGCGAGCAGCAGCACCACGCCCCATGAAGCCTTGGCTCGTGCAATCACAAGAACACTCCTCGATACGTCGTCGTCCCCGTATCCGCACTCAGCAATTCACCGCCGGGGTCAGCCCGCCACAAAGGGTATTCTGGACGGCGATGAAGCCAAGTTGGCTGCCTACACATCAGCACTTGGGAGAGATATTGCAGAGAAAGCACGCAAATTTATGATGTCCGGCATTCCCGGCTTGAAGCCACAAGATGCGTGCCACCTGCAACCGACAACCAAAAATAATATTTGAAGATTCGCTTTCACCTGAATCCGCCGAACACCATGTCGGGGCTGGAGGAGTTATGGCGGGAGATTGTGGCGCGGCCGGCCCAGAGGTCGGTGGCTTTCGCTGATTTGAAGGTCATGATGCCGTCTTCACGCCAGCCGGCGGCGTCGGGTTCACGGACGGCGACGCGGGCGACATCGTTGTTGAACTCAGTGACATACATCGAGCGCAGCATGGCGAATGGCAGGCCGGCAACCGGCGCGCTGAGGCTGACGTCGAGGACGGTTTTGTTGTGGTCGACGCTGGCGAGCTTGACGGTGGCCGAGCCGCCGCGCGCGAACGTTACGGTGAGTGTTTGGGCTTTCGGGTCTATGGCGACGTCGGAGATCTTGACAATGGGCCGGCCTTCGACTTCGACGGGTCCGACGAGGAAGGAAGATCCGAAGGCGGTGGGGGCCATGCCCTGTGGTGCTTTGGGGCGAATGCGCCAGTAGCCATCCTGCGGGTAGAGGATCAGCACTTCCTCCCCGCCCATAGGGCGAATCATCCAGATCTGCAGCATATGCAGGCCTTTCTCGACGCGGTCGCCGATGCGGACGGTGGCCGTCGACGGGCGCCAATAAGTGGGGAAGGTCCAGCCGACGACCCAGAGCGCGGGTTCCTCGTAGAGCGTTTTGCGCGTGGTGACGCCGACGTCTGATTTGTAAGACGGATCGGATTTGAGATCGCAGGCGGTCCAGTCGGCTTCGAAGCTGTCGCGTTGCAGTGCGCCGATGTAGGCGGGGTGGGCCGCTTCGATGCGGAAGTTTTTCACGGCCGGGGATTTAAGCGCGAGGGTGACGTTGTCTTTCTCGGCGCAGAGCACGGGTTCGGATTGGTTGACGACATCAACTGCGAGGCCGTCGAGGGTGGCCGCGTCGGCCGGCGCGAGGCAGGCGACGTAGGCGAACGCCATGGCGGCGAGGACGCTATTGGCGCGGCTCAAGCTTGTCCAAGGTGTGCCGCGTCTATCGCTCGGATTCCCCTTTTTCTGGTGGGGAGAGGTAAGGGTTGGGGGGCTGAAACCGAGATTTCGCAAGCCGAGACAGCCCCCCCACCCTAGCCCTCCCCCACAAGGGGGGAGGGAATCAGGCTGGCGGTTGGGCCTAGGCGTGCAGCACAGCATAGGCGTCTGCGGAATTGGCGCTGCGGAGGTGTGCACAGTGAGCCGGAGGGCTTGGCTCGAATCCCCTCCCCCCTGGTTGGGGAGGGCTAGAGTGGGGGGGACTTCTCGCCAAGTGAGGCCGTAGTGCCAGCCCCCCACCTGTAACCCCTCCCCACGAGGGAGAGGGGAATCGCTCCCAAGGTTGTCACCCGCGCAGCACGGCATAGACGTCTCCGGAGTTGGCGCTGTGGGGGAGAGCGTCGATGGTTTGGCGCATGGTCGCTGCATCGACCCAGGTGCCGCGTTGGAGTTGTTGGCTTTCACCGAGCGCGACGTCGAAACCGTAGGGGCCAAGCTGGCTCAGGCGATCGAGGCAGGCGTGCGCAACGTCGCGCTGGATGGTGGTGAATTCGAAGGACAGCGCGGGCAGCGGATTCGATAGGCCAGCGAGCACATCGGCCTCGAACCCTTCGACATCGATTTTGACGAAGTCGGGCCGGCCGTAAGCGGAGATCAGCGTGTCGAGCGTAGTGACCGGGACTTCGATCGCGTGATCCCAGGTCTGACCTTCCCAGCCGCCTGCGCCATCAGCGGCCTTCACGAAATCGGTCGAGGCCGTGGTGACGGTGGGGTTGGCTGAGTTGATGTGCAGCGTGAGCGTTCCGGCTTTCGGTCCGCAGGCGCTTTCAACCAACGTTACGCCGTCATCAGCGGCGTAGAGCGTCTGAATGATGCGGGCGCACAACGGTTGTGGCTCGAGGGCGACGACGCGCGCGCCGCACCGGAGAAACGAGCCGATGCGGTCGCCGACGTGGCTGCCGATATCGAAGGCCAAGGCGCCCGGTTTCACGAACTGCATGTAGAGCTTGTCCATGGCAGCGTCTCGCGCGGCATCGCCGTAGTAAACTTCGAGCGACCGGCGAAGCGAGTGCAGTGCTGGATCGGCTTTAAGGCGGTTTAGAATTCGAGCACGCATCATCGGTCCTCATACGTTTCGCCGACAGCGTTACGCGAGCCGCGATGAACGACAGTTGAAGGCCTCATCGGCTGGGCAGGGCAAGCTGTTTCAAGGTTTCTGGTTTGACTTTTTCGGTCTTGGCCTTGTCGGTTTTCGATTTGATTTTGTCGGGGTTTTTCAAGAGTGCGCGGACGGCTTTGGAAATGGCGACGGTACCCTCGTTTTCGAACGCTTCGTGGTTCGATTCGATGGCGGCGAGATCGTAGGCGTAGTTGACCATCAATCCGTGCGCCTCGCGCAGGCCTTTTTCAGACACGTCGCCGAGCCAGTTCACCCGCTCGAGGCGCGCGCCGTTGCCGAGGTGAAACCGCGCGACCGGATCGATCGGCCGATCGTCGGCTGACTTGGCCCGCACCAGATAGTGCGCTGCCGCCGACATCAACGCCGCCTTGAGTGCAGCGCTTTCGGGGGCGGCTTCAGTCCAGCGGGGATCACGCAGCAACGCCAGCGCCGTGCGGTCGGCGGAGGACAAAACGTGGTCCTGATCGTCGGCGAGAACGCGATCGAGCCAGCGGGCGAATTGCGGCACGGGCGACAGCGTCACGAACGTCTTGAGACTGGGCAACTCGCGGGCCAATTCCTCGACCACCTGCTTGATGAGGAAGTTGCCGAAGCTTATGCCGCGCAGACCTTCCTGACAGTTTGAGATCGAATAGAAAATCGCAGTCGTGGGTGCATGCGGCGTGTCGCCGGCTTTGGTGCGCTCGGTCAGCACGGTCTGGATGGAACCTGCGGTTTCGCCCATCAACGCGACCTCGACGAAGATCAAAGGCTCGTCGACCATGGAGGGATGGAAGAAAGCGAACAGACGACGATCCGTCGGATCAAGCCTGCGGCGCAGATCGTCCCAGCCCTGGATCTGATGCACGGCTTCATAGGCAATGATTTTTTCGAGGATGGCGGCCGGTGTCTGCCAGTCGATGCGGCGCAGTACGAGGAAGCCGCGGTTGAACCACGACGTGAGCAGGTGCTGGAGATCCTGATCGACGCGGGCGAACAGGGGATCGGCCTTGACCTGCCGCAGAACGTCGCGACGCAACTCGACGATTTCGCGAGTGCCGCCGGGCGCGAGATTGAGGCGACGGAAGAACTCCTGCAGCGGACTTTCGACTGCGCGCTGCAATGCGCCCAAAGATTCCTCGCTGGGGGAAGCGATGTAACTGGTTGCCGCGCGGGCGATCGTTTCGGGATCGGGCTGCATCGTGTGGGCGAGGTAGCGGACGAACTCGCGGCGCTCCTCGATGGCCAGGCGCCGGTATTTGGCAAGGATCTCGCGCGCCAGCACGACGCCGGACGCTTCACCCTGGCCAGACAACAAGGCGTTGGCCAACTCGTTGATATCGATGCGCTTGCCATTGCCGACGAGAGCTGCCGGCATCAACTGGCGGCCCTGCTCGGCGATCGTGCTCAGAAGTTCCTGTAAGAACGAAACATTCACGGGGCATCATCCTTACTGTTTCACGGCTGGCGCGTGCCAAGTACGCCTACATAACCGCTGCCGCTCGACAATTCCATGTGTTCGGGGCCAATGTTTGGCTCGTGACGCTGCGGCCAGGAAACCCAAATGCCGGAAACCTACGAAATTCTCGCCGTGAAATACGCCGAGCGCACCGAACGCACGCGCGCGGAAAGTTTCATCATGGCGGACGATCATCTCAGTCCGCATCCGATGGATTATTTTATCTGGGTGGTGCGGAACGCTCAACGGACGATCGTCGTGGACACGGGGTTCGATCAAGCGGAAGCCGACAAGCGCGGCCGGACTATTCTGCGGTCGCCGGCCGAGGCGTTGGGGTTGCTGGACATCGACGCCGCCAGCGTCGAAGACGTGGTGATAACGCATCTGCACTACGACCATGCAGGCACGCTTGGCGCTTTCCCGCGCGCGCGGTTTCATCTGCAGGCGGCTGAGATGGCGTTCGCGACGGGGCCGTGCATGTGTCAACCGTATCTCCGCTATCCGTTCACCGCCGAGCACGTCTGCGACATGGTGCGCAACGTGTATTCGGGACGCGTGGTGTTCTACGACGGGGACGCGGAAGTTGCTGATGGCATCACGGTGCACAAGATCGGCGGGCATAGCCGTGGGCTGCAGGCGCTCCGCGTGATGACGACAAGCGGACCGGTGGTGCTGGCGTCTGATGCGGCCCATTATTACGAGACGTTCGAACTGGGGAAGCCCTTCATCCTGGTCGTGGATATGGAGGACATGTTGCGCGGCTACGGCACATTGAAAAGGCTAGCTGACGGTGACGCGCGGCGCGTCATTCCTGGTCACGATCCGCTGGTGCTGGCGCGGTATCCGGCGCTAAGCGCAGCGACCGAGGGCATCGTCCACCGGCTGGACGTGCCAAGGCTCACATAGGCCGGACTGGGTTGAGACAGAGCCGCGTGGTGCATCGTCGGGCAAAGGGTGGAACCGGGCGCGAGGGCCAGCGTTTCGAGGTCACCTGCCACGCAACCGGTGTCCTAATGACAGTCATTCAGTTGAATCCGCCCCTTCCCATGGAAACGCCAAAGGGAGCGGGACTTGCGCATTTCATGATCGACTACGGCCCTGAAAGCCATCTGATGTGGACGGTGTTTCTAGATGCCTCCGGCGAGTGCTGGACGTTCCAAAACCCTGAAATCCGGGCGGCGAAAAATATCAGCTTGGGTCGTACGACGCTGTCGACCATCCGGCCGATGGGCAAGCAGAACGGAGTGGCCGTCGATTCTCCAGCCCCTGCCGCAGATGGGGCGATCAGCGCCGGTGACGGGCAGGTGGCACATGCGGCCAACGGCGTCGGCGGGAAGCCGCTCAACGGGTTTCATGGATAGCCGGGAGCCTCCGCGTCCCTCTCATTAGCAGAAACTGCCAGCAGTCGCTGGTGTGACTACTTATTCTCATAGGTGGCTTTCATGGCTCGCAAGGCTTCGGGTAAAAATGGTGGCGCGAGCGCGGGTAAAGCCGCTGCGGATTTCAAGGGGCAAGGCGGCGAGTTGCATCAAACGGGCGATCCGCGCGAACCGCTCACGACCAACCACGGCATGCCGATCGGCGATAATCAGAACTCGCTCAAAGCGGGTCGCCGGGGTCCTGCTCTGCTCGAAGATCTCGTGTTGCGCGAGAAAATCAACCACTTCGATCACGAGCGTATTCCAGAGCGCGTGGTGCACGCGCGTGGGTCCGGCGCGCATGGCACATTCGAATTGACGAAATCGCTGGCGAAATACTCTCGCGCGAAAATATTGACCGAGGTCGGCGAAAAAACTGAGGTTTTCGTCCGGTTTTCGACAGTTGCGGGTGGTGCGGGCTCGGTGGACACGCCGCGTGACGTGCGCGGCTTCGCGGTCAAATTTTATACCAAGGATGGGAATTGGGATCTGGTCGGTAACAATATCCCAGTATTTTTTATTCAAGACGCGATCAAGTTTCCCGACCTTATTCATTCAGTGAAGATGGAAGCGGATCGCGGTTATCCGCAGGCAGCCTCGGCGCACGACACGTTCTGGGACTTTATCGGCCTGATGCCGGAATCATCGCACATGATCATGTGGGCGATGTCGGATCGGACGCTGCCGCGATCGCTGCGAATGATGGAAGGGTTTGGCGTCAATACGTTCAAGCTGGTGGATGACAATGACCACTTCACGTTCGTGAAGTTTCATTGGAAACCGAAGCTCGGTCTGCAATCGACGGTGTGGGACGAGACGGTAAAAATCGCTGGCGCCGACCCGGATTATCATCGCCGCGATCTGTTCGAACATATCGACGCCGGCATGTTCCCGGAGTGGGATTTCGGCGTGCAGTTGATTACACAGGAGCAGGCCGACGCGTTGCCATTCGATATTCTGGACGCAACGAAGGTGGTGCCGGAAGAGATGGTTCCGATCGAGATCGTCGGCCGCCTCGTGCTGAACCGAAACCCGGATAATTTCTTTGCCGAAACGGAGCAAGTGGCGTTTTTGCCGACGAACGTGCCGCCCGGAATCGATTTTTCCGATGATCCGCTGCTGCAGGGCAGGTTATTTTCCTATCTCGACACGCAGTTGAGCCGATTGGGTTCGACGAATTTTTTCCAGATTCCGGTCAATCAGCCCAAGGGCTGCCCGTTTCACAACTTCCAACGGGACGGGCATATGCAGATGCAGGTGCCGAAGGGCCGTGCGAACTACGAACCCAACAGCCTCGCACAGGCAGCGGAAATGCCAGGGCCACGCGCCGTGCCGCAGCGCGCCTTCCGCACGTCGGAGAGCCCGGTCGAAGGGTTGAAAGTGAGGCTGCGGTCAGAGACGTTCGCCGATCACTATTCGCATGCGCGGTTGTTCTATCAATCGCAGTCGGACACAGAGCAGCAGCATCTGATTGCGGCGCTGGTGTTCGAGTTGTCCAAAGTGACGTTGCCGCATGTGCGCGAGCGTGTCGTCGCGAACGTGCGCAACATCGACGAGGACTTGGCTTCGCGTGTGGCCGAGGGATTGGGTTTGAAAAATCTGCCCGTAGCGTCATCTGCCGCGCATGAAACCGAGGATATGAAGCCGTCCAAAGGTCTGCGCCTGATCGGGAAATACGAGCCGAGCTTGGAGGGCCGCGTGATCGGTTGCCTGGTGACCGACGGCGCGGATGCGAAAGCGGTGAAGACCCTCAAGGCGGCCGTCGAGAAAGCGGGTGCGACGGCGAAAATGATCGGCGCGAAAATCGGCGGCGTCACGCTGTCGGACGGCAAGCTGATGGAGATAGACGGACAGTTGGAGGGCTCGCCGTCGGTGTTGTTCGACGCCGTGGCGCTGCTGGTGTCTGCGGATGGGTGCGCGACCCTGATGCGCCAGGCGGCTGCGAAAAACTTCGTGGCAGATGGGTTCGCGCATCTGAAGGCCATCGCGCACACGCCCGAGGCGCAACCGCTTCTCGATCTGATGCATGTGTTGCCCGACGCCGGCGTCATGGATGCTGGTGATTTGGAGGCGTTTCTCGCCGCCGCGAAGGTGCGGCAGTGGGCGCGTGAGGCGACGGTGCGGCCGAAGGTGTGAAGGGGTTGGTGGGGTGACCCAAGAGATTGGAAAGGTCCCGTGTCTGCGGAGCACAATTTGCGAAGGGCAAATTTTGCACCGCGCACGGGATGACAGTTGAGTTTCTTGCTGGCGGACGACTAAGCAGCGAGACAGGCAGAACATGACGTTACGCGCATCTACCGCTATCCCGGCGGTGGGCGAACGCGCCACTGTCATTCCGTGCGCTGTGCAGCGTGAAGCGAATCCGCAATGACGCGTTTCAATATACTTTATTTGAACGCCGGCGCATTGCCATACGCCCTGGCGCAAATTTCGTTTGCAATCCGCAACCTTGCGAGTTCCGGCAGCGGTGGCGTCGGTCGATGTGTTCCTCTGCCTACGCCGCTTTCACGAAGCAGATTAGAGAGGCTTGGGTACTTGCGATCTCCCACACGCAGAAGGAGGACTCCGCTTTTGTTTTTCGCGTTTGCAAGTTCGTTGATAATGAAAAAGTTAACTTGCTCTCTTGCAGACGTTTCTTTCGGAAATAGAAAATTCAGTTCGGTTGTTGTGCGCGGAAGAGACTTTTCTAAGTCCTGCAAAAATCGTGTTTGGTTCTCGACCGAAGGTAAATACCCGTAACATGTCGAGGTCCGAACGTATTTTATGAAGTCGATCGCGGTCGGTTCACTACTCGCGCGGAACGCGGGAACCAGTTTGGCATCATCGCGACACAACAGACTAGTCCTGCACGCGTAGGCTTCTTCTCCCTGAAGCACAGCCACAAAACCATCGAAGTCGTGCATGTAGGGCAAGACTTGCGCCGCATACCGTCGATAAAACGTTTCGCTTTGCTTAATATTCGGATTGGCCTTCAGAGCCGCTTGCCAAAGGACTTCAATTTCGCGCGGTGAATCTTGCGATTTAGCTCCTATAGTGGTCCCGATGAATATAGTGAAAGAAGCTACAAGGCGGTGAAGTCGAGACGATTGAACGCAACGCATTTCATTCATCTCAATTCTCATCCATTTTCAACGCCGCTATGAAGGCTTCTTGGGGGATTTCGACTTTGCCGAATTCGCGCATCTTCTT
>JANLYD010000266.1:0-26588 GCA_031365465.1 Hyphomicrobiaceae bacterium
CAGCGTGCAAGGCTCGAACCTGTTGATGAAATTCTGGGGCGAAAACGGTGCCGTTTCGTATCCTTGGAAGAGCTTGGACGCGTGGTTCATCACCGAGAACATCCGCTGGGGCAAGTTCGCACCCGATACCGACATCAAAGCCCTCGTCGACAAAACCAACCGGTCGGACCTTTGGCTGGAGGCTGCCAAGACGCTGGGCGTCGCCACTGCATCGTTTGGAGACAGTCGCGGCGTCGAGAAATTCTTCGACGGCAAAGTCTTCGATCCGGCCGACCCCAGCGCCTACCTCAAGTCTCTCTCGATCAAGCGTGCGGGCGTCTAACAATTGTCGGGATGCCCGCGCGATCGCGTGGGTATTCGCCGATCAGTCGACATCGCGACGGAGTCTCACATGTCTGCAGTCGTTTTGAAACCAAGCGCCTTCCAACCACCAGTCAGCCAGACGCCGGCTGTGGTCGCAAAACCACCAGCTACCGTCGTTCCACTGCGGCCTGCCAAGGTGGAGCAATCGAGACTGACACAGCGCCTTGGTGGGTTCGCCGTCGCGGTGATCCCACCGCTTGTCGTCATCGCGCTCATGCTCATTGCATGGGAGATTGCTTGCAGTGGCCCAAAATCGGCGTTGCCGCCACCGTCGCGCATCTGGACAGAAGCGCGCGAACTCATCACGCAGCCGTTCTTCGTCAATGGTCCCCAAGACATCGGGCTGGGATGGCGCGTACTGACGAGCTTGCAGCGCGTCGCCATCGGCTTCGGCATCGCGGCGGTGGTCGGCGTGCTGATGGGCGCTTTCGTCGGCCAGAGCGTGTGGGCGATGCGCGGTCTCGATCCGATCTTCCAGATCCTGCGCACCGTGCCGCCTTTGGCTTGGTTGCCATTGTCGCTGGCCGCTTTTCGCGACAGCGCGCCATCGGCGATCTTCGTGATCTTCATCACCTCGGTGTGGCCGATCATCATCAATACGGCTGTCGGCATCCGCAACATTCCGCAGGACTATCGCAACGTGTCGGCGGTGTTGCGTCTCAGCCAACTCGAATTCTTCTGGCGCATCATGATCCCATCGGCGGCGCCCTATATCTTCACGGGGTTGCGCATCGGCATCGGCCTGTCGTGGCTGGCTATCGTGGCCGCAGAAATGCTGACCGGCGGCGTCGGCATCGGCTTCTTCATCTGGGACGCCTGGAATTCGTCGCGCCTGTCCGACATCGTGGTGGCGCTCGCCTACATCGGGACGATCGGCTTCGTGCTGGATCGCCTCGTTGCCTTCGTCGGCACGCTTGCCACGCACGGCACCGCGACGAACTAGCGTCACCTCACCGCACAGAACTGCAAAGACAGCTCCAGGACTCTGATCATGATCGCTCGCATCGACGCCCCCGATCACACCACGCACGCGAGCCTCAGGCCGGGTCAGGCGTTTCTACGCATCGACCACGTCGACAAATCGTTTTCGCGGGGAGCTGCCACGTCGCATGTGCTGAAGGATGTCGACCTCAGCATCGCCCGTGGCGAGTACGTAGCGATCATCGGTCACTCCGGCTGCGGCAAGTCGACGTTGTTGAACCTGATTGCCGGACTGACACGCGTCACCGCTGGTGCGGTCTTGCTCGAAGAGAAAGAGGTCAATGCGCCGGGGCCGGAACGGGCAGTGGTGTTTCAGAACCACTCGCTGCTGCCGTGGCTGACCGTCTACGACAACGTGCGCATGGGCGTCGACAAAGTGTTCGGCCGGAAGAAGTCGCGAGCCGAACGCCACGAGTGGACGCTGGCCAACCTCGATCTCGTGCAGATGAGTCATGCCCGCGACAAGCGGCCCGGTGAAATCTCCGGCGGCATGAAGCAGCGTGTCGGCATCGCGCGTGCGTTGGCGATGGAGCCGAAAGTGCTGCTGCTCGACGAGCCGTTCGGCGCGCTCGATGCGCTCACGCGCGCGCATCTGCAAGACGAGGTGATGAAAATCCACGCCAAGCTCGGCAACACCGTCATCATGATCACTCACGACGTCGATGAGGCCGTGTTGCTGTCGGATCGCATCGTCATGATGACGAACGGCCCGTCTGCCCGCATCGGGGAAGTGCTCGACGTCAACCTGCCGAGGCCGCGCGCACGTCTCGAGTGTGTGAAGAACACCGAGTATCTCCGCTGCCGCGAGGCCGTGATGCGCTTTCTCTACGAGCGGCATAGTTTTGTCGAAGCGGCGGAGTAGCAACCGTATAAGTAGCAGCCCTGTCGTCTCGGGGCTTGCAGGCGGCGGCGCGTGACGCGACAATGTCTGTTGGATCACAGCAGCAGCCGAGGCGCGCCCCCCCATGAAGAACTCCCAGCCCATCTGGCAACACGTCGACGCGCGTCGCGAGGCCTACGAAGCTCTATCGGACCGCGTCTGGGCCATGCCGGAGATCTGCTACACCGAGTATCGCTCGGTGGAAGAACATCGCGCCATGCTCGTCGAGGAAGGCTTTCGCGTCACCGAGAACGTCGCGGGCATTCCGACGGCTGTCATAGGCGAAGCGGGCGACGGCGGGCCGGTCATCGCCATTCTCGGCGAATACGATGCGCTCCCGGGATTGAGCCAGGTTGCCGGCATCGCCGAACCCAAAGAAGTCGAAAAAGGCGCTCCGGGGCATGGATGCGGGCACAATATGCTGGGCTCGGCTGCATTGCTCGCGGCGACGGCAGTCAAAAATTATCTGGCCGAAAAAGGCATCAAGGGCCGCGTGCGCTACTACGGTTGTCCGGCCGAAGAAGGCGGCGCTGCGAAAGCGTTCATGGTGCGCGCCGGGCTGTTCAAGGATGTGGACATCGCCATCACCTGGCACCCCGCCGCGATCAACCGCGTGGACGACGCCAAAAGTCTCGCCAACACCCGCATCGACTTCACCTTCCGCGGTCGCGCGTCACATGCCGCCGCCGCTCCCCATCTCGGACGTAGCGCGCTTGATGCAGTGGAGTTGATGAACGTCGGCGTCAACTACATGCGCGAGCACATGCACTCCGACGCCCGCATCCACTACGCGATGCTCGACGGCGGGGGTGTGGCGCCCAACGTGGTGCAGGCGCTCGCGAAGGTGCGCTACGCCATCCGCGCCCGCGACTTGCCCGGCATGCGGGCGCTGAT
Source organism: Hyphomicrobiaceae bacterium (assembly GCA_031365465.1). Taxonomy (GTDB): domain Bacteria; phylum Pseudomonadota; class Alphaproteobacteria; order Rhizobiales; family Hyphomicrobiaceae; genus JABFRJ01. Next base: position 3,119 of record JANLYD010000266.1, read on the forward strand.
CGTGCGCGTCAAGAAGGTTGCCGAGGGAGCGGCACTGATGACGGAAACGCAAGTCGAGATGGCCGTGGTGAGCGCGGTGTCGAACCTAGTCGCGAACACGCCGCTCGAACAGGCCATGCAGCGCCAACTCGATGCGCTGGGCGCGCCGCCGTTCGATGCCGCCGACAAAAAATATGCTGCGGCCATTCAAGCGACGTTGACGGCCGAAGACATCCAGTCGGCCTATGAGCGCGCCGGTGTGCCCTTCAAGAAGGATACGCCGCTGTGCGACTTCATCGTGCCCTACGGCACCAAGGGCGCACCGATGATGGGTTCCACCGACGTCGGCGATGTCAGTTGGGTGGTGCCGACGGTACAGGCGCGCATCGCCACCCATGCGATCGGCACGCCCGGACATAGTTGGCAGATCACGGCGCAGGGCAAATCCGGCCAAGCCAAGAAAGGCATGATCAACGCCGCGAAGGTCATGGCGGGGGTCGCGGTCGACGCGCTGGCGGACCCGAAACTGATCGCCGCCGCCAAGGCCGATCTCGACGCGCGAACCGCGATCACGCCATATGATTGCCCGTTGCCGGCAGACCTGGCACCGCCCCTGCAGCCACGTCCGGCGAAAGTCGCCTAGCTGCGACGGGCTTGAGATGGGCTGAAGTTGCATGCGCAGGATCGATGGCGATCTATCGACTACGGCTGAACGAAGCGACTTCGACGCGACAGTCAGTCGATGAGTGGCGTCGCCAACGGACAGAGAAGGTCCGTAGACGGCATTTACCAAACCGTTGGCACCTCACCTCGCCAAAACCGTGAAACGGCGCCGATTCGCAACGTCGACCCGGCGTTTGGATTAACTTTGTTCTGCCGTATCATGCCGCCGTTGCTGCCGGCCTAGGCACCCAGCAACTGTCCGCCGTCGACCGCGATCACCTGCCCGGTCACCCAACGCGCCTGCGCCGACGCAAGGAAAACCACCACGTCGGCGACTTCCTCGGGGTAACCAAGGCGGCCGAACGGAATGCTCTTCAGGATGCCTTGGTAAAGCGCGGGGTTGGATGCTTTGCGCTCCGCCCATACGCCGCCGGGAAACTCGATCGATCCGGGAGCTACCGAGTTGACCCGCACGCCCTGTCGCGCCAGCGCAGCGGCTTGCGACGTCGTGTAGTGCATGATGCTTGCCTTCGCCGCACCATAGGCGGCGGTGCGGACCGATGGGCGGAAGCCGGCAATGGACGTGATGTTGACGATTGCCGGTAGCGTGCCCTTGAGCAGGAACGGCATCGCGGCCTGCGATGCCCGCACGGTCGCCATCACGTCGACCGACAAACTCTGCGCCCAGCCGTCTTCCGTGTCGCCGATGCCGAAGCCGCTGGCGTTGTTGATCAGCACATCGATCCCGCCCAGCACCTGCGCGGCGGCCGGCAGATAGGCTGCGATGGCGGATGCGTCGGCGAGGTCGCACGGCGCTGCATGCATTGTGGCGCGACCAGCCGCCTGCAATTCGGCCCGCGTCGCTTCGAGCGTTTCTGCGCCACGCGCACAGATCGACACACTGTCGCCGGCTCGAGCAAAGGCCATCGCGATCGACCGGCCGATGCCACGACTGCCGCCGCACACGACGACCCTGCGCGATGTCTGAGCGTCGGGGGGTGAAACTGCATTGGCCATGGTGCATTCCCTGTCGGATTGAGCGAGGGAACACTCAAGCATCATGCAAGCCAGAAGACAAATCCCAGCGACTTGCGCTCCTCTCGCACTCACGGCAGGCGCTGAAACACAAACGGGCCGCTCCGAGGAGCGGCCCGCGTGAGACGAAACGGCGTGCGTACGATTGATGCTGGCTCAAATCCTTGTTGGATCATGGCCGGCACGGGCGTACGCGCGGCTGCCCGCGTGTCATATCACTGCGCAAAAGAGGTGTTAGAGGCCTCGAGCGCGCGACCTAACATCGCCGTCCCTTGGATCTCACTCGACATCAGATCACCTCCCTTCGGTTGTTGAACGATAGCTGGAATGTGGCATGTCATTGGGGCGTTTCCAAGACCCCATGCATGCGGCATTCGCAATTGCGTGTCCGAACGTCGCCGTTGCGCCACAGGGGCCACGAAAACGCGATGGCTTCTTCACGGGTGTCGACTGAAACCGGCACTAATCACTTGCGAGCAGCCACGCTCTCCAGCAGAAGTGAGGTAGACGAATCGTCCGTTTTTCCGGAGAAATCGGCAATGTCTTTTCAATCAGCACTTTTGGTTGCCGCAGCGTTCGCCGTCGCTGCCGCAGCACCGGCATTTGCCCAGACCAAGCCGTGCCCCAATCCCAATGCGCTGGGCGTCGGGCGTGTCGTTGAAATCGACACCACCGGCGGTCCCGGCTTCGGCTTCCAGCACTACAAGTCCTATGACTTCCTCGAGCCGAAGGAAGTGGTCCTGACGTTCGACGACGGCCCGCAGAAATTCCACACCGAGGCGGTGCTGGCAGCGCTCGCAGAGCATTGCACCAAGGCGATCTTTTTCTCGATCGGTAAAATGGCGCTGGGTTATCCGGAAATCATCCGTCGTGTGGCGGCCGAGGGTCACTCTGTCGGCACGCACACCTGGAGCCACCAGAACCTGCGCAAGAAAAAGACGGAAGCGGAGGCCGTCGACGAAATCGAGCGCGGCTTGAGCGCTGTCAAACGTGCCGTCGGCGGGCCGATCGCACCCTTCTTCCGCTTCCCCGAGTTGGCCGACAGCCCGGAGACCTTGAAGCATCTACAGAGCCGCAACATCGCGATGTTTTCGACCGATATCGACAGTTTCGACTTCAAATTCCGCAATTCCGAACACACCGTGAAGGCCGTGATCGACCGGCTGAACAAGCTTGGCAAGGGCATCGTGCTGATGCACGACATTCAGCCTTCGACCGCCAAGGCCGTACCCGCGCTGCTCGCAGCTCTGAAACAGAACGGTTACAAGATCGTCCACATGCGCGCGAAGGCGCCGGCGCAGAGCCTGCCTGAGTTCGACACCGCCATCGAAGCCAACGTGAAAGGTTTGTCGGCTGTCGGCAGCGAACGGCCGACCGCATCGGTGGTGCGTACCGTCACCGACGGCGTGCCGTCGAAACTCGGCGGCGAGCCTCTTGTCGGACAGCCGGTGGCTGTACCTACGTCGACGGCGACGGCCGCCTCGGAGACGCCAGGATCAGTTGCCGGTGCCTCACGTGAGGACACCTCCGGCGAGCGCCCACGCACTTGGTTCTGGAAGAAATGACGTTCTGGAAGGCGGGACGTTCTCCAAGGCGTCACGCTTGATCGGTTCAACACGTTGCCGATCGCGATCCCGGTCACTGAACGCAAAAAGGCCATGCACCGCATGGCCTTTTCGTTTTGATTGATGCCCGGAGATGAGCCGGCAATGCGACCGAGGTTTACGAAACCTTGCCCGCATACTTCTCCAGCAGCGCCCAAGCTTCGGGGCCGAACTTCTCCTGCCACTCCTTGTAGAAACCGGCGGCGGCAAGTTTCTCGCGGAATTTCGCATTGTCGACGGCATTGAACGTGATGCCTTTGCCCGACAGTTCCGTTTCCAGCGAGGCATTGAGAGCGGCGATGTCTTCGCGCTGCTTGATCGCCAGCGCGTCGACGTTCTTGGTGATGACGGCCTGCACCTCTTTCGGCAATCCCGCCCACATTTTGCCGTTCGCCAGGAACCAGAACCCGTCCCACATGTGGTTGGTTTTGGCGAGGTACTTCTGCACCTCGTAGAGCTTGGCGGCGTTGATGATCGCCAGCGGATTCTCTTGTCCCTCGGCGACCTTGGTCTGCAACGCCGAGTACGTCTCTGAGAAGTTGATCGACAACGGAGCCGCGCCGAACGCCTTGAACATCGACGTCCACAGCGGGCTCGGTGGGACACGAATCTTGAAGCCGTCGAGATCGGCTGGCGCCACAATGGGCTTGGTCGACGACGTGATCTGGCGGAAGCCGTTGTCGTACATCTTCTCGAACGCGAACAACCCGCTTTTCGCGATCTCCGCACGCACATAGGCGCCGAACTCGCCATCCATCGCCGGCCACACCTTGTCGTAACCCGGCCACGCGAACCCGATGCCGCTGATCGAGGCCTTCGGCACCAGCGTCGACAAAATCAACGGCGACAACGTGAAGAACTCGATGGCGCCCGACCGCAACTGGCTGAGCATATCCGTATCGGACCCGAGCTGATTGTTCGGGAAAATCTGGATGTCGACCTTGCCGCCGGTTTCCTTCCCGATCGCTTCCAGCGCCTCTTTGGTGCGGATCGTCAGCGGATGCGTGACCGGCGAGTTGTTGGCGTATTTGAGCGTGAACTCCGCACCATAGACTTTGGTGATGCGCAACACGGCAGGTGCGAACACGGCACCTGCCAACGTATGCGCCAGCACTGAACGGCGACTGATCGTCATGCGACCCTCCCTCGGGATATGATTTTTGCGGATGGCACAGCGCCACCCGGAGCGCGGGCACTATGGCCGACCGAGTGCGGTGGGACAAGGGCAGGGGAAAGGGGTTGGGGTGGACAGACAAACGTGGACGACGCCGGTCCCTTCGATCTAGCTTAACTCCATCATGCCGGAGGACCGACAATGCTCGAAACGCAGCACTATCTCCTATTCCTCGCCGCAGCACTGCTGGTCGCTGTGACGCCGGGACCCGGCATCTTCTACGTCGCAGCGCGAACGTTGAGCGGCGGCTTGACGGAAGGTTTGGCGTCGAGCTTCGGAACAGGCGTCGGCGGGCTTGTGCATGTCGTCGCGGGCGCAGTCGGGATTTCGGCCATCGTCATGGCCAGCGCCGAAGCGTTCGCCGCGCTGAAAATCGCCGGTGCCATCTACCTGATTTGGCTTGGTGTCAAAACTTGGCGGGAGGCAGGTATCGCCGCCCCGGTCGCAGTTGACCCGGCGGGCGCTTGGCAAACGTTCCGCGAAGGCATTGTCGTGGAGGCTCTGAACCCGAAGACAGCCGTGTTCTTCCTCGCGTTCATTCCGCAGTTCGTCGATCCCGCAGGGCATGTCGCTCAGCAGTTCATCGCCTTGGGGCTGATATCCGTGGCGCTCAACACGGGTGTCGACGTCATCGTCAGCTACTCCACTGCAAGAGCAAGAATTCACCTTCTGCGCACCTCGTCGGCCATCGTCAGGCTGCGACAGACATCGGCTGCGATAATGTGCGGATTGGGGGCTTCGATGCTGCTTCTGCGGCGCTCGGCCTGACCACGCGAAACGAGCGTCAGCGGCAACCACGGCTGCGCCATAGGCAGCGACGATCGTTGCAAGTTTCGGGCACGAGACTTTCGACAAGAGGCGTGCAAGGATCGATACTCGAGCATGACCTCGCATAGTGCGACGTTTGCTGCCCCGGAAGGAATAGAATTATGCGCCATACGACACTGGCTTTCAGCACGCTATCTCTGCTGTGTTTAACATTCGCTCTGCCCGCATCGGCTCAGAGCCTCAAAGAAAAGGTCGTCGGCACATACTCCCTCGACTCTGGGTCGGAAAATTATGCCGACGGCAGAAAGTTGAGCAGCTGGGCGGCGGGTAACATGATCCTCGACGCCACTGGCCACATGTCGATGTTTTTGATTGGCAAGGACCGCGCAAAGACCAGCGAGAGCGTTCGCGCGCCGGTTGGCCCTGCAGTCGGTTTTTATGGCACCTACACGATCGATGAGGCGGCTGGCGCCATAAATTTGAAAATCGAGTCTGGCGTTACGCCCGTGTTTGACGGTACCGCCAGGGCGTGGAAAATCAGCCTCAAAGACGACATCCTGACCGCAACCGCTCCGGAGACAAAAACCCCCGAGGGCATGATGACGCCGGTCAATCAGTGGAAGAAGTTGAAATAGGCATCTATCTCCAACTGTCAGGCCATTCGTGGCCACCAAGAAACATTGGGTCGCTCGGTGGCCCAACTACCAACCTCCGCCTGCGCCTTTCAACGCACCCGCAACCGCCAGGGTTGGCCGTATCCCAATTCCGGCGGCGTGGCTTCGCGGGGCATGATGGCGCCGCGAAAGCCAATTTTTGCGCCGGCGAGAACGTGTCCGTCCTGCGCGGCGCTGTCCGGGGCGGCGCCGTTCAGCCGCGCCGCGAGATAAGCCGCATTGAAGCTGTCCCCTGCAGCGGTGGTATCGACCGCCGTGACCGCGCCCGACACCGGCACGATTTTGGTCTCTGCGTCCGCCACCACAACCGCGCCTTCATGTCCGCGCTTCAACGCGATCTCCGTCAGCCCCCACGACTGCAGCCGGGCCAAAGTTGTTTCGACTGCCGTGTCGCCCCACAACGCCTGCTCGTCGTCGTAGGTCGGCAATGCGATGTCTGCGATCCTGAAGAAGCGCTCGAACGTCCTGCGCGCGCGATCGCGTGCGGCCTCGCCGCTACCCCAGTTGCGCGGCCGGTAGTTGCCATCGACAACGATGCGGGCGCCCGCCGCCTTGGCGTCCAAAAGCGCCCGCTCGAACGCGTCGAGGCAGGCCAGGTCGTAGAGCGACAGAGTGATGCCAGAAAAATAGACGAGCCGCGCCTCCTGGATCGCCGCAATGGTTTTGCGGGCATTCGTTCCGTTGAACAACTCGCGGGCGGGGGCGCGTTCGCGCCAGTAATGGAACGTGCGCTCACCGCTTTTTGCCGTTTCGATCATGTAGAGCCCGGCATTGCGCCCCGGCACGATCCCGACGAGGTCGGTTGCCACGTCTTCGGCGCGCGCGAGGTCGAGGATGCCGGCACTGTAGGGGTCGTCGCCGAGCATGGTCGCATAGGCGACGCTGACGCCGGCGCGCGCCAGGTAGATCGCCGTATTGAACGTATCGCCGCCGTAGCCGAGGCCGAAGCGGCCGTCGTCGCCTCGCGCAAGTTCGACCATGCATTCACCGATCGAAACCACACCACGGCGCGTACCGTTTGCAAATCTGAGCATGCCCTACCTTCTTCTCGCTGCGCTCACTTCACACCGTCTGAAGGCCGGATATCGCTGGCCCACGACATGTAAACGCCTAAACCCGTCGCGAGACACACAGCCAACGACGCAAATATCCACCGATAGGCGTCGGGCGCGTAGCCGCCGTCCGTCGCACCGAACATCCCCGGTATAAATCCGGTCAGGATGGGCAACGCTGCCGCTCCCAAGAGCTGTGCCATGTTGCCGGTGGTTGATCCCCGACCGGCGAGGTGATCGGGGAAATGTCCGCGCATGTGCGCCAGCAGGACGGTGTTGTAGGCGGTGGTCGCATTCATTGCACACATCAGTGTTAGCGCCAGCCACAACGGCGGGGCCGCAATCAGCGCCAGCGCCGAGAGGCTGACGAGGGTCGCCGCTGCGCCCGCGACGATCACCCATTTACGGGTATTGAAGATACGGTCGAGCGGCCCGATGACGAGAACACTGCCCATCTGCAGGGCGGCCATCGACGTCAATACCAGTCCGCGCGCGGGGGCATCCAGCCCGAAAATGTCCTTCAGATAGGGGCCCGCCCACAGCCCGGTGACCGTGGCCACCGCCGCATAGGCGACGCCGAACAAGGCGAACACGGGAAGTATGCCGGGGATGGCGATGATCTGGCGCAATCCCTCGCGCACGCCCGGTTGGTCGAGGCGCTTGGCTGCCGAGACGGGTTGTAGGTCGTCGCGAGCATCGACGGCTAAAGGCTGGCTGGGCTTGTCGCGAACGAAAGCGAAAAACAGCGCGCCCGCCGCCGCAGCCAGTACGGCCGTCGCCAGGAACGACAGACGCCAGCCCACCAACGCCGTGCCCAACGCCAGTGGCGCACCCGCCATCAGAATGCCGATCTGGCTCGAGCCGAACACCCACGACAGGCCGGTGCTCCAGCGTGCCGGCGGCATCCACGCCGACACCAGCACCAGCGCCGACATGAAGCTCGCCGCGCAGCCGATCCCCGTCACCACGCGCGCCGCGACCAGCATGGCGCCTGTATCGGCCACCGCATGCAGTGCAGCCCCCGCCGTCATGAAAATCGACAGCGCCCCGACGGTGCGGCGCGGGCCCACTTTGTCGAACGCCACGCCGACTGCGATCTGGGCTGCGAGCAAGGCTGCAAAGAACCCGCCATTGGCCAGCCCCAACATGCGTGGCGTGAGTTCGAGATCGTGGATCAATTCCGGAGCGATGACCGCCAGCGCCGCACGAAAAAACTGCGACAGGATCGTCGTCGCCGCCAGCAACCCGATGAGCAGACCGATATCGCGCGACGTCACTCCGGGGCGCTGTGCGGGGCCTCGCGGCAGGGTCGGCGATGGAACGGATCGCATGTGGTTCGGGTATCCAGATCGGTCGCCCAGATCGGTCGCGACCAGTATCTGCAGGCATATGGCATGCAACCGGCGATCACTCCATAACTTCTCCCGTCTGCAGTCGCGGTCTGCGCTGGGCGGGTGGCTTCGTCGCGCGCCGCGATTTTGACAGCCGCCGTCCACGATGCATAGTCGGCCCATCTCCCACCCTGAGGTGACCCCAACGATGCCGACGCCCAACTCCACGTTCACCATCGCTGTCCTGCCCGGCGACGGCATCGGTACCGAGATCATTCCCCCCGCCGTGGCACTGCTCGAAAAGCTGGCCCGCCACACCGGCAGCTTCGCGTTCCGTTTCGTCGAACGCCGGGATTGCGGCGCCGGCTATTACCGCGAGAGCGGCGTCGATTGCTCGACCGAAGCGTTCGAAGCCGCCCGCTCGGCCGATGCCATTCTGCTCGGGGCGATCGGATTGCCGAGTGTGCGGCTCCCTTCCGGCACCGAGATCGCACCGCACTTGCGGATGCGCGAGGAGTTCCAGCTCATCTCGGGCGTCAGGCCGGTCAAGGCCTATCCCAACACGCCGCGCCGGCTGCTCGATCCGCGTGCCGAAAAGATCGACATGATCATCTTGCGCGAAAGCACCGAGGGCCTGTTCTACACGCAAGGTCGCGGCGAGGTCATCGGCGACACCGAGGCGCGGGAAACGCTGCGCATCACGCGCGCCACCACCGAGAAACTGTGCGACGAAGCCTTTCGCATCGCGCGGCAACGAAAAGCCAAACGCGGGCACGGCAGCGTCACCTGCGTCGACAAGGCCAATGTGTTTCGCGCCTTCGCCTTCTTCCGCAGGATCTTCGACGAGCGTGCAGCCCTCAATCCCGATATCGAGGCCCGCCACAACTACGTCGATGCGCAAGCGCTCGACCTCATCCGCCGCCCCTGGGACTTCGACGTGCTGGTCATGGAGAACATGTTCGGCGACATCCTCTCTGATCTCGGCGGCGGACTGGTCGGCGGCATGGGCATGGCGCCTTGCGCCGAACTGGGCGAACAGCATGGGTTGTTTCAGCCCGCGCACGGCTCCGCCCCCGACATCGCCGGCCAGGACAAAGCCAATCCCACCGCGACTTTCCTCTCGGCCGCGCTCATGCTCGACTGGCTGGGGCAGCGCTCCGGCAACACAGCCATGACCGACGCGGCTGTCTTGCTGGAATCCGCTGTCGATACCGCCTTCGCCTCAGGACAACTGCGACCCATGGAATTCGGCGGCAACCAGGGCCTGATCGCCGCCACCCGCGCCGTCAACGACAGCCTCGACACCTTGCTCGAGCGGCGCGCGTAAGTTGCAACCCACCGCCAAGATTCCCTCCCCCCCTTGTGGGGGAGGATTAGGGTAGGGGGTGCCACACAAACCACTGCTTCCGTCATTTCCCTCATTCGTCCTCACCGTTAGCTGACCACCGTCGTGAGAATTCAGTCCACCCACGGAGCCACACATGCCCGCACCAAAAATTCCCGACTTCGCCAACGGCTGGCACCAGGCGACCCGCTACCCCGATCCCGCCATCGTCGTGCTCGACCCGAGCTTTGATAAATATCACCTGAAACTGTCAGCAGTCGAACGCCTCGCCACCGGCTGCCGCTGGGCGGAAGGCCCGGTCTGGTTCGGCGACAGCCGCATGCTGGTGTGGAGCGACATTCCCAACAACCGCATGCTCAAGTGGGACGAGGAAACCGGCGCGGTCTCGAACTTCCGCAAGCCCTCGAACTTCGGCAACGGCAACACGCGCGACCGCCAGGGACGCCTTGTCACCTGCGAGCACGGCGGCCGCCGCGTCACCCGCACAGAACTCGACGGCACCATTACCGTGATCATGGACGCCTTCGACGGCAAGCGCCTCAACTCGCCTAACGACATCGTCGTCAAATCCGACGGCAGCATCTGGTTCACCGATCCGACCTTCGGCATTCTCGGCGACTACGAAGGCTATCCCGGCACCAGCGAAATCAGCCCCAACGTGTACCGCGTCGACGGCGACACCTTGAAGGCCACCCTCGTCGCCGAAGGCATCCTCGGCCCCAACGGCCTCTGCTTTTCGCCGGACGAAAAAATCCTCTACATCGTCGAAAGCCGCGGCGTGCCCAATCGCAAAATCCTCGCCTACGACGTGAGCGCCGACGGACGCACCATCGCCAACAAACGCATCTTGATCGATGCCGGCCCCGGCACCCCCGACGGCATGCGCTGCGACGTCGATGGTAACCTGTGGTGCGGCTGGGGCATGGGCGATCCCGACCTCGACGGCGTGATGATCTTCAACCCGCAGGGCAAACCCATCGGCCGCATCGCGCTACCCGAACGCTGCGCCAACCTCTGCTTCGGCGGCCTCAACCGCAACCGCCTGTTCATGGCATCGGCCCAGAGTTTGTATGCGCTGTATGTGAATACGCGTGGGGCGATCGGCGGTTAGTTGCGGCGTAAGCGGCAACTGCTTAGTGGGGGGATTGCTGTCAATATCCGAGGTGCAATCGGCCGCCGCGCAATCCGCAGGGCTGGCAGACAAGACTTCCTGGTCATCCTCAGAATTCAATTCGGCGTTTGACCTCGAAGATCTCCATCACCTTAGCACCCTTGTGCGGTCCGTCGCAGACGAATTCCCATTTGCCGTGGCTATAGGTGTCGCACAGCTTGACGCCTTTGATCAGCACCCAATGCCCTTCTTTGCCTTTATGTACGGCGAGAATGTAGTACGACCACGCATTGCGCGGCCGCTGCATCCAGGTCCACAAAGACGGACGCTCCTTGCGCGGCACATCCAGATAATTCGCGATTGGCTTCATGGCATAGCCGTAGCTACTCAGTGCGGCGGCGACATCGTCTGTCGTCGTGCCCTTGACGGCATCTTCTGCAGCATCCGCCGAGATATTGCCGTCGTGCGCGACCGGCATTCGGAACGCTCGAATTTCGTCTTCGATGCGGGAAATTGGGTATCCGGTAATCGCCGAGACGACATACGGGCCGCAGAATGCGGTGCGTCCGGTATCGTTGATCGCATCGTTGCGACCAGAAGCGATCGGCGGGCTGGTCAACGGAAGCTGGGCCGGCATGAGGGTGTTACCCTTTCATTATCGGAAAATGGAAGACTTCAACCGTTCCACAACACGGTAAAAAAAGAGTTGACGAATCGCTGGCTGTCGCGCGCGCGCCCCACGTGACGATCGAGAAGTGACGCATAGCAGGCATGAGCCTAGCCCTGTTGGCTGAGGCGTCACTGCAATCTAGCGTCGAACGGCGAGACGCGAGGACGGTGTCATGGTCGAGCCCGGTAACGGATGGATTACTCCAAAGGCTGGCTGCCTTTTGCCGCCGACGGAGTTGTATCATCGTCTGACCCTGGTGCAGGTCGCCGCACAGCGTTTGTTCGCGCAAATTCCCGCTGATGCCGTCGAACGACAATTGTCGGGCCGGTCGCGCAGCTACGCGGGCTTGGCCTTTCACATCTTCCACATCACCGAATTGTTCATCGCCCACATGACGTTGTCACGGCCGCTTGTCGAAGGCGACTACGATCGGACGCCACCGCCGTTTTGGGGCACCAAGGGCTCGATCCTAGCCTATGGACGTGACGTGCAGACAAGGCTGCATACCTGGTGGATGGAAAGCGGCAAGGGAACTGACTTTGCCGCGCCCGCAAACATCTATTACGGTACGCAGTCGTCGCTCGAATACTTCGCCAGCACCACAGCCCACGCAGCGCACCATGTCCGACAGTTGGCGGTGGTTGTCCAGCATCTGGGGTTAGAGCCCGATCGTCCGCTGAATTGCGATTTTTACAGCGGTTTGCCCATGCCTACCGACATTTGGGGTTCCAGTTCGCGCTGAAGCGATGATAACGACACAAAACCCGACTGTGTGCGCGTACAGTTGCCCCTTGGAACCCTTTCGGCGACGTGTTCAACTGCCTACGGCGTAAGCGCCTACCGCCCACCTCGTAAACGGACCTGCCGCATGACAGTAATGGAAGCACTCAAGCGCGAGAAAGCGTCGTCGACAGAAAACTTCGATGTGCTGATCGTCGGCGCGGGCATTTCTGGCGTCGCTGGCGCCTATCACCTGCGGCAGCAATGCCCGGACACAAGTTTTGTCGTCCTGGAATCCCAGCACAGCCATGGCGGCACGTGGCTGACGCATCGTTATCCCGGCATTCGCTCCGACAGCGACCTCTATACCTTCGGCTACCGCTTCAAGCCCTGGGTCGGCCCGCCGATCGCCACCGCTCAAGAAATTCTGAACTACATGGGCGAAGTGATCGACGAGAACGATCTTGCCGAGCACATCCGCTATCACCACAGGATCATCCACGCCGCTTGGTCGAGCGATGACAAGCGGTGGACGATCGACGCCGTGCAGACAAAGACCAATAAGCCAGTGCGCTTCACCGCAAACTTTCTGTGGATGTGCCAGGGATATTATCGGCACGACGAGGGGTACACACCGGAATGGCCGGGCATGGCGAAGTTCAGGGGGCCCATCGTCCACCCCCAGACTTGGCCCGAAGATCTGAAGACCGCTGGGAAGAAGCTCGTCGTCATCGGTTCCGGCGCGACAGCCGCAACGTTGGTTCCAAACGTCGACTGCGCTCACGTAACAATGCTGCAACGATCGCCGACGTTCTTCCGTGCTGCGCGCAACGCCATCGAATTGGCGGACACGCTTCGACAGCTTCAGGTCGACGAAACTTGGGTCCACGAGATCGTACGCCGAAAGATATTGTTCGACCAAGATACCTTCACCCACATGGCCCGCAATGAACCAGAGAAGGTCAAGAATGAGCTGCTCTCCGTGGTCAAAACCTATCTGAGCCCGGACGAGGTCGAAAAACATTTCACGCCGTCGTATCGCCCGTGGCGCCAGCGCATCGCCTTCATTCCGGATGGTGACTTGTTCCAAGCCATCAAGTCCGGACGGGCATCCGTTGTAACCGACGAAATCGAAACGTTCGACGAGACCGGATTGCAGTTGAAATCCGGTCAACATCTCGACGCCGACATCATCGTTACCGCAACGGGATTCCATCTCAGTGCACTCGGTGGGATCGAGTTCGTGGTCGATGGGAAACCTCTCGAGTTCGGTAACAGCGTCACCTACCGGGGCATGATGTTCACTGGTGTTCCGAACATGGTCTGGGTCTTTGGTTACTTCCGCGCCAGTTGGACGCTCCGCGCCGATATCGTGTCGGATTTCGTGTGCCGCCTCCTGCAACACATGAAACAGACCGGCGTTCGCCAGGTCACCCCGGCCCTGCGCGCCGAAGACCGCGATATGCCGCTGACAAGCTGGATGGACCCTGAAGATTTCAATCCAGGTTACCTCCTACGCGGCATGCATCTGCTGCCGAAGCGCGGCGACAAACGGGAGTGGCAGCACTCGCAGGATTATTGGCGTGAAAAGGACGAGTTGCCGAAAATCGACCTGACCGACGAGGCCTTTGTTTATCGCTGAGTCACGGGCTGGTGTTGCCCATCACACCAGCAGCGCGTGCCCAGGCAACTGGCCCGCACAGTCTTTGCTCTCACTCGGTCAAATGGCGAAATTCGGCGATGACCTTGGAATAGACGTCGCGCTTGAAGGGGACGATCAATTTCGGCAGGTCGGCCATGGCGGCCCAACGCCAAGTGTCGAACTCACGCTCGTGACCCGGTGGTGCGATGTCGATTTCGTCGTCGTCCCCGGTAAACCTCACGGCGAACCAGCGCTGCACCTGTCCCCGATATCGGCCACCCCAGATACGGCCCAACAGGTCCGGCGGCAGGTCGTAATGATGCCAGTCTGCACTTTCTGCCAAAATGACGGCCGAGCGAATACTCGTCTCCTCCCGAAGTTCGCGTAAAGCTGCCACAGCGGGCGTTTCGCCCTCGTCGATGCCCCCTTGCGGCATCTGCCAGAAGGCAGAGTAATTCCCTTGGTTCGGCGAGTTCACGCGCCGCCCGACCCACACCTCGTGTTTCGCATTCAGCACCATGACGCCGACGCAGGGGCGATAAGGCAGCGCGGTGCGGTCGACGGTCATAGGTAAGCTTTCCAGGGATCCTGATGACGGCAAAAACGATGTTGGGCGCCAACGGGGCGCCCAACGAACCTATCACACTCACGCAGTCGGCTCAGGGCTTCTTTTCATCCGTTTTCACGTCGGGCTTTGAAGCTGTCGCAGGTTTTGCCGTTTCGGCCGTGACCGCTTCTGGCGGCTTTGGCGGCGGTGCTGTAACCTCGCCCCGAATGAGCTTTAACGCGTATTGAAGTTGCTGATCCTTCTCGGCTTCCTTCGGCACATAGGCCGACGATCCCGATTCTTCGGCCTTCTCTTTCGCCGTCTCTCCGCGCAAATGGCCCTTCAGACTGGCTTCGCCACGTGGCTTCTCTGTCGTCTTTGGTTTCAACTCCGGCGGAAGTTCGTTTTCGATCACGATATCCGGATCGATGCCCTTTGCCTGGATCGAACGACCGGACGGCGTATAATAACGTGCCGTGGTCAAACGCAATGCACCGTTCTGGCCCAGCGGAATGATCGTTTGCACGCTCCCTTTGCCGAATGAGCGGGTGCCCACGATCGTCGCACGTTTGTGGTCCTGTAGCGCACCGGCCACGATTTCCGACGCCGACGCCGATCCGCCGTTGATGAGCACGACGATCTGCTTGCCGTCGGTGATGTCACCCGGTCGCGCATTGGCACGCTGTGTCTCTT
Source organism: Hyphomicrobiaceae bacterium (assembly GCA_031365465.1). Classification (GTDB taxonomy): domain Bacteria; phylum Pseudomonadota; class Alphaproteobacteria; order Rhizobiales; family Hyphomicrobiaceae; genus JABFRJ01. Next base: position 18,127 of record JANLYD010000266.1, read on the forward strand.
CCAGATTGCGGCCCTTGGTCAGAACGATCGCGCCCTTTTCCAGGAAATCATCCGACACCGAGATCGCCTGATCCAACAGTCCGCCGGGATTGTTGCGCAGATCGATGATGAAGCCCTTTGCGCTCTTGTCTGCGGTCAACTGCTTCTTCAACGCATCGACTTGTTTGATCAGGCTCGAATGCGTCTGTTCATTGAACGTCGAAAGCTTAGCGTAGATCACGTCGCCTTCCATGCGCGACTTGACCGCTTGAACGCGAATGGTGTCGCGCACGACTTTCAACTCGAACGGCTCATCGCGACCTTTGCGTACGATCGTCAGCGTGATCGGCGTGTTGACCAACCCGCGCATTTTTTCCACCGCTTCTTCCAGAGTCAAACCCTGGATCTGCGTGCCGTCGAGGGCGGTGATGAGATCATTCGTCTGCACGCCGGCCTTCGCTGCTGGCGTCTCGTCCATCGGCGACACGACCTTGATGACGCCGTTTTCCATCGTCACTTCGATGCCGAGACCGCCGAACTCCCCGCGCGTCTGCACCTGCATGTCTTTGAAGCTTTTAGGCGTCATGTAGGACGAATGCGGATCGAGGGACGTCAACATGCCGCTGATTGCAGACTCGATCAGCTTGCTGTCGTCGGGCTTCTCGACATAGTCGTTGCGCACGCGCTCAAGCACGTCGCCGAACAGGTCAAGCTGGCGGTAAATTTCGTTGTTCGGCGATGTCGCCGAATAGCTCTGCGAGATGTTGAAGACGGTGCTCGCGCCCGCCAGCCCCGCCATGCTCATGAATGTCCAGAAAGCAACGTCGGTCTTACGGCTCATCCTGCTACCTTTCGCGCGGTTTCTGCCCACCAGGGTCCAGGATCGACTGGCCGTTGGTTTTTCCGAAATTCAACGTACAGGACCGGAGCAGTTTCCTGTGTCTTCACTGAGGCGACTTTGGGTGCAGCGACCATGACCCCGACGGGCTCACCGCTCAGGACGAATTGCCCAACCTGGACATCGATCTGTGACAGGCCTGCAAGCAGGATATGATATCCTCCCCCGGCGTTGATAATCAAGATCTGTCCGTAGCTTCGAAACTCGCCCGCATACATCACCCACCCGTCGTTAGGCGATACCACCTGCGCGCCCGCACGAGTTTCGATCACAATTCCGTCACTCCGGCCCGATTGCGCCTTATCCCCATACCCCTGAATCATTTTACCTTGCGCCGGTAGAACGAGGCGGCCCTTCGCAAGATCGAACGGTATCGCCGGCTGTATTCGTCCGGGTGCCGCCATCAGATGCTTCTCGCCGGGCTGCAGAGTTATTGATGGCCTAAGATCTTCGATGGACTTGGCCACGCTCGCAACCTTCTTTCCACCAGCGTCGACGACCGCCGAGTCGATCGCGCCCTGTTGCTGCCGCAAAAGCGCATCGGCCGCGAGTTGCTTCTCGTAGCTTCCAAGCCTGGTTTTCTCCGAAACGGATTTATCGAGTCTTCCGATCAACTCATTGAGATCGGATACGTTCCGGGAGAACTCCGCAGCGTCCTTGCGGACTTGCGCCAGTTCCTTCTGGCGCTCAGCTAGCATTTGCTTCCGCGCCTCAATCTGAGACGCCAGCTGCAAACGATTATCTTGCAACCGCGCCGTCTCCTGCTTGTGCTGATCGACCGAGCGCCGCTGCTCGTCGAGCAAGCGCACGAGTTCGTTCAGTTGACCCGTCAATTCCAGGGCTTTGCCACGCATCTCGGGAAACGCCGAGGCCAGCAACATTGCGCTTCTGACCATGCTCAACGCGTCCTCGCGCCTCGTGATCATGACCGGGGGCGGATTGCGGCCCATCCGTTGCATCGCCGCCAACAGACCGGAAATCGACCCGTGACTCTTCTCCAGCGATCCACGAACGAGATTTTCTTGAGCCTCGAGCTCTCCTTGGCGCTGTTCCAGGACGGTTAGCGCGGCTTCACTGGCCTGAATGAACTTCGCGGTTTCGAGTAACTTGATGTTCAGGCTCTCACGCTCCTGAAGGTTTTGCGCCATTTCTGCCTGAAGCGCTTTGTCGCGCTGTGATAAATCTTTTTTGGCTTCCTCGCGCTGATGTCGTGTGGCTTCAAGTTGCCGTCGTTCTTCGGCCGGGTCGCGAACCTGCGCCAGCAGCGACGTTCCGCTCACTGCCACGACCATCATTCCGGCGAACGACAGCCGAAAAGTGACGCCCACGCCGTGCCTCATCCTGTTAATTGCAGACGTCCCAAAGCGGAGTAATGAAAGACCCAAATGAGTAACTCGATCGGCAAAGGTTAAGTATTGCGCCGAACTTCACTGCCGGCGCACGAACAAATGCGAATCAGCCGCACCTGTGATCATTGCCAAATACCGCATCAGAGATCACGACAATTATGGCATGGGTGAGTTGCCCGGACAGCCGAATGAAACATCACCGCGAGCTTAGCGGCGGAGCAGGTAAATGAACGCAGTTGCACAGTACGCTGTACCAGCGGCGGTCGTCGCCGTTTTCCTTGTTCTGCTCGCGGGATTGTGGACGATGCTGCGCGGCACGAACGCCAATCTCAGCCAAACGCTCATGCGCTGGCGGGTTGGCCTGCAGTTTTTTGCGATCGTCGTCATCATGCTGGCGATTTACTTTAAACGTAGCATCTGACCCGGTGAGGCTCTCATGGTCGTACTCAACAGAATTTACACTCGAACCGGCGATGACGGCACCACGGCGTTAGGGACCGGTCAGCGGTTGAAAAAGTACGACGCACGTATCGAGGCGTACGGCACCGTAGATGAAGCCAACGCCGCCATCGGGATGGCCCGCATCCATCTAAACGGGCAGCCGGCCGAACTGGAGGCGATGTTGTTTCGAATTCAGAATGACATGTTCGATCTCGGTGCCGACCTCTGCGTGCCCGATCACGGCGAAAAGCTGGCCTATGAACCGCTACGTATTATCGATGCGCAAGTGAAGCGGCTCGAAACCGAAATCGACGACATGAACCAGCACTTGAGCCCGCTGCGGTCGTTCGTGTTGCCTGGTGGCACACCGGGTGCGGCAGCGCTGCACGTTGCCCGGACCGTCACGCGACGCGCCGAACGCTTGATGGTTGAACTGGCCGACCAACCCGGCGAACCCGTCAACCCCGCAGCAATCAAGTATGCCAATCGGCTTTCGGACTTTCTGTTCGTCGCCAGCCGCTACGCAAACGAGCGCGGGTCGCTCGACGTGCTCTGGGTACCCGGCAAAAACAGGTAGATGCACATATTCCGATATCGCTCCAGCCAGCTCTGTCAGTAAGCCATAAATCTAGTCATTTGATTGACAGTCCGATGTCGCGGTCGTAGCTTGCCGTTCGCGTTTGCGAGATCCCTGCGATCCCAACGCGTCTTTTCACTGCCGATGGAGCCGAGTTCGATGAAGGTCGTAGTGCCGGTTAAACGCGTGGTCGACTACAACGTCAAAATCCGCGTCAAGTCCGATGGTTCGGGCGTGGAACTGGCAAACGTCAAGATGTCGATGAACCCCTTTGACGAGATCGCCATCGAAGAGGCCGTCCGGTTAAAGGAAAAAGGCATTGTAACAGAAATCGTCGTCGTTTCGGTTGGCCCGACGAAGTCGCAGGAGACGATCCGCACGGCTCTTTCCATGGGCGCCGATCGTGGCATTCTCGTGGAAGCCGCCGATACCGACGTGATCGAGCCATTGGCTGTGGCAAAAGTCCTGAAGGCCATCATCGACGCCGAGCAGCCCAAGCTGGTCATTCTTGGCAAACAGGCCATCGACGACGACTGCAATCAGACCGGTCAAATGTTGTCCGCACTGCTCGATTGGCCACAGGCGACTTTCGCATCCAAGTTGGTGATCGAAGGCGAAACGGCGATCGTGACGCGCGAAATCGACGGTGGTTTGCAAACATTATCCATGGCGCTGCCGGTGATCGTTACGACAGATCTGCGTTTGAACGAGCCGCGTTACCCCTCGCTGCCAAATATCATGAAGGCGAAGAAAAAGCCGCTCGACATCAAAAAACCCGGTGATCTCGGCGTCGACATCGCGCCGCGTCTGAAAGTTCTGAAGACCGTCGAACCGGCTGGCCGCAAGGCCGGTGTCAAAGTCGCGGACGTGAAGGAACTGTTGCAGAAACTCAAAAACGAAGCCGGAGTGCTGCAATGACAGTTCTGCTGTTTGCAAAACACGACAATAAGAAACTCAACGACGCAACGCGCAAGGCATTGACGGCGGCAGTCTCGATGGGCGGCGGTGTCCACATCCTCGTCGCCGGCACGGATTGCCGCGCAGTCGCGGAAGCTGCGGCCAAACTCGACGGCGTCGAGAAAGTGTTGCTCGCCGACGCTCCGCAGTACGAGCACCGGCTTGCCGAGCCGCTCTCGGCGTTGATCGTTTCACTAGCCGGGAATTACACCCACCTCGTCGCGCCAGCTACCACGACGGGCAAGAACGTGATGCCGCGCGTCGCAGCCACTCTCGATGTCATGCAGATATCTGAAATCACCAAGGTGATCTCGGCTGATACGTTCGAGCGTCCGATTTATGCCGGCAACGCCATCCAAACTGTCCAGTCGGCCGACGCCAAGAAGGTGATCACCATACGCACCGCTTCGTTCCAGGCGACCGCTGACGGATCGGCCACCGCACCGATCGAGGCAGCAGCAGCCGTTGCCGACCCCGCTAAATCGACGTTCAAAGGCGAGGAAGTTGCCAAGTCCGATCGGCCCGAATTGGCGGGCGCGCGCATCGTCGTATCAGGCGGCCGCGGCATGGGTTCAGGCGAAAACTTCACTAAATATATCGAGCCGGTGGCCGACAAACTCGGCGCGGCGATGGGCGCGTCACGCGCCGCCGTCGACGCCGGCTTCGTGCCCAACGATTATCAGGTCGGCCAAACCGGCAAGGTCGTCGCGCCCGAGTTGTACGTCGCTGTCGGCATTTCCGGTGCCATCCAGCACTTGGCCGGCATGAAGGACAGCAAGGTCATCGTCGCTATCAACAAGGATGCCGACGCACCGATCTTCCAGGTCGCCGACTATGGACTGGTTGGTGACCTCTTCCAGATCATGCCCGAACTCAAAGCCGAACTTGATAAGGCCGGCTGAGCGCACGGCCATAAAGTGTGGAGCATGTCGCATGATGACTCCCACCATTTCAAAAATGCTTTGGAGCTGATGCAATGAACGCTCCGGCGCTCTCGACAGACGGTAAAGCGACAGCGATAGCCATTCGCAAAGTCGGCATCATTGGTGCTGGTCAAATGGGCAACGGCATCGCTCATGTTGCGGCGCAAGCCGGCTACCGTGTTGCCATCAGCGACCTGAAGCCCGAAAATTTCGACAAGGCGATCGACACGATCACCCGCAACATGGCTCGCCAGGTCGGCAAGGGGCTGATGAAAGATGCCGATATGCAGTCGGCGATCGGGCGGATCGAGTTTGCGCCCTCGTTCGAGGCGTTCGGCGACGCCGATCTGGTGATTGAGGCGGCGGTCGAAGAAGAGGGTATAAAGCGCCGGATCTTCCAGGAGCTGTGCCCGAAGCTGAAAAAAGGCGCGATCATCGCCTCGAATACGTCGTCGATATCGATCACGCGGCTTGCCTCCGTCACCGATCGGCCGGAAAAATTCATCGGCATTCACTTCATGAATCCAGTGCCGGTCATGGCACTGGTCGAACTCATTCGCGGCATCGCCACCGACGACGCGACCTTCTTTGAGACTCGCAAATTCGTCGAAACATTGGGGAAGTCGATCGCCGTCAGCGAGGACTTCCCCGCCTTTATCGTCAACCGTATCCTGCTGCCGATGATCAACGAAGCGGTTTACACCCTGTATGAAGGCGTCGGCACCGTCGACAGCATCGACAAGGCCATGAAGCTGGGCGCCAATCATCCGATGGGGCCGCTCGAACTGGCCGACTTCATCGGCCTCGATACCTGCCTGTCGGTCATGCAGGTGCTTCACATGGGACTCTCCGACAGCAAATACAGGCCCTGCCCACTACTCGTGAAATATGTCGAAGCTGGCTGGCTCGGCCGCAAAACCAAACGCGGCTTCTACGATTATCGCGGCGAAAAACCTGTCCCGACCCGGTGAAATCCGCGCTTTCGTTACTCGAAAAGACGCGATCGTTGTGCGAGGCGACAAAAGCCTCCGTAACATGCGCTTGCCGCAAAGACTTGCCTTTTGACCTCCGGGCACGCTAACCCAACTTAACGCTTTGCAGCGGCCGGCAATGGGTCGGGGCTGCCTCTCACCCGCCTCTGTGCACGCTCTCTCGCAAACGGGGAGAGGTGAAGGAAGTTACTGATGAAATTCACACTCTCGTGGCTGCACGATCATCTCGACACGGGCGCCACTCTTGCCGAACTCCGACAGAAATTGGATCAGATCGGAATCGAGGTCGAGGCGATCGCTGACGCGAGCGCAAAACTCAGCGACTTCACCATCGCCCGCGTGGTTGCAGCCAAGCCTCACCCAAACGCCGATAAACTGCGCGTGCTGCAGGTGGAGATCGCACTTGGCAAACCGACTGTCGAAGTCGTCTGCGGCGCGCCGAACGCGAAAGTTGGGCTGATCGGCGTGTTCGCGCCCCTCGGTGCATATATTCCCGGCACCAAGCTGACGCTGGAAAAGAAGCCCGTCCGCGGCATCGTTTCCAACGGCATGATGCTGTCCGAGCGCGAGATGGAATTGAGCGATGCCCATACCGGAATCGTCGAGCTGGAAGCGGGTTTCGGCGACAAGATCGGCCGGAGCTACGCCGATGTCTTTGGCCTGAGCGACCCGGTCATCGAAGTAAAATTGACACCCAACCGCCCGGACTGCACCGGCGTGCGCGGCATCGCACGCGATCTGGCCGCGGCCGGCATGGGCAAGCTGAAGCCCGAACGCAAAATTGGCCCGGTCGAGGGTAAATATGACTGCCCCGTTGACATCAAGCTGGACTTCGCACCTGAGACGGCAAGTGCTTGCGCGTGCTTCGCTGGGCGCTATGTCAAAGGCATCAATAACGGCGCATCACCCGCATGGATGCAGGCGCGACTGAAAGCGGTGGGCCAGCGGCCGATCAACGCCGTCGTCGATGTCACCAATTACATTTCGATCGATCGCGGCCGCCCGCTGCACGTCTACGACGCCGACAAGCTGACCGGTGCCATCGGTGCGCGGCTCGGCAAAACCGGCGAGACGTTCCTGGGCCTGAACGCGCAAACCTATACCGTCGACGACACTATGTGCGTTATCGCTGACGATGCGCGCGTGCTCGGATTGGCCGGTATCATTGGCGGCGAAGATACCGGCTGCACCGAAGCCACGACCAACATCCTCATCGAGTGCGCCTACTTCGATCCCCTCCGGACCGCCACGACCGGCCGCAAAGCCAACGTCCAGACCGACGCGCGCTATCGCTTCGAACGCGGCGTCGATCCGGCATTCGTTGTGCCCGGCCTCGATCTAGCGACGCAGATGATGCTGGATGTCGCCGGTGGTACACCCTCGCGAAAGCGTGTGGCGGGCGCTCCGCCGATCAAACCGCTGACGATGGACTTCTCCTTCGACCGGGTCGCGAGGCTGATGGGTATCACGCTTGACGAGGCCATCATGCAGAAGACTCTGGAAGCGCTTGGTTTCACGTTCGCTGGCAAAGGGCCGACGTTCCAAGTTACCGCACCGAACTGGCGCCCAGATATCCAAGGTCCTGCAGATCTGGTCGAGGAAATCGCCCGCATCGACGGCATGCAGAACGTGCCGTCACAACCCCTGCCCCGCATTGACGGTGGCGTCACGCGCGCGACGTTGACCCCGCTGCAAAAACGCGTGCGCCGGTCTCGCAGGCTGCTGGCGACGCGTGGCATGGTGGAGGCGATCACGTGGTCGTTCATCGACAAGGGACACGCCACACACTTCGGCGGTGGCATGGCGGGGCTCGATCTTGCCAATCCCATTTCATCTGAAATGACGACGATGCGGCCATCGCTTTTGCCGGGATTGTTGCTGGCGGCGGCCCGCAATCGTAATCGCGGCTTCGACGACGTCGCGCTCTTCGAGGTCGGGCAGGCCTACCGTGGCGACAAGCCAGACGAGCAGCTGATTGCCGCCAGCGGCGTGCGTGCTGGCGCTGCGAAGTTGACGGGCGCCGGGCGCCACTGGCGCGAGCCGAGCGCTCCGGCGGATGTGTTTGACGTCAAGGCGGATGCACTTGCCGTGCTGGCTTCGCTCGGCGTCGACGGCGCAAAAGCGCAAGTTACACGCGATGCGCCGGCTTGGTTTCACCCCGGCCGTTCCGCGACATTGCGGTTGGGTCCCAAGCTGGTCCTCGCTCACTTCGGCGAAATACATCCAGCGACACTCAAGCTGTTGGGCATGTCCGGAACCGTCAGTGCATTCGAAGTCTTCGTGTCCGATTTGCCGGCAGAAAAGAGGAAAGCCTCACGCGCCAAACAGCCTCTCGAAACGAGCGAT
>JANLYD010000272.1:0-7071 GCA_031365465.1 Hyphomicrobiaceae bacterium
TACATGCCAAGCCCATTTTTACTGGTGGCGTAGAAATGCGGGCCTGGGTGATCGCCAAGCAAGAAAACCTTGCGATAGAACTATGGCAGGATAGCGGAAACCGCGCGGCCATTCAGCGAAGCTGAACCGCGACGGAAGGGGGCGGACGAGGCCGCCTTCAGAACTGGTAGAGATCGTCGGGGTTGTCGACCAGGATCTTCTGCCGCGTGGCAGCGCTCGGCGCCCACACCGCAAGCTGATTGAGCAGTAGCCCGTCGTCGATCTGAAACAGCGGCGTCACTTCTCCTACCGGCCGCTCCTTGGGTGGCGAAGAATTCGGATGCGGCCAATCCGTACCCCACACGATCCGCTCGTCGTTGGCCGCAATCAGCGCCTTGGCCAGCGGCGTCACGTCGCCATACGCCGGTGCCTCCGACGACGACCGGTAGGCACCCGAGATTTTCACGTAGGCTTTGCCCGCACGCACCAGGTCGAGCAGATCAGCAAACCCTGGCTGATTGACGCCGAGCGTGGCTTTCGCCCCACCGAAATGATCGAACACGACCGGCACGGGCGACGCCATCACCAGATCCTTGATGCTCGAGATCGTCTGAAGATTCGTATAGATCTGGATGTGCCATTTGAGCGGCCGCACACGCTTGACCAGCGCTTCGAACCGCGTCCGCCCGATCGTCGGATCGTTGTTGGTGCCACCCGTATTGAGGTTGAGCCTGACGCCCACCACGCCGGCATCCTGCATCGCTTCGATTTCACACGGGGCGGTCCGGTTGTCGATAACAGCCACTCCGCGCGCGTTACGGCTGCCGCGCGCCTTCATGCCCGCCAGCGTCGCGGAATTGTCCGGTCCGTAGACGCTCGGCGTGACCACGACCACCCGTTTGACCCCAAGCCGCGCATGCAGCGCCGCCATCTCCCGGGGTGTCGCCAGCTCCGGCGTATAGGTCCGCCCTTCGAACCAGGGAAACTTCGCAGCGTCCATGTGAATGTGGGTGTGGCAATCGACGGCGTTGGCCGGCATCCGGAAGGAAACGGAGGTCGATGGCTGGGCGGCGAGTGCTGCTGCAGGCTTCGCACGTCCGACGATCGTCAGCGCCAGACCACTTGCAAGCCCATTGGCCAAGGCCATCCGACGCGTCAACATTGCCAAAATCCCCACGCATACCAAAACTGACGGCGGCGCACCTGCACCGCTTGCGACCATGACTGCAAACACCGTGCCGAGAACAATTTGATCCCGGGGCTGCATGATAGGCGAGGTCACCCGCTTGCCAAGGCTCCGACCTTTGATCCCGATCGGTGCGTGGTGAGAAAGTCACGAACGCGCATGTTTTGCTTTACAAAGACCGCGTTGCTCATTCTGCTGCAGCACCGGTCATGTCAGTCGCCCAAGGACGAGAGCCCCATGAACCCCGTTGAGCTTCCCTTCAATGCCGACGACATGCTGCGTGGCTTGCGCCGCTGGGTCGAATGCGAGAGCCCGACATGGGACGCTGCCGCCGTCGAACGCATGATGGACATTGCTGCTGCCGAAATGACCGAAATGGGAGCGTCCGTCGAGCGCATCGCCGGCCGGCAGGGCTTCGGCGGCTGCGTCCGCGCGCGCTTCCCGCACGCCCGCCAGGGCCAACCCGGCATTCTGATTGCCGGCCACCTCGATACCGTCCACCCCGTCGGCACCCTGGAAAAACTCGCCTGGAGACGCGACGGCAACAAATGCTTCGGCCCCGGCATCGTCGACATGAAGGGCGGCAACTATCTGAGCCTGGAGGCCATCCGCCAATCGGCGCGCGCCGCGATCAAAACGCCGTTGCCGGTCACGGTGCTGTTCACGCCCGACGAAGAAGTCGGCACGCCCTCGACCCGTGACCTCATCGAAGCCGAGGCCGCACGCCACAAGTACGTCCTTGTGCCCGAACCCGGCCGCGCCAAAAACGGCGTCGTCACCGGCCGCTACGCGATCGCGCGTTTCAATCTGGAAGCCACCGGCAAACCCAGCCACGCCGGCATCACGCTGTCAGCCGGTCGTTCCGCTATCCGCGAAATGGCCCGCCGCATCGTCGAAATCGACGGCATGACGACCGACGACTGCACCTACAGCGTCGGCATCGTGCATGGCGGCCAATGGGTCAATTGCGTCGCCACCACCTGCACTGGCGAAGCCTTGAGCATGGCCAAGCGCCAATCCGATCTCGATCGCGGCGTCGAGCGCATGCTGGCCTTGTCTGGCACGACCGATGGCGTCGCCTTCAAGGTCACACGCGGCGTCACGCGACCGGTATGGGAGCCCGACGCCGGCACCATGGCGCTCTACGGAAAAGCACTCGCCCTCGCAAAATCGATGGGCGTAGACCTTCCGCACGGCAGCGCGGGCGGCGGCTCCGACGGCAACTTCACCGGCGCGATGGGCATACCGACCCTCGACGGTCTCGGCGTGCGTGGCGGCGACGTGCACACGCTGAACGAATACATCGAAGTCGACAGCTTACCCGAGCGCGGCCGCCTGATGGCCGGCTTGTTGGCGACGTTGGACTGAAAATTGGGGGACGGCGCGTGGGAAAGGTCGGACGAGTTACCTTCGGAGCGATGGACGAAGTCGTATTTGGCCATCCGGCAGCAGCGGGAATTGCGCAGCAGGCCGAGCGGCTAGGCGCAAAGCGCGTGTTTCTGATGGTCAGCGGCGCACTCAATCGCACCACCGACGAGATCGAAAAGGTCCGCCACGCGCTGGGCGTTCGCTGCGTTGGCACGTTCGACGCCATGCCGCCCCACACGCCACGCGCAGCCGTCATTGCCGCCACCACACAAGCCCGCGACGCGCGCGCAGACTTGATCGTCACCATCGGCGGCGGTTCGATCACCGACGGCGCGAAAGCCGTTCAACTTTGTCTCGCCAACGATATCCGCACGATCGCTGCCATGGAGACTATCCGCGTCGTCGGCGGCGTCGCGCCGCCTATGAAGCCGCCGCTTGTCCGCCAGATCAGCGTTCCCACCACGATCGCGGGCGGGGAGTTCAGCGCGCTGTCCGGCGTCACCAACGAAGCGACCAAAACCAAGGAGATGTTTCGGCATCCGCTGATGATGCCCCGCGCAGCGCTTCTCGATCCCGCCATCACCGTGCATACGCCCGAGTGGCTGTGGCTATCGACGGGCATTCGCGCCGTCGACCATTGCGTCGAGGCGATCTGTTCGGCCGAGGCGCACGCGTACGGTGATGCCCAGGCCATTCAGGGCTTGGCGCTGCTCACCGAAGCGCTCCCGCGCGTGCGCGACAATCCCTCCGATCTCGATGCGCGCATGGATTGCCAACTCGGCACGTGGCTGTCGATGGGTGCGTTGTCGGCGGGCGTACCGATGGGCGCTAGCCACGGCATCGGCTACGTGCTCGGCGCAGCGTATGGCGTGCCGCATGGGCATACGTCGTGCATCATGCTGCCCTCAGTCATGCGCTGGAACAAACCCGCCAACGCAGCACGCCAAGCGATCGTCGCAACAGCCATGGGCCAACACGGCCGCGATGCCGGCGACGTGCTCGATGCCTTCATCAGTTCGCTCGGCATGCCCAGTCGCCTCGCCGACGTGAAAATCGGCCCCGATCAATTCGACCGCATCGCCGAAGCTGCCATGCAGACGCCCTGGGTTCCCCGCAACCCCCGCCCCATCGCCGGGCCAGCGCAAGCGCGCGAGATTTTGGAATTGGCGAAATAGCGAAACGGACACGCACGGGCGGGCCGCCTCGATCTACGCGGCGCACATGACAGAACTCCGCCCGCCGTCATTCACCAAATGATTGGATCACTCCGAGACCGGGGCCTCGGAGTGCTCCAATTTCTTTTCGTGTGGTCGGTCAGCCGAAGTAGTCGGAATGGCCGCCGAACATGCTGTGCTGCACCTCGTGCGCGGCCACTGCAGCCATTTGCGTGGTCGCATCCGGCGCGGCAGAAGTTGCGCCCTTAGCCGCAGCCGCACCCTGCATCGTCATTTCGTTGTGATGGCCGCCATCGCTGGCCCCCTTGGGGAGCACGCCGTCGTCTTGCAGCTTGTAGTGTACGCCGGCCGGCAACTGCCCGATCTTGTCATAGGCGCCGTACACCGACGCCGCATCGACGGTTACGTCGCTCGCCTGCACCTTGTCACCGTAGACCCTGATCGTGCCGAGCAGATCCTCGTCGTGCGCGCCGGCAGCGCCTTGCTGGCTGATGACGGTCAGCAAGCTGTAGTCGATCCGTCCATCACCGTTGCTGTCGATCTGTTCGATCGATTTGAGTTCGGCGGTGTGTGCCGAAATCTCGATCTTGTCGCCTTGGGCTCGATTGAAGTCGCGAATGACATCGTTGCCGAACCGATCGACCCAGTGGTCGTGCACCGCATTGTTTTCACCCGTCACCCCGTGCCAATCGATCGTTCCGTCGGCGTTCACGTGCTTTGCGACGATGTCGTCTTTGGCATTGACCAGACCTTCGAAGCGGAACGTATCGGCGCCCTGGCCACCCGTGAGAGTATCGTTCGCCGATTTGAACGCGGCGCTCTCTTTTGCAAAGATCTGCGTCTTGCCGTCTTGCGCGGCCACCTGCTCACCGCCATCCGACCGGCTGAGCAACACGTCGTTGCCGTTACCGCCAGCCATGCGATCAGAGCCGAAACCACCAACGAGCAGATCGTTGCCGGCCCCGCCCGTCAGAAAGTCGTTGCCCGAGCCGCCCCACAGCTTGTCATTGCCGCTGCCGCCGTTCAGCGTGTCGTTGCCGGCCATCCCCGCGAGCGTGTCGTCTGCGCCCCGCGCGGACATGAAATCGTTGGATGCCGTGCCGTTCATGTGATCGTGGTCGGCTGTTCCGGACGTATGATGCGCGGCGCGAGCCTGGAACGCTTGGAACATTTTGTTGAAGTTAAAGTGAGGCATTTCTCAACCTTCTGGTTTGGAACACCTCCCCCTCCAACGCCAAGTCACCATGCAACAATGGCCATGTCTTGATGATCGAACGGCAGCAATGCGGCGCTGCTTTTTTCAAACGCGACCTTCGCATGCTGCAGCCTCCCTCGGCAGGCCGTAGGCGATCCGCTTTTCCCTTGCATATTCTCAGCATGCAGCGTGTGTATCGGGTGCCTCATGAGATGGTGGCTTGACGATATCGTCTCTGACCAAGCGCTACAGCCGATTGCAAGAAGCGCTCAGATGTTCGCGCCGCGTAGTCGTCATCCGAAATCAAGTAGGGGATAGTAGGATGCGCAAGATACTTTGGATTTTCGCCGGTCTGATTGTCATCGCTCTCGGCGGGCTCGCGGCCGTGCTGATTTTCAATGCGCCTGTGAAGCCGCCGACTTTGGCGTCGGTCAGCAATCCCTTTGCGAATGTCGATTTCAGCGATCTGCCTGCGGTGCAGACCTATCCTGCGCGCGACGGCGCCAAGCTGGGCTATCGGCTCTATGGGAGCGGCGGCGCGCAAGTCGTGGTGCTGATCCACGGTTCCTCTGACGACGGCAGCGGCATGCATCCGCTTGCCAAGGCGATAAGCGAGGCTGGCGCCTCCGTTTACGTGCCGGATGTGCGCGGCCACGGCAACACCAGTCGTCGCGGCGATATCGATTATATCGGCCAGCTCGAAGACGATCTCGCCGACTTCGTGGCGGTGCTTCGGCCCCGTCATCCCAACGCCAGCGTTTCGCTGATCGGTTTTTCCTCGGGTGGCGGTTTCGTTCTGCGTGCCATCGCGAGCCCGTACGAGAAGCTGTTCGATCGCTTCATCCTGATCTCGCCAGCCTTGCCGCCGGGCGCGCCGACCATTCGTCCGGGCACCGGGGGTTGGGCGTCGTTGGCGTTGCCGCGCATCATCGGGTTGGCGATGTTGAACCGCGTCGGCATCACTTGGTTTAACGGGCTTCCCATTGTCGCGTTCGCAACGTCGCCGAAAGCGGCAAATCTCACCGACTCTTATTCCTTCAGGCTGGCGATCGCCTTCGGCGCGACGCGCGACTATCTGGCAGCGTTGGGCCGCAACAAGAAGCCGGTCGCTTTGCTGGTCGGCGACAGCGACGAACTATTCTATGCGGAACGCTACGCACCGTTGCTCATGCCAGCGCGGCCCGATCTGCGCATCACGACCGTCCCCGGCGTAGGTCACATCGGCATGACCGTGGCACCAGAAGGCATCGCCGCCGTCCGCAAATCATTCCTGGAACTCATCGCCCTCGCACCAGGCTAATGCCGTTGAGACAGCTGCGCGACTTCCTAACCGCTGGGGCTTCGGCGCATCACACGCCGTGGCTGCGATCGAAACCGGCCTCATCAATGGCTGCCGTGTCACGTAGAGATCGATCATGACTCGGCCATGAGCTCAGATCCCAAGACCGAGCATGCCGGCATAGATGGCGGCGCAGAGCAGCATGATCTGGTTCAGCCCGAACCCCAAGGAGCGCGCCAAGTTGGGCGATTTGCGCCCCAGGCCTAACGGGTGGGCGATGCGAGCGAGGACCAGCGCCGCTGCAAGGCCGAGCAGCATGTTGCGAGAGCCGCCCTGCAACTCGATCAGTCCCAGTAGGATCAGACTAAGCGGCACGTACTCGGCGAAGTTGGCGTGGACGCGGGCCGCGACTAGGAGCGGCGATGCGCCCGCGTCCTGCCCTGTAACGACGCTGCTACCGTCGCCGGTGCCCATCGAAGTCTTAGTCTTGAAACGGGCCTGGACCACGCGCAAGCTCAAGATAATAAAGAGCAAAGCGAGAAGGGTGGCCGTCAGCGTCGTAATGGGCAGTTTTGACATGTGAGGGCTCTTGGAAAGAAAGGGGAAAAACCGCACTTAAAGCACAGCCGTCACACCCTCACCAGCGCCCGATCGTCGGACTGAGCGAGCACGGCGGCGGAGATGCTTCGATCATGGTCCGGTTGCGGCAGAAACCGGCCCAAAACCGCTGGCGGTGCCACTCCGCCCCCAGGGCGATCGCATGAACGTCCGACGACACTCGATTTTCCGTCATGGCCGCGCAGGCGGCCATCCACGGCAGCGGGCCACAGTTTGCGTCTTGGAGAGACTCCGAGGTCGTTCAGCGGGGAAGATGTCGTCGAAACATGAT
>JANLYD010000285.1:0-6960 GCA_031365465.1 Hyphomicrobiaceae bacterium
CAAGTCACCCAATTCGTACATCATTTTCTGGACCTTGATCTGGTCGAAGGTCCAGACGTACCGCAGAAAGGCTACGTATTCTCCGTAGATCTTATAATGTCAACCCGGCGCAATGTCGGGGCGATCACCGCCCATGAAAGATCGGCGGATCACGCGGCTGGCGCACAGCGCGCGCGGCATGTCGAGGCGGATGACAAGATCGGATCGGGGCAGGCGAATATCAGCCGTTCGGCTGTAGTAATTGCCTTCCATCACCCAACGCTCACCGGTCGCCGCTTCTGTTACGCGGCGGCGGAACTGCTCTCGTTCGGGCTCGACCCAGTTCGGCTGCCAGAACAGGGAGTCGAGATGCACAACGGGCAGACCAAGTGCTGCTCCCATGCGTTGCGCGAGCGTGGATTTGCCTGACCCGGCGTTGCCGAAAATGACGATGCGGCGCGGTTGCTGTGACAGCAGATCGGTCATGAAACTTCAGCTCGGCAAATTCATGTGTTTTTTGGCCCCAAAGGGGCCGCGGGTTGTAGCCACGGGTGAAGCGCAGCGAAACCCGTGGGGCCATGTCTCAACGATCTGCCCCGGAGGGGCAGGGGGATCAGTGCGCGACATCGCCTCAGTCGAAGACGTATCGCCCATCCACCTCGATGGCGTGCGCGTCCAACAAGCGCATCAGCTCCGATTTGAAGTCTTCCTGTTGATGATGCTCCCGCTGTCTTGCGATGTACGCCTTCACCGCGTTTTCCTGTGATTTGCTGACGGAGAACGCGCTGTAACCCTCTTGCCAGGCGAAGCTCGCGAGCGACGGATAGGTAGTTGCTGCCATTTGCTCGATCTTGATTTCACCGTGCGCATCAAATCCGAGATCGAGCCGTCCGGTCGCCAGCGCAGATAAATGTGCACGTGGTCTTCGACGCCACCGATGCCGATGAGCACGCCGCGTTCCGCACGCACGATACCGCCGATATAAGGGTACAGCCGTTCGGTAATTTCTGCGCTGATCAACGGCTGCCGGCCTTTGGTCGAGAAAACGACGTGAAGCAAAATCTGCGAGTACGTGCCGGGCACCGGCGTCTCCTTCGCCCCTTCGGGGCGAGCCACACTGTTCCGTTGTCTCCACGGGTTGCGCGCCGATCGGCTTTGCCGACCGCCGCTCCACCCGTGGCTACACTCCGACGCCCCTACGGGGCGTGCAAGGTCCGGGCGTCGGCTCACCGATCCAGTCCTGCTGTACAAGGATTTTCCGCTTCCTGGCGACCACCGTCCGTCCCCCGAAAAAGCTGCCGCAAGGGAGTTCCGGGTCAAAAGCGATGATATTGAACGACCTCATGGGAGAGTTGTGAACGGCGGATCAACCGTCAACTGCGGACATCCTAACAAGGCTCAGAACCTGTTGCGGCCCCTCACCCTAACCCACTCCCCATCAAAGATGATAGGGAGAGGGAATCGCGGCATTTATTTCCGCTTATCGGCCCGATGAATAATTGTTTGCGATGCGTTGATTGTCGGACGGTCTGAAGGCTTGAGGGGATGCGTTCTGGCAAGGAAGAGGCGCAGACGGAAAACCGTTTGCACGCATTCTACCCCTCGCCCTTCGTGGCCGTGCTGCCTGGCGTGGCGCGACGTTCGAGAAACTGGATCATCGACGTCGCCACATCGACGCCGGTCGCAGCCTCCATCCCCTCGATTCCCGGCGATGAGTTCACCTCGATCACCACCGGCCCGCGTTTGGCGCGCAGCATGTCGACGCCGCACACGTTCAACCCGAGAATTTCGGCAGACCGGATTGCGGTGCGCCGCTCCTCGTCGTTCAGCTTGATGCCTTCGGCCTTCCCGCCACGATGCAGGTTCGACCGGAAATCTCCGCTGCGTCCGGTGCGTTTCATGGCGGCCACGACCTCGCCGCCGACCACGAACGCCCGCACGTCGGCGCCGGCAGCCTCTCGAATATATTCCTGCACGAGGATATTGATGTTGGCCGCGCTGAACGCCTCGATGATCGACTTCGCCGACGGCACCGTATCGGCCAGAATCACGCCCATGCCCTGCGTGCCCTCGAGCAATTTGATGACGCAAGGCGCACCGCCCACTTCCTTGATCACATCCTCGGCTTTGCGCGGACCGTGAGCGAACGCTGTGACCGGCAGCCCGATCCCCTCACGCGCCAACAACTGCAGCGCCCGCAATTTATCGCGCGACCGTCCGATCGCCACGCTCTCGTTGAGCGGAAACACACCTTGGATTTCGAACTGTCGCAACACTGCCAGACCATAGTGCGTGACGGATGCGCCGATGCGCGGGATCACCGCATCATAGACCGGCAAAGTCTTGCCACCGTGCCGCAACACCGGGTGCGACGACGTGATGTTCATATGCACTTGCAGAGTATTGATGACGTCGATTTCGTGCCCACGCGCCCGCGCCGCATCTACGATCCGCCGATGCGAATACAGCGTCGCGTTTCGCGCAAGCATGGCTAGTTTCATGAGAGCGTTTTCTTCTGCAAATGATTCCTGACGGGCGGACGGCTCCGTCAATAGCGGGGTCTCCAGGGATGCGCAAACATACGCAGCCTTGCTGCGATGCGACAATAAATTGTGCGGTGCGGAACAAATACACCCGCCGCGCCGTTCGAACACGTGTCGGTCAGTGAGAAAAGCGAAAGCCGCCAAACCAGAGCCGGCATGGCCAGAACCCACGGGACAAGTTCCATGATGACCAACAGCATAACCGCAGCGTTGCGGCAGTCGCCGCGCGCGAGCATTCTGCTCGGAAGCGCTCTCGCACTCGGCGCCAGTGCCTTGATCGTTCGCAGTCACACCCAGACCGCCGAACGCAAATATCCCGCCTTGGGAAAATTCGTAACCGGCAAGGGCGCAAGACTGCACTACGTCGAACGCGGCGTCGGCCAACCCGTCGTATTCCTGCACGGCAACGGCGTCATGATCGAGGACATGTTGATCAGCGGCATCTTCGACGATGCCGCCAGGTCGCACCGCGCCATCGCCTTCGACCGGCCGGGCTTCGGACATTCAGATCGCCCACGGGGCAAACTCTGGACCGCTGGCGAGCAAGCAGCAGCACTCATGGATGCGTTCAAAATTCTCGGCATCGATAAGCCGATCGTCGTCGGCCATTCCTACGGCGCAGTTGTCGCGTTGGCGCTGGCCCTCGATTATCCCGCCGAAATTGGCGGGCTCGTGCTGGCGTCGGGTTACTATTTCCCAACCGCCAGACTTGATGCCGTAGCATTTTCGGCACCGGCTATCCCCTTGATCGGGGACCTGCTCAATCACACGATTGCGCCGATCGCCGGCGAAGTGATGTCACCCCGAATGGTGAAAAAAATGTTTGCGCCGCAGGCTGTGCCGAAATCGTTTCAGGATGAGTTTCCGTTCGGCCTGATGGTGCGCCCCTCACAGATTCATGCAGCGTCCCAAGACGGCGTGACGATGGTGCCATCGGCCTTTGCAATGTCGGACCATTACGCAGAGATACGCTGCCAGGTTGCGATCGTTGCCGGCGATCAAGACACAATCGTCGATCCCGCCACGCAAGCCGTCAAGCTGCGCGACGCGATCCCGGGCAGTTCATTGGAGATGGTGCGCGGCGCAGGCCACATGGTCCATCACGCCGATCGCACGTCCATCCGGCGGGCGATCGATGCTGTCACCGCAAAAAGCGCAACCGCTCCCGTCAAATCTATCTGAAGCGCACGTGCGCCTCGCGAGCAGGAGCGTCGCCCCCCCCCTAGATCACCACCTCGATCAGATACGGGCCGGTATGCGCAATGCCGGCCTTCATCGCCTTGGCGAAATCGTCCGTCGTCGTGACGCGCGTGCCGTCGACGCCCATGCCGCGCGCCAGCGCCACCCAATCGAGCGCCGGGTTGTCGAGCGACAGCATATCATGCGCCTTCCGCCCGGGATTTTCTGCACCCACGTTCGCCAACTCGTTGCGCAGGATGCGATAGGCCCGATTGGCCCACACGATCGTCAGCACATTCAGCTTCTCGCGCGCCTGCGTCCAAAGCGCCTGCACCGTGTACATCCCCGAGCCGTCAGCTTCGAGGTTGATCACTTTGCGATCCGGACACGCCACCGCCGCGCCCACCGACAGCGGCATGCCCTCCCCGATCGCACCGCCGGTAAGTTGCAGCCAGTCATGCTGCGGCGCGCCTTCGGTGGTCGCGAAGAAATTGCGCCCGGTCGTCACCGACTCGTCGACGATGATCGCGCCTTCCGGCAGCAATGCACCCACCACGGCACCGATCGTTTCCGGTGTCAGCTTCTGGTCGGCCGGCAGTGCCGGACGTTTGGCCTCGGCCAACTGTGGCTTCGTCTTCGCAGCGCCCGCAGCATCGGCCAGCCGCGCCAGCGCATCTGCGAGGTCCTCGTGCGGTTCCGCTAGCGTGTGGATCTGACAATCCGCAGGGTATGTCGTACTCGGCTTGCCCGGATATGCGAAGAACGCCACCGGCGCGCTGGCCCCGACAAGAATGAGATGCTTGACGCCTGCCAGCACCTGCAACGCCTGATCGACCGGATACGGCACGCGACCGATCGAAACGCGTCCTGCGCCACGCTCGACACGCGCATTGGCACCCGGCGCCATGATGCGGCAACCCGTCTTCTGCGCAATCCGCGAGGCCCATACGAGCGCATCTGCCCTGAGGCCCACATCGGCAATCAACAGAAGCGTCGCCGGACCATGTTTCAGCAACGCCGCAGCGTCGCGCACCGCATGTTCATCGACCCGCGAGCGCGCCCTGAGCGGTGGCACCTCGACCGGCCCCGAGCCCTCGCCCCACGCCGTGTCGGCAGGCAGGATCAACGTCGCGATCTTCCCCGGATAGCGCCGCGCCTCGACGATGGCGTCGCGCCCATCGGCAGCGATCGTCTGGCTCGACCCACCCGACCGCACCCAGTGCGACACCGGCTTGGCGATGGCTTCGATATCCGACGTCAACGGACTATCGAACCGCTTGTGGTAGATCGCGTGATCGCCCACCACGTTGACCATCGGCGCGTTGGCCTTCTTCGCGTTGTGCACGTTCGCCAACGCATTGCCGAAGCCGGGCCCGAGATGCAGCAGCGTCGCCGCCGGCTTTTCAGCCATCCGCGCGTAACCGTCGGCAGCCCCTGTCGCCACGCCCTCGAACAAGCACAGCACGCAGCGCATGCCATCGACGCGATCGAGCGCCGCCACGAAATGCATCTCCGACGTACCAGGATTGGTGAACGTGACATCCACGCCGCCACCCACCAGCGTGCGCACCAAACTTTCAGCGCCATTCATCGTGCTAGGTCTCCGACTGTCGTCTCGTGTGCAGGGTTATTCAAAGGGCAGACGCGCAAGGTTACATCGCCGCAAGGCGACCCGCACAAGATGTTTCTTGGCAGGGCCGTCATGCAGCGAGAACGCGACCGAGTTTCACGCTTATTGCCGGCCGCCACCTTGGCCGGTTTCGGGTTTATGCGTATCCCAGAAGTCGATCGACTCGTCGCGGAGCTTTTCGCGGCAATCGCCGGCACATCCGACCCACGTCCCACCTGGGAATCGAACTTCCGCGCCCACGCGCGTCCGCCGCACCGGAGCCGTAATGCAACCTTTGCCATAGCGGCTGCAGGCGGTGACGGACTCTGCCGCTGCCTCGGTATTGAAGCTTGGCGCTAGCTGCACGATCGCGGTTGCGGCAAATCCGAACCCGACCCGCAGCGGCCAAGTGGCCTTGAATGTTCGTCTCATTGAGTTCTCCACTGTCAGCCACGGCCCAGCGCATGAACCGCCAACGTTCGATCGATCATCTCGTTTGCGGCCCCCAGGTAAGCTGCGGGGTCAACGAGACGTACCAGCGACGCAGCATCAATCGCAGTCGTGACCTTCGGTTCCTTTTGCAGTTCGTCGAGCAGCATCGTGCCATTGTCGAGCGCCTTCCGGCAAGCGGCGTACACACAATCGTGTGCTGGACCGCGCCCGATCTTTTCGGCCAACGACATCATGACAGCCTCCGCCACGATCAGCCCGCCGGTCATATCGAGATTGCGGCGCATGCGCGCTGCATCCACGATCAACCCACCCGCCAGAAACTTCGCCTGCGCCAGCGCGCCGCCGGTGGAAATGAAGGCGCGCGGCAACGCGATCCACTCAAGATGCCATGGCCCGGTGGCGCGCTCGTGATCGGCACCGGCCAGACTGTCGAGCATCAACCCCACGTCCTGCCGCACGCTGCGCGCTGCCGCCGCCATCAATTCAGCACTGATCGGGTTGCGCTTCTGCGGCATCGTCGATGACGACCCGCGCCCCGGCATGAAGGGCTCGAATGCCTCGCCCACTTCCGTCTGCATAAGTAGCATCACGTCTGTGGCGATCTTGCCGAGCGTTCCCGTGACAAGTCCAAGAAACGCCACTGTCTCAGCCATCCCGTCTCGCGCCACATGCCAGGGCACGCATGGCGTCTCGAGGCGCAACTCGGCCATCAGTCCATCGTGCACCGCCAAGCCTTTGTCCCCTAGCGACGCCAGCGTTCCCGCCGCCCCGCCGAATTGACCCATCTGCACCCTTGGCCGCATCTGCGCGAGCCGCTGCCGGTGCCGGTCTATCATCGACAGCCACACCGCCACCTTCAATCCGAACGTCGTCGGCAGCGCATGCTGCAGATGCGTTCGCCCCGCCATCACAGTCGCGCGGTGCTTGTCGGCAAGCTTTGCAAAATCTTCGCCGATGGCTTTGAGATCGGTGTCGACGAGATCCAGCGCGGCGCGCACCTGCAGCACCGTGGCCATGTCCATGATGTCTTGCGTCGTAGCGCCCCAATGCAAATACCGCCCGGCGTCCCCGACCTGTTTCTGCAGTTGATGCACGACACCGACGATCGGATAGCCGACCAGATCGGTCTCCGTCTTGAGCTTCGCCATGTCGATTTGCGTCGCATCCGCAGCCTTCCCGATGGCCTCGGCAGCTTCG
>JANLYD010000311.1:0-2884 GCA_031365465.1 Hyphomicrobiaceae bacterium
ACCATGACGGCCGATGACGACAGTCCGAGCACACGCGCGGCGATGATCTGCACTTCCGTCGGATCTTGCGTAGACGAAAAGATCTGCATGGTTCCGGCTTCACCCGGAACAGCCAATGCCACCTGTCCTTCAAGATAAAAGTGCTCTTGCCCGCCGATGTGCAATTCGCCGCCGAGCGTGCGCGCAGTCACAGCGCGTCCTCCGGATTTGTCGTCGTAGCGGAAGGCATAGTCAGGCAGCACCTTGGTGTCTGCGGCAATAGCCTGTGCGATCGTGACGACTGGCGTTTCTGCAACGATGTCGACCGACGCCGACAAGCACGCTCGGCGCGCGGCGTCGCGTGTGGTTGCAATGACGGCGAACAGCGGCTGACCGTGAAACAAGACGCGACCGCTGGCGAGCAGCGGTTCGTCGTCCATCGTCGGCGCGATGTCGTTGCGGCCGGGAATATCGGCTGCGGTCAACACGGCCACCACTCCCCGCGCAACGCGCACGCCGTCGAGATCCATGGCGCGGATTGCGCCACGTGCCACGGTCGATAATCCACACGCCATGTGCAGTGTGCCGGCAGGCTCGCGGATGTCGTCGATATAGGTCGCAGCGCCGGTGACATGGAGACGGGCTGACTCGTGGGGGTGCGGATGCTGCACCACAGCGAGTTCAGGCTCTGTCAACGCGCCTTCTCGTGCCATCGCAGTCGAAGCCGAGCGTTGCAATCCTGCGAGCCGCGTCTCCGACTGCGCCGCGCCGCTAAATTCGCTTAGCGCCTTGTGCAACACATTGCGCGCGACAAGCTGCCGATATCGAGCGCTCGCCCGATGGTCCGACAACGGTTGGAAATCGCGATCGAGCGCGGCGCATGCTGCATCCCAATCGCCCGGCGTATCCAGATGCAGCCCGACAAGCGCCTGCTCGGTCGCAGCCGCCCGCATCGGCGTTCCCGCCATGCCGCCAAAGGCCACCCGCGCCGAAGCGATCCTGCGATCTTCGACGTGGACCGCGAATGCACCGAGCACGGTCGAAATATCCTCGTCGGTGCGCTTCGACACTTTGAAGGCGCGGACGTGGACCCCGGTCGACGGTCGCGGAATGCACAGTTCTGCAATGAATTCACCGGCTCGGCGATCTTGCTTCTTATAAGCGACGAAGAATTTCTCGAGCGGTACCACGCGCGAACCCAACCGGCCGTCGGAACCGCTTGAAACGAGCACCACGCTGGCATCGAGCGCGATCAGACACGGTGCCAGGTCGCCGATCGGAGATCCATTGGCGATGTTGCCTCCGACCGTCGCGGAGGCCCGCACCTGAGGCGACCCAAACCGTCTGACGATCTCGCCCACGTCTGGGGCGAGGTCTGCAAGAACCGTTGCAGCGTCTGCGAGCGTCACCGTTGCGCCGATCGTCACGCCAGTGGGCGATTGCGTGATCACATTCAGTCCCTGAACCCGTCCGAGCCAGATCACCTGCTTCGGCTCGAACAGGTCTTTCGTCACGCGGAGCGCCGCGTCCGTGGCACCACCAAGGAGCAGCGCATTCGGGAATCGCGACACCAAGACGGTCGCCGCTTGCTTGGTCGATGGACTCGCAAAAAACAGTGCGTCATCACCGCAGAAGATGTCTTGGCCATCGTCGAGTTCGGTAAGTTGTTTGCGTGCCGCCGGCGCAACGGCCGTTGCGGTGATGCGCCCGGCCTCCAACCCGGCATCGACGATGGGGCGATAGCCCGTGCATCGGCACAGGTTGCCCGCCAACGCATCGAGAACGCTGGCCTCGGTGACAGGCCGCTCTGCATTTTGACCCAGCGCATAGAGGCTCATCACGATTCCTGGCGTGCAGAACCCGCACTGCGAGCCGTGATGTTGCACCATCGCCCGTTGCACCGGATGCAACGTACGTCCACCGTCCGACGCGAGATCCTCGACGGTGACGACCTCGCACCCGTCACACTGCCCGACCAGCAAAATGCAGGTATTGACGGGTTCGCTGACACGCTGTCCGCCCTTGTCTCGAACCAGAACAGCCGTGCAGGCGCCGCAGTCGCCCTCAGCGCAGCCTTCCTTCGTGCCGGTCATGCGTTGCTGGATCCGCAACCACTCGAGCAGCGTCATCTGAGCTTCAGCGGCCGAAACCTCGACCACGCGTCCACGCCTGAGGAATCGAACAGTCGAACGCATTTTCGGTCCTTTGATCAATTCAGGGCCGCCTTTGACGGCACTTGCCGGCACGCGCATGGCGGTTGCCGCACAGAACCTGTGGGCAAGTTTACAAGGTGTCTTGAACCTAGAACGAAATCAGAACATACGAGTCGCATGACCCTGACGTTTCTCCACACTGCCGACTGGCAGATCGGCAAACCCTACAACGGATACCAGGTCGCGGCCCCTTTCTTAACGGACGCACGCTTGAGTGTCATCGATCGCATTGCTGCGGTCGCCATCCAAGAAAACGCCCGCCACGTTCTGGTTGCCGGTGACGTCTTCGACAGCGTCACAGCACCGCGCGAGTTGCTCGCAAAATTCGTGAACCACTTGAAGGCTCATGCCGGTCTTGTCTGGCATTTACTGCCCGGCAATCACGATCCGGTTCAGGCCGGCAGCCTGTGGCATCCGCTCGCCGCGCTGACCGAGCATAGTCAGCATATTCAACTGCATCTGACCCCGCAGCCCATCGAGATCGAGTCCGGGGCCTGGTTGTTGCCAGCGCCGTTGAAGGCGAAGGCCATGCACACCGACCCCACCGCTTACATGGACGTTTTCGAAACGCCTCCAGGTGCTTTGCGGATCGGCATGGCGCACGGCTCTGCTGCGGCTTTCGGCACCAGCGGCGACGCGCAAGTTCCAATCAGCCCGACCCGCGACAAAGCCGCTCGGCTCGACTATCTGGC
>JANLYD010000368.1:0-10790 GCA_031365465.1 Hyphomicrobiaceae bacterium
GCGTTGCCGCCGCGTGCCAAAATCTTTGCGCCGGCCGCTGCCGCCACCGGATGGGCCGCTGCGACAATCCCGTGTTTGGAATAAACCGTTGGTCGTGCACCGTTCATCGCACTCTCCCTCACCTCGTCGCCTGTTGGGTCACACACCCGATCGTATTCGACAGTCTGCTGCTTGCTTCGACGTTTTGAAAGTTTTAAAAATAGCCGGTTTACTGACTATTTCAGAATTTTTCCCGCAATCGAGGCTCAGCATGCGCCGACATAACTTCTTCGCCATGCACGTTGCGGGATGTCTCTTACTTGCGGCAACGCTGCCCGGCTGCGCCGTCTACATGGCCGCCAATCAGCCTGACAAGAAAGATCTGGGGCTTCTCAGGCCGGGCACCCCGAGGGTGGCTGTCATCGCCGAGCTTGGCGCGCCCGTCCATGCCGCCGAAAAAAATGGACACAAGGTTGATCTCTACACATTCACGCAAGGTTACAGCGGATTGGAGAAAGGTGGCCGTGCCATTCTGCATGGCGCTGCGGACGTGCTGACTTTGGGCATATGGGAAGTCGTCGGGACGCCTATCGAGGGTGTTGCCAACGGCACAAAGGTGTCTGTCGAGGTCACGTACGACAAGGACGATCGAGTAGCCACCGTCGTGCCGATCCGGGGGCAGGAAGCGCTGGCGGCTGCGAATTAGTTCAAGCCTCATGCGCGCTTCCGGCAGTAGGAACGACGCCGCTACGTCTTGCGCGTTGCGAGGGCCACGCCGGCTACGGTGATCACGATGCCGGCAAGCTGGAGAGACGTCAGTCGCTCGCCGAACAGCACCCACGCTTCGACGGCGGCGGCGGCTGGCACCAGATAAATCAGGCTCGCCGATTTCGAGACCGCGCCTTCGCGAATGAGCCATAGATACAGGAGTATTGCGCCGAGCGAGATGGCGATGACCGACCACGCCAACGTCGCCATGCTGGTCCAAGAGATGGTGAAACGCATGGGCTCGAGCAGCCACGCCGCCAGCAGCACGACGGGAACCGCGCCGACATACTGCAAGAGTGCTGTCGTCTGAAGGTCGCCCGAAGGGATAAAGCGCTTCTGATAAAATGTGCCGAGGGTGACCGACAGCATCGCGCCGAGGTTTACCGCCAAGGCCCAGCGCAACTGATCGAAATCGGCCCCTTGGGCCGCTGCGATGCGCGGCGCCAAAACGATGGCGATACCTGCAAATCCCAATGCGATACCGCCCCACTGGCGTTGGCTGATCCGTTCGTTGAGGAGTGCGGGGGCGAGCATGGCGGTCATGATCGGCTGAGTGGCGGCAATCACCGCAGAAATGCCCGCAGGCAAGCCTTGTCCAACTGCCCACCAGACGCCGCCCAGGTACAGTGCATGCAGCAATACGCCGGAGGCCATCGCGTGGCCGATATCGACGGGTCGTTTTGGCCAGGCGGCGCGCGTGACTGTAACCACGATGGCAAAGACAGCCAGCGCGCCTGCGAAGCGCACAGCGAGAAATGTCAGTGGATCACTGTCGATGACGGCGGCGCGCGCCGAGATCCAGCCTGTCGACCACAAGAATACGAACAGGCCGGGCGCGGCCGCCAAGCCAAGCGCCCGCCATCGGTCCGGCGACGCGTTTTTGGTGTCACGCATTCGAGCCGAGCGCCTGATCGAGATCGGCGATGAGATCGTCGACGTGTTCGAGGCCAACCGAGAGGCGTAGGAGATCTGGCGGACACGGGCTGCCTGCACCTTCGATCGACGCGCGGTGCTCGATCAGACTTTCGACGCCGCCGAGTGAAGTGGCGCGCTTCCAGATCTTCACGTACGCTGCGGTCTTGATGGCCGCATCCGTCCCGGCTTTGACGCGGATCGACAGCATGCCAGAAAAACCGCCCGTCATCTGGCTGGCCGCAATGCGATGGCCGGCATGCGAATCGAGCCCCGGGTAGAGCACTTCCGCGATCCGGGAGTCGGCGGCAAATCTTTTGGCGATGGCCATGGCCGACTTCGATTGATGGGCGACGCGCACATGCAATGTCCGCATGCCCCGCATCAGCAGCATCGCTTCGAACGGCCCGATAATGCCGCCGAGCATTTTGCGCAACCGCTCGGCGCGTTCGAAATACGCATCTTTGCGCGCAAACGTCAGCGAGCCCGCGACCACGTCTGAATGACCGTTGAGATACTTGGTCGCCGCGTGCATGACGACGTCGGCGCCGAGTTGCAGGGGCTGTGACAGCACAGGCGTTGCAACGGTCGAGTCGACGGCGAGCAAAGCGCCGTGGTCATGTGCAAGTTTCGACACTGCGGCGATATCCGAGATCGTCCATAACGGGTTGGCCGGCGTTTCCAGCCAGATCATTTTCGTAACGCCAGGGCGGATCGCTGCGTCGATGTTTTCCACCCGCGACGCGTCGACGAAGGTCACATCGAGGCCGTGGCTCTTGGCGTCTTCGCGCAACCACATCTTGAGCGCCCAGTACATGACGTCGGGCGCCACCACATGGGCCGGGCGTTGGAGCGCGAGAAACGCACAGGTTGCCGCAGTCATGCCTGATCCCGACAGCAACGTGACCGCGCCACCTTCGAGACGCGTGAGCACCGCTTCCGCCTGTCTAACGGTCAAGTTATCGGGCCGGCCGTAGACGTAACCTTTCGAATAGGCATTGTCGGGGTCGCGCAGATACGTCGTCGCCATATGCAGCGGCGGCACGATCGCGCCGGTTTCGGCATCGATGTCACCACCAGCCTGGGCCGCAAAGGTTTCAGCGTGAACTGGCGGGAGCTTTTCGGTCATTTCGTAATCCTGGTGGCGCGATGCAACACAGGCCTCTTATCAAAGGGTCGGGTGCGTTGCGACTGAGGAAATCAGGAGGCAGGTAAGCGATGGAAGGCGTCCTCAAGATCGGCCGGCGGCTCGATGTCGAATTGCTCGATCAATGTGCGGTGCAACTCGTCGGCGCTTACGAGCAAACGGTACTCCACGCGACCATCGCGATACCGGTGGGTCATTTTACGGTTTGCCAAGCTGATCCGCATGGCCGGTAGAAGCCGCTCGACCATCAACGCGTTGCGGAAACGCGATTGCGGATGCGTCGCGGTGAACCAGTTCGCAACAGTGTAATCGGCTGCGACCTGTGGATCCAACGTGAAGCCGTAAACATCTTGCCAGTCCGATGCCAGCAGCGCTTGCAACGTATAGCCGTGACAGGAGTGCTTGAAGCGCATGGTTTCAGTTCCCGGCGATTGTTCGAAATCGGGGGCGAAGCGCAACGGCGCGTCTGCAAGCAGGCCGCCGAAACCGACGTCGGCAATATATATTTCGCCCTCCAGTGCAACGCTCAAAAGCATATGCGAGCGGGCGGCCAAGGGGCGGTCAGGAGGCGCGCGCCACAGGACGCGGGCAATGAGGCCGGTTACGGCGAACCCCAAGCCTTCCAGTACCGCGCGGAACAAAGCGTTGTGCTCGAAGCAATAGCCGCCCCGCTTTTGCTGCACGAGCTTGGTCTGAAGCGTCGCAAGATCGAGGTCGACAGGGCGACTCAGCAGAGGATCGAGGTTTTCGAATGGGATTGCCGCAGGATGCAGCGCATGGATCGCCTGCAAGACCGCGAGCGTGGGTTGGCGCGGGCCGTTGTAGCCGATACGGGTGAAGTAGGCGTCGAGATCGAGCATCGCGCATTCCAGACAAGGGATCGGCCGGCATCTGTTCCACAATCAAGGGTTCCAGGCCATCGGCAAATCCCTTACATAGCATTGCTCGCAAAGAGAAAGCGCCGCCATGATCTCCCGTACCATCCTCATTTCCGGCTGCTCCTCGGGCATCGGGCTGACGGCCGCCACGACACTCAAAAAACGGGGTTGGCGCGTCTTGGCCACAGCGCGAAAAGCAGAAGACTTGGCGCGGCTCGAACAGCAACTGGGTATCGAAGCGTTCGAGATGGAGTTGTCGGATATCGGCTCGATCAACCGCTGCGCCGACGCGGTGCTGGCCAAGACCGGCGGGCGGCTCGATGCACTCTACAACAATGCGGCTTACGGCATCGTCGGTGCGATGGAAGACGTCTCCGGCGAGGTTTTGCGCAAACATCTGGACGTCAACGTCGTCGGAACCCATGAGTTGACGCGCCGCATCGTTCCCGTCATGCGCGCGCAAGGACACGGCCGTATCGTGACGTGTTCTTCCGTGCTGGGGCTGGTCAGCGGGCCTTACCGGGGCGCGTATTGCGCCTCCAAATATGCGGTGGAAGCCATGACCGACGCGATGCGCTACGAATTGCGCGGCAGCGGTATCTTTGTCTCATTGCTGGAGCCGGGCCCGATCGAGACGCAATTTCTACCCAGCACCCTCCGACAGTTCAACGCGACCATCGACGTGGCACACTCGCCCCACAAAGCCGAGTATGAGAAACGGCTTGCGGCGATGGCGGACAATAAGTCCAGCTTTCTCAAGCTGGGGCCGGCGACGGTCGTCAAAAGCCTCATTCACGCGCTGGAAAGTCCGAGGCCACGGGTCCGCTACAGGATTTCGCCGCATACCTACGCGATATCGGCGCTTCGCCGCATTCTACCCGGGCGGATGCTCGATCTGATGCTGTCGCGAAGCTGATGGCGTCAATCGCTTGAGCCGCCAAGCAGCCCATAAATTATCGCCAACGGTCTTGCGCGGCGGCGCAGAAGCGGTTTCGATGCATTCGTGCTGCCCGCCCGACACGACGGCCAGCTGAAAAGATCCTGGAGCCTCTTTGCCATGCCGAACATACCGACGCCCGCTCTTGCTCCGACGCGCGACGACATTTTCTCCGGCGTGAAAGCGGTCGAGGACCGGCACAAGCTGGACGAGACGAAACTGGCCGCTTGGTTGGAGGCGAACGTGGCCGGCTATGATGGGCCGCTCGAGGTTTTCCAGTTCAAGGGCGGACAATCCAATCCGACGTACCGGCTGGATACGCCCGCGCGACGGTATGTGTTGCGGCGCAAGCCGTTCGGCAAACTGCTGCCTTCGGCGCATGCGGTGGACCGCGAATTCCGCGTGATATCGGCATTGCACAAGGCTGGTTTTCCGGCACCCAGACCCTATGGCTTGTGCAGCGACGACAGCGTCATCGGCGCCATGTTCTACGTCATGGAAATGGTGGCTGGACGCATCTTCTGGGACGGGACGCTGCCGACTCTGACGCCGCCTGAGCGCCGCGCGATCATCGAAGCCGAAATTACGACGCTGGCGCAGTTGCACAACTATGACCCGGGCGACATCGGGCTCGGCGACTACGGCAAGGCGGGCAATTATTTTGCGCGTCAGGTCGAGCGCTGGTCGAGGCAATATCGCGCGTCCGAAACCGAGAAAATAGATGCGATGGAACGGCTGATGGAATTCCTGCCGCGCACCGTCCCCAATCAGGAACGCGTGTCGGTGGTTCACGGCGATTACCGCCTCGACAACATGATCTTCGACGCGCGCGAGCCAAAGGTGATTGCCGTTCTCGACTGGGAACTCTCGACACTGGGTGATCCGTTGGCCGATTTTTCGTACTTCATGATGTCGTGGCTGATGCCGCAATCATCACAAGGTGCGGGGGCCAGCGGGCTGGCGGGGTTGGATTTCAAGACGCACGGCATCCCGACGATCGAGGAAGCAACGGCGCTCTACTGCAAGCTGACCAACCGCTCGGGTATTCCCAATCTCGACTGGTACAGTGCTTTCAACATGTTCCGGCTGACGGCCATTCTGCAGGGGATCGCCGGACGCTTGCGCGATGGGACGGCCGCGAGCGAGCAAGCCGCCGAGTCGATCAAACGGATCGGGTCGCTGTCGGATTCAGCGCTGCACTTTGCGATCAAGGCGGGCGCTTAAAGGCGTTGCGGATTCGATTTGACCGGGTTCGCGAGCCCCAGCGCTTTGCGCTTCGTGCCCGAAAGGCCGGAAGCGACCAACGCATGCGATTGCTGCAGATATCGAGCGAGGTCCCGATCTGACAGGCCGGGGCTCGCGAACTGTTGGATCCACTTCAAGCCGCGAGATGCAAGATAGGGTGCCGGCCGAAGTCCCGGCTGGGTGGACAGCATCTCGTAGGCTGTGTCCGAGGTCTTGAAAGTGATTGCGGCGTCGCCTGTTTCCCAGCCGCCAATGGCGAACACTTTGCCGCCGACTTTCCAGACGTGTGAGCCACCCCACTGCACGACATACGTTGTCGCGGGTAGCGAAGCGCAGAAGCTGTTGAACTGTTCGTAAGTCATTGCATCATTAGTTTTTTGCGGTGCGCGGGTTGATGCGTATCCCCGGCCGCAGGTTCTTGAACGGAAATACCGAAGGATCGGCGGCCACAGGTCCTGGTGCGACGGCAACGATCACGCGTTCGGCGATGGGTTGAAAATCCGCGCGGAAGTGTACGCTGGATTTGAGCACCAGAATTTTGCAGTCCGCGGGCTCGATGCCGACGTGGCGAAACAGCGCCTGATCGTAAACTTGGGCCTTGTTCGACACGACGATGACGCGGATACCGGGCGCAACCTCGATCAAAGCGGTCGGGCCGTGGTTGCCGGGATTCCCTTTGCCCATGGGGCCGGTATAGGTGAACTTACCGTTCGTCAGCTTCAGGATCTTGGCTTGGACCGGCAATGGAGCGCCGTTTGATTTGCCGCCGAGCGCAAGGCCAACCGTTGCCCCGACGCCTGCGCGGTGAAATGCTGCTGCCGCCTCGTGGTCGTTGATGAGGCCGAGCACGGCACCTTGAGCATTCTGAGCGATCAACTCGGCGAGCAGGCCGGTGGTATCGCCGTGGCCGCCGCCACCGGGATTGTCCTGCGTGTCGGCGATCACGACGGGGCGGTGGGCCGAATTCGACAATCTGATCGCTTCGCCGACTGCTGATTTGGCCGACGCGACATCCAACGAGAAATCTGTTTCGTGGGCGTCGATGTAATGGCCAAGCTCGTCGACGGCGGCCTGCGCCTGGGTTGCCGTTTCAGCATACGCGGCGATGGACGCGCCGCAGTCGGGAAAGTCGGCATAGGGAAACCCGAAGCAGAAGGCGAGTTCGGCGACCTTGTGTGCATCAGCCAAACGCGCGCGCTCGTCGAACACGGGCGACATCGGCGGCATCAGCGTGCACTGACTGGTGATCGGAATCCAAAAATCAATCTGGCGGAAGGCGCGCGCCCACGGCTTCCCGCGTGCGATGCGCTCGAGCAGCAACGCCATGGCCCGCCTGCCGGCATCGGGCATGTCGACGTGGGGATAGGTGCGGAAGGGTGCGATGGCGTCCGAGCGGTCGACCATGGCGCGGGTGAGATTGCAATGTGGATCGACACTGATGGTCATGGGCAGATCGCCGATGATCGCGCGCACGCGGCGCAGCAACTCGCCTTCCATATCGGCAAAGCTGTCCGACACGGCCGCACCGTGGAGATCGAGGTAGACGCCATCCAGTGGGCCCTGGTCGAGAGCGCGGGACAGGTTGGCGCAGATCAAAGCGGATATGCGTTCGAAGGCTTCATCCTGCACGGGGCCTGCCGGATTGGCGAAGCACCACGCTAACGGGACTAGCGTCGCGCCGGCTGCTTCCGCAGCCTCGACGGCGCCTGCCAAGGCTGCCGACTTGCCGCGAATGCCGGCCAGCATCGCGTCGCCTTCCGCCAGGCCCATCCAGCCGCCAGGGGTGAGAAAATCAACGTAGCGCGTGGGATGGGGTGCAAAGGAATGGCTCTCATGCAGAAAGCCGCCGACCGCAAGGCGCAAAGGCATGAGATGTCCGTGTCATTGACGATTGAAGGGTTTTGTTCGGCAAAATGGCGCGTCATGCTGGTCAACGAGTGACTACGCGGACGCGTTTGGCCAGTACTTCGAGTACGCGCGCCAATTCATGGCCGCGTTTGAGAATCAAGCCGGTAGGCGTCAAAACAGCGTAAGCGCCTTGCTTGCGGGCGAGTTTCGGGGTTTTTTCGATGCGGTAGAGCGGCACTTCGCTGGTGCGACGGAAGATCGAGAAGACCGCAGATTCGCGGCCGAAGTCCATGGCATAGTCCCGGCATTCGCCTTCACCCATCAGGCGGCCATAGACTGCGAGAATGGCACTCAACTCGGCGCGCGTGAACGCAACGACAGCGTGGGTCGCGTGCTGTCCGGAGGGTCCGCCGTTCGGCAACTGGCCCCCGTCCTGCCGCATCGCTCGACGCAACTGTATCGGTTCGACATCGCCCATGGAGCGCCTCTCGGTTGGTCCAACAGTCTGTCGCGAACGGCAGGCGATTACAAGACGGGAGTGCATGTATCGCCGGTACCCTTTGCCAGCGGGGCAGGCCTTCTGATAAGGCAGGCTGGATCGAATTTTGCCAGCCAGGACCCCAGCAATGACCTATGTGTTCGCCCCGCAACCCATTCCGACACTGCCAATCAGCGGCACAACGCAACTGTTCCCGGTGCATCGGATCTATTGCGTAGGACGGAATTACGAAGAGCACGCGCGGGAAATGGGACACGATCCGAAGAAGGAAGCGCCCTTCTTCTTCCAGAAAAACCCCGGCAATCTGCTGCTGGGCAAAACGATGCCGTATCCCGACAAGACCAGTGATTTTCATTTCGAAATCGAATTGGTGGTCGCGCTCAATTCGGGGGGCAAGAACATCGCCGCCGCTGACGCCATGAAACACGTCTACGGATATGCTGTCGGCCTCGACATGACGCGGCGCGACCTGCAGAGCGACATGAAGAAGGCCGGGCGCCCATGGGAAATCGGGAAGGCGTTCGAGAATTCGGCGCCGTGCACCGCCTTGCATCCCGCCAGCACGATCGGACACCCGTCGAAGGGGGCCATCTGGGTCGACGTGAACGGAGAGCGCCGGCAGACCGGCGATCTCAACCAGATGATCTGGGATGTACAAAACCAGATCGCGTTCCTGTCGGGGCTGTTCGAGCTGCGGGCTGGCGATCTGATATTCACGGGTACGCCTGCCGGCGTCGGCGCGGTGAAGAAGGGTGACAAGCTGCACGGCCATGTCGACGGCGTCGACGACATCCACATCAGCGTCGTTTGAGGCGTCGATGACGAGGGACCTGTACGGCGTCTTTCCTTATCTAGTGTCGCCTGTGGCACCGGACGGGCGCGTGCTCGTCGACGTGCTGGCGAAACTGTCCGATGATCTGATCGGCAAAGGCGTGCACGGCCTAACGCCGCTCGGATCAACTGGGGAATTCGCCTACCTCAACTCGGCGCAGCGCCAATGCGTCGTCGAAACCGTTATTGCGGCAACCGGTAAGCGGGTGCCAGTCATTGCCGGCGTCGCCGCGACAACGATCGCCGACGCGGTTGCCCAGGCGCGAACCTATGAGCGGCTGGGAGCGGACGGCATTCTGGCCATGATGGAAGCCTACTTCCCGATCGACGACGACGGCGTGGTGTCTTATTTTCAGGCCATCGCCGAGGCGACCTCGTTGCCTGTCGTGCTTTATACGAACCCGAATTTTCAACGCTCAGATCTGACGATACCGGCGATCATCCGGCTGTCGAAAGTGCCGAATATTCGCTACATCAAAGACGCCTCCAACAACACGGGGCGTCTGCTGTCGATTTTGAATGCCACCAACGGCCGGATGAAGGTTTTTGCCGCGTCGGCGCATATTCCAGCGGCGGTCATGCTCATCGGCGGCGTCGGGTGGATGGCGGGACCCGCATGCGCGGTGCCGGCGGCATCGGTAGATTTGTACAACCTTTGCCGCGCCGAGAAATGGTCTGATGCGATGGCTTTGCAACGCCGGTTATGGTCGCTCAATCAGGCGTTCGCGAAGCACAACCTTGCTGCCTGCATCAAAGGTGCGCTGACGCTGCAGGGATATGCGGTCGGCGATCCGCTGCCGCCGCAAGCACCGCTGTCGGCTGCCGGAGTGACCGAAGTGCGAGCCGCGCTCGAGGCAGTCGGTGCGCTCTGACGACGGTTTTAACCATTTCACGCACAATAGTTATACATCGTGGGCGCTAAGACTAAGTCGGTCTCGGTCTTGCACATTCGATCGTTGCAAGGCCATGGACTGGTGAGCGCACGCCTGCGCAGACGACAAGAAAAGGGACTCGAAAATGTCACACGGAGCCGGTCACCACGTCGAGCATGGCACCGACAGCAGTTCAAAACGGATCGCCATCTTCATTACAGTCATCGGCTTGTTCCTGGCGGTTGCTGAGACGCTCGCCAAGGGCGCGCAGACGCAATCGATCGCCAGCAACGTTCAATCCTCCAATCTGTGGTCGTTTTATCAAGCCAAGACCATTCGGCAGACCACGCTGAAAACGGCTGCCGAGCAGATGGAGATCGACGAGGCGCTAGCGAAAGATCCGGCAGTAAAGGAGCGGCTGACGAAGCGCATCGCGGAGTGGCGCGCCGATGTCGCGCGCTATCAGAGCGAACCAAAAACCAACGCGCAACACGAAAACGTCGGCGAAGGCCGCAAGGAATTGCAGGAACGTGCGCTGGCAGCCGAAGTCAAACGCGACGTCTATACCAACCAGTATCACAGCTACGAGATTGCTTCAGCGGCGTTTCAAATCGCGATCGTCATGGCGTCCGTTTATCTGCTGACGCACATCGTCTACCTGTTGTGGATGGCATCGGGCCTGGTCGGAATCGGGTTGGTGTTCAGCATGATCGGGTTGTTTTCACCAGCGACAATCCAGACCATCATGCACCACTGACCGGCGCACGCGTTTAGACTTCGTTACGAAATCATTGCGCCTTGGCCCGCAAAGCCAAGGCGTTTCTGCGTCGGCACATCGCGCCGAAATGAAGCGATCCTTAAGCATCTTTCAATC
>JANLYD010000387.1:0-2532 GCA_031365465.1 Hyphomicrobiaceae bacterium
GACATCTATCACCGCCAGGAAATTCTCAAGGCCGGGCTCATCCCTGAAGAACTCGTCATTCAAAATAAAGCTTTCGTCCCCGAGATGATGGGCGTTGAGCCGGCGCGCGGCATTTACAGCCACGTCATCGGCATCGATATCGTCCGCACCAGCGAAGACGATTTCATGGTTCTAGAAGACAACACGCGGACACCGTCGGGCGTCTCCTACATGCTCGAGAACCGCGAGACCATGCTGCACCTGTTCCCGGACCTCTTTTCGCGCAATCGCGTTCGCCCGGTCGAGGACTACCCAGATATTTTGCGCCGGACGCTCGAAAGCGTCGCGCCGACAAACCTCACCATCGAGCCGACGATCGCCCTGCTGACACCCGGCTCTTACAATAGCGCTTATTTCGAACACACCTTCCTCGCCGATCAAATGGGTGTCGAACTCGTCGAGGGCCAGGATCTCGTCGTCATCGATGGCGAACTTCTGATGAAGACCACGGAGGGGCTGAAACGCGTCGACGTGCTCTACCGTCGCGTCGATGATGACTACCTCGATCCGCTGGTCTTCGATCCCAAATCGATGCTCGGTGTCCCCGGCGTATTCGACGTCTTCCGCTCAGGCCGCTTGTCGATTGTCAACGCGCCCGGTGCCGGCATCGCCGACGACAAGGCCATCTACAGCTACATCCCAGCCATCATTCAGTTCTACACCGGCCGGGCTGCTATTCTAAACAACGTCGAAACGCATAACTGCCGCGAACCGGACGCCCTGAAATATGTGCTTGAGCGGCTTGAACAGTTGGTCGTCAAAGAGGTGCACGGTTCCGGCGGTTACGGCATGCTGGTCGGGCCTGCAGCATCAAAGGCTGAAATTGAAGCCTTCCGCGCCAAGCTGACGGCCAATCCGTCGAACTATATCGCCCAGCCGACGTTAGCGCTCTCGACCTGCCCAACGCTGGTCAATGCCGGCGTCGCCCCGCGGCATCTCGATTTGCGGCCCTTCGTTCTTGTCGGCGATCAGGTCCGCGTCGTGCCGGGCGGGCTGACGCGCGTCGCCTTGAAACAGGGTTCGCTGGTCGTCAATTCAAGCCAGGGCGGCGGCACCAAAGACACTTGGGTACTTCAGGACTAATCGCATCATGCTCGGCCGCGCTGCAAATGATCTCTACTGGCTGTCGCGCTCCGTCGAGCGGGCGGAAAATATGGCGCGCCTGCTCGAGGTCGGATACCGCATTGTCTTGCTGCCGCGCGAGGGCGAAGGCTTCCATGAAGAATGGCGCTCGACACTGCAAAGTGCCGGATGCCTTGACGGCTACATCCAGCGCCACGGCGAATTGAACACGCGCAACGTCGTCGACTACATGCTGTTTGACCCCGTAAACCCTTCAAGTGTCGCGACCTGCCTCAGCACCGCGCGCCGCAATGGCCGGGCGCAGCGAACCGCACTGACACGAGAAATGTGGGAGAGCCTGAATTCGTCGTGGCTGGAATTCTCAGCCATCAAGCCGCAATCGGTGTCGTCAAATTCTCTCCCCGGCCTCCTCGACTGGATCCGCTCGCGCTCGGCCCTATATCGCGGCGCTTTGCTGAATACGATTTTGCGCAACGACACCTTCTACTTCAGCCAGCTCGGCACCTTCATTGAACGCGCCGACAGCACATCGCGCATCCTCGACGTCAAATACTATCACCTGCTGCCCTCGGCCGAGATGGTCGGCAGCGGCAAAGACAACTTCCAATGGACCGCGATTTTGCGATCCGTCTCGGCGCATCGCAGCTACCGCTGGGTGTTCAAGGATACCTACCGGCCGTGGAAAATCGCAGACTACCTCATCCTCAACCGGCAGATGCCGCGCTCATTGCGCTCGTGCTACGATGAGTTGACGCAAACGCTCAGTGAACTCGGCGTCTTCTACGGCACGCAACACGCTTGCCACGCCACCGCTCACGCCACGCGCGATCTGCTTCTAGAAGCCGACATGAAAGCAATCTTCCAGTCTGGCCTGCACGAATTCGTGCAAGACTTCATTGCCCGCAACAACAAAGTCAGCCGCGAGATTTCGCAGGCTTACCATTTTGCCGATTGAGGGCCCTGAACATGCGCATTTCCATCGGCCACGTCTCCCGCTACGCTTATGACGCGCCGGCGTCCTATTCCATTCAAACGCTGCGCTTAACGCCGCCCTCGTTCGCTGGCCAGAAGGTCATCAGCTGGGCCATCACCGCGCCCGGCATCGACACGGCAACGCCGTTCCGCGACAGCTACGGCAACGCCGCGCATCTGGTGACGTTCGTTGGCAGCCACAGCGAAAGTCTGGTCATCGCCAAAGGCGTCGTCGATACCGAAGACCGCGCCGGCGTGGTGCAAGGCTTGTCTGAACTCACGCCCAAGCGCATCTATCTGCGCCACACGGACAAAACGCTTGCCGGTGAGCGCGTCCGGGCGCTGGCTGAGACGGCATCAGCGGCCAGCGGGCTTGACCGCTTTCACACCTTGATGGGCCTCGTCACCGAAGCCATCGAATACAAAATCGGCGCGACG
>JANLYD010000411.1:0-24432 GCA_031365465.1 Hyphomicrobiaceae bacterium
ACAAAGCATCTCGGAGATATTGACCAGTCGTGGGTCCCGGCCTTCGCCGGGATGACGAAAAGCTAGGTAGGCTCGTTCTTACGCGGAACAGTCAAGCTTCACTTTTTTTTTTGAAACGTTCGATCCATTTCTCGACGCCGAGATTCTTCCAGAGATGGATGTCGGCGCCGTTCTTCTGCATGATGTAATATTGCTGCCCGAGCGACAGGATATTGCTCCAGGCCCAATAGATCACCAAGCCCGCCGGGAAGGCCGCCATGGTGAAAGTGAACAGTACCGGCATCCAGTTGAAGATCTTCTGCTGCATCGGATCGGCCTGCTGCGGATTGAGCTGCATGGTCATCCACATGGTCGCGCCCATGACCATCGGCCAGAACCCCAAGTGCAGATATTCGCCGATCAGGGGCACGGCAACCGGATTGAACGGCAACAACCCGAACAGGTTGAACAGGTTCGACGGGTCGGCCGCCGACAAGTCCTTCACCCAGCCGTAGAACGGCGCGTGACGCATATCGATGGTGACGAACAACACCTTGTAGAGCGCGAAGAACACCGGGAACTGCAGCAGCATCGGCAGACAGCCCGACGCCGGATTGATCTTGTGATCGGAGTAGAGCTTCATCATCTCCTTCTGCTGGCGTTCGCGGTCGTCCTTGTGCAGCTCCTTGATGCGCTCCATCTCGGGCTGCATCTTCTTCATCTTGGCCATGGCTTCGTAGCTCTTGTTGGCCAACGGGAAGAACGCGGCTTTCGCGAGCACGGTAACTGCAAGGATTGCCAGACCGAAGTTGCCGAGCAGCGCCGACAGCTTTTCGATCAGCCAGAACATCGGCTTAGCGATAAAGTGCGACCAACCCCAGTCGATCATCAGATCGAAGCGCTTGATCCCGGCCTCACCGTAGGCGTTGACGGTGCGAACTTCCTTGGCGCCCGCGAACAGTTGCGACTGCACAGCCTGGGTGCCGTTCGGCTCGATCGTCACGGCTTCAAGCACGTAATCGCTCTGGAAGCCTTCTTCCTGCATCCCGGGGACAGCTTTGTAGCCGGTGACATGTGCGTCATAGGTCGCCGACTGCGGTGGGATCAGCACCGCCGCCCAATATTTATCGGTGAAGCCCAACCACCCGCCCTTGGTCGCCGTGAAGCTCTTCTCGCCGACGGCCGTTTTCTTTTCCTTCTCGCGGTTCGCCGCTTCCTTGGTCAGATCGGCGTAATTGATCTCCTGCAGACCGACACTGGTGTCGGCGCTGAGGACGCCGATCAGCCCCTCGTGAAGCACGGCAAAGCCTTGCGTCTTAGGCGTTCCGAGGCGGAAAATCTTTCCGTACGGCTGCAGAATGATAGGTGTTGCGGCCTTGTTCTCGACCTCGTCCTTGACCGCGAACATGTACTTGTCATCGACCGAGATGGACCGCTTGAATATCTGGCCCTGGCCGTTGTCGAACGTCAAAACGACGGGAGTCGCGGGCGTCAATGCGCCGGTTCCCTGCTGCGTCCAGAGTGTCTCGCGGTTCGGCACCGCCACCGTTTGACCTGCGGCCGGGATCCAGCCGAATTCGGCAAAATACGCTTCTTTGGCGCCGGATGGCTCGAACAACACGACGTTGGCGCTCTTGGGCTCTGTGGTCTCGCGATATTTGGCGAGCACCAGATCGTCGATGCGGCCGCCTTTGAGGGCGATCGACCCAGTGAGGCTCGGCGTCTGCAACGCCACGCGCGGCGACAGCGCAAGTGCACCAGCGCGGTTCAAGCCGATTGCCGCTGCGGCATTGCCGGGCAATGTGCCACCGGTAGATGTGCCGGTACCAGCGCCGGCCGGGCTGCCGCTTGAAACTCCGGCGCCTGTCTGGGCGACAGGCACCGTCGAGCGCTCGATCTGGGCTTGGCGGCGACGCTCCTGCTCTTTCGGATAGACGAAAATGTATTGCCAGCCCAGCAGCACCATCAGCGACAGCACGACCGCCAGGATCATGTTCTTCTGTGAATCGGGATCGTTCATAGCGGGCTCGCGGCTTTCGGCGTCGGCATTGTGATGAGGGGGTCTGGCATCGGCCGATAGCTCGGCCTGAAATCTGGGGTTGACATGGACGGGCTATGGCACGGCGTCAAGCAGCAGGCTCCGTCGTGGCTGTCGCAGATCGTGTCGCAGTCGCTATGACTGCCGTTTTGGCCGTGCCGCCGTGACGGCATTCGCTCGAGCCAATTTAGAGATTGCCGTGTTGAAATCGGCGACCAGTTGGTCGAAGGGGATATCAAGCGAGGCTGGACGCGCAATCACCACGCAATCCCAAGTTGCGAGATTCGCTGGAACATCGACCAGCCGCAGCGCGTGCGACAAACGACGGCGCATTCTATTGCGCTCGTGCGCCTTGCCGACTTTCTTCGTGATGGTAAATCCGTAGCGTACGCCCGATGTCTGCGGCGCTGTCGTCGAAGCTCGGGCTGCGCTTCCTGCCGTGATACTGGATGCGATCTCAGACGGCGCGATAGCCGATGTGGTCTCAGATCGCGGCTTGCCCTCAAGCAAAAACGCCGATCCGGACCAGCGCACTCCACCGCGAAGGCGTTGAAACTCGGCACGCTTGCGCATCGTTCGCAGGCGCGGCCCATAGCGTCGGTGGGACTTATCTGCCCCCACGAGCGTCACTCCCGGCGCAGCAGTTGATCTGTGCATACGCACGCCAAACTCGCGGTCGACCCAGTTTTGCGGCGCCAAAAGGCAGCCGAAAATTCAAGCCGACAAACGCTTGCGGCCCTTGGCGCGACGGCGAGCAAGCACGTTGCGGCCACCCACGGTCGACATCCGATGACGGAAACCATGGCGGCGCTTGCGCACGATTTTGCTAGGCTGGTAGGTGCGTTTCACGTCACAGGCTCCATCGCGTTCGAACCGCTGACCGCGCCGCTGGGCGGGCATGTCGCGGGCTTGAAGTGGTTTCCAGTGCAGCGAGACGCGGACGTCAATCCAGCGAACGCTACGGACACATGAGAACAAGCTGAAGCACGGCAACGCCATCGCGCGCCTTGTGCCCAGCCGGATCCGGAAGTTGCCGCTTATAGGCCGCTCAATCCTGCCAGTCAACGCGTTGGCGAACGGCGGGCGAACGAATTATTTCGGTTGCCGCCGCTTTTTCTTTGTCAATTTGTTAACCGAGTGGCAAGTTTCTTTAACCGTTCTTTTACCGTTCTTTAACGCACACATCATCGTCAAATCGTTTGCATAAGCATCGACTCGCCTGATCATATGATAGTCTTCTTGTTATAGTTCCTGGCGCGTGATGCGGCCACACTCAATTTTTTGAGCCATTTATATCTGCGAGCCTGATCACATGCCGAACCAAGCCCGGAGCCCAACGTCGATGGCTGCCGTACCGGTTGATGCCACTGCTGAAACCGGCATCAATTGGGTTGAGCTGCTGCCGCCGGCGATCGTCGTCGATGAAGCTCTTGTCGTTCGCGAGATGACGCGCGATGCCTTGGCGTTCGTCAGACCGCTCGGCGAGACGTCAAAGCAGCGTGCGCTGCACGATATTCTGCTGCCCGAATTCGAGGCACCGGCGCGCGCCGGCTTGCAGCTTGCGCTCGGCGCCGGCACGCTATCGCTCTCGCTTCCGGTCGCCGTCGCCGTCGGTGGCGTAATCCGCAAGATTGCGCTCCAATGCCGCCGCTTGAGCAACGCGCTGGATGGACAAAAACAGGCACTCATCACCTTCATCGACGCAGGCGACGCGACGGGCGAGGCAACAGTGCCGATCGGGCGCATCATCGAAAGCGAGGAACGCCTTCGGCTCGCCAACGAAGCTGCGGGCATCGGCACCTTCGCCATCGATGCAAAAACCGGAATGGCCCACTATTCGCCCGAACTTACGACGATGCTCGGCATTCCCGGCGCAGAGACGGTGCCCATTCAGCAAGCTTTCCAACGCATTCATCGCGACGACGTGCAGCGCGTGCGCCGGCTTTACGGCGCGGCGCAAAGCCCGTCCGGCGACGGGCGGTTGGAGATGGAGTTTCGTTTCGTTCTGCCGGGCGGACTTGTGCGCTGGATGAGTTGGCACGGGCGGTTTCAGTTCGCCGCGACGCCTGCCGGGCGAGAGCCCATCCGCATCGTTGGCGTTTGCGTCGACATCACGCAGCGCAAGCGTGCGGAGGATGCGCTGAAGGGATCGGAGGCGCGCTATCGCAGCGTCGTCGAAGGTTCGCTGCAAGGCATCGTCATCCAGCAGAACGAGCGGATCGTCTATGCGAACTCCGCGATGGCTCGCATCTTCGGCTACGAGAGCGCGCAAGACCTGCTGGGCAAGTCGACATTCGATGATTTCGTCGCGCCGGAAGAGCGAGAGTTGCTGCGTGCGCGCACGGCGGCTGCCACCCGAGGCGAAGTGGTTGCCCCGCATCCGGGATGGCGCGGTTTTCGTACCGATGGGCGGGAAATATGGGTCTCTGCGATGGCTCATCTGGCCGAATGGAAGGAAAAGCCTGCTGTAGTGTCGTTCTATCTCGACATCACGGAACGGAAATTGGCCGAACGGCGCCTTAGTGAGAGTCTGCGACTGATCCAGCTCGCTTGCGCGGCGGGCCGCATGGGAACATGGCATTTCGATTACAGCACGCTTGTTTCCGAGTTGTCCGACGAAGCGCTGGAGCTGCTGGGTATCGACAAACGCTCGTGGACTAAGTCACTCAGAGAAGTGGCCGCGATCGTTCACCCCGACGACCGGCCGACATGGCAGAAAACCGTCGACACCTCGATCACGGATAAATCGGCCGTCGATATGGAATTTCGCGTCGTTCGGCCTAACGGCGACGTACGTTGGATGCTCGTGCGGGGTACCGTCGTGAAGTCGGACGAGCAAGGCCGTTTCGAGGCTTTCGGTGTCATTCTCGATATTTCAGAACGCAAACATGCCGAGCAGCGGCAGTCCATCTTACTTCAGGAACTCGATCATCGCGTGAAGAACTCGCTGGCCAACATCCAGTTGGTCATGGAGCGGTCGTCGGCTCAGGCGACGTCGGTCGACGCCTTCAAGGCCGTGCTGCAAGAACGGCTGATGTCCATGTCGATGATGCATTCACGGCTGAGCAAAGGCGGCTGGGTTGGCGTGAGGCTCGCCGACATCATCAACGATGCGCTCGCGCCTTATCTCGAAGATGGAAAGACGCTTGTGGAGGGCGCGGAGATCGTGCTCACTCCGAACGCTTCGCAGGCGGTCGCGATGGTCGCTTTCGAGCTTGCGACCAACGCTGCAAAATATGGCGCGCTGCTGCATGATCACGGCCAGGTTCAAGTACGCTGGCATCTGGACATGGACGAGACTTCGCCTGCCGTGCCGAAGGCACTGGTCATAACTTGGACTGAAAGCGGCGGGCCCACGATCGCGCAGCCGACGCGCAGGGGCTATGGCACGAGTGTCATCCGCGAACTCATCCCGTACGAGCTTCGGGGCAGCAAATGCAGCCACGCCATCACCTCCGAGGGAGTGGCGTGCAGAATTGAAATCCCCGCGCGCTTTCTGGTCCGCGACAGCCAAGCCTGACGTCGCGGACTGCCACGAAGCCTTCGGACGCGGGTGTTCAAAGGTATTTGTGGACGGCGCCGACACGACGAAGTGTGGCCATCAACATTGAGCCGCCGACGGGTTTGTTGAGAACGCAATCGACCAGCGACGCCACTCGCGGCGAGATCGTGTCGCCGGAAATAATCACGACGGGAATTTTGCGCGCAACCATGGCGTCGATCAAGCCATAGCTGTCGCCGCCATCTTCAAGATTGATATCCACGAGCGCAAAATCGGGAGCTTTGGCAACCAGCAGTTCTTCAGC
This sequence comes from Hyphomicrobiaceae bacterium, assembly GCA_031365465.1. GTDB lineage: Bacteria > Pseudomonadota > Alphaproteobacteria > Rhizobiales > Hyphomicrobiaceae > JABFRJ01. The sequence continues at coordinate 5,824 of JANLYD010000411.1, forward strand.
GTCCAAGACACTTGCGGCCGGACCGATGACAACCATGCCTGCCAACTCGAGCATGGATTTATAGCCCTGCGCGATCAGCCAAGAGTCTTCGATCAATAAAACAGTTCGTCCCTTCAGAACTTCTTGGGCCACTTCGATCCTGCGATTTTTCTTCAGTACAACTGGATCGAACTTCGGGAGCGGAACGTCGCCACCTGCGGTTCGATCTGTCGAACTCGAGCCATTGACCGTCGTACTAAAGGTCCCCTGGATCACAATAAAACCTCCAAGTTTATTATCACAGCATTGCCAAAGTAACACACCCCGGTTCGGCGACCTTACTCAGGTCGCCGAACCAACAAGCAGTTCAAACTCCCACTTTAACCGTGGCCGTGGCTGCGTGCCCCGGACCCGTTGGCTTTCTCGAATGGTCGCACCATGCGGTCCTTGGTTTCGGGTGCAGACCACGTCATTGCCAAAGCCGTCGAACTTTTTGCCACCTGCGATGCGACCGTCGTGCCGACGGCCAGATGATCGTGACTATCGGCGATCATGCGGTCCAGCGCACCTTTCGACCATTCCATCCACAACTGCACGACGTCCTGAGCCGTCTTGGCGTGAAGCGCATCACGTCCGAGTTCAGCCATCGCTTCCGCAGATTCGCGCCGGCGGGCGATCCACCGATTGATTACCGTTTCAGAATCGGCCAGCACTTCGTCCTGGGCGGTTTTCGCAATTTCTAGGTGTTCGGCTGCCGCCTCGCGCAGCGGATCAGCCAAATCCGGTAACGCGTGTTGCTGTTTTTGCTTCTGTTTATAGTCAACTGTCATCAACCATCTCCCTATTTCAATCTGGTAGTTTTCCTGCCGCCAAAATCCGGCCTGAGGATCGCGGCAGTAAATTGTTTTGCTGCGGCGGGCTTTTGTACGGCCGGGAACGGAGGCGAGCGTTTAATGTCGCTTGGTTCCGAAAAATGCGAAGACGGGCTCGTCAGACTTTCCAGGATCATCTCGAGTTCGGCACTATGCACGGCATGCAAGACGCGTTGGAGAAGGTGCGAGGTCGAGGCACGCTCGTCGAAGATTTGACGATCGACACACCGCACGACGCTGTCGGTCAACGCAACACATTCGGCGGCGTGATACCCGGCGCAATCGTAGGTGAATACGTCGCCGTCGTTGAGAACTCGCGCGGTCGGGCGAAGATTGGGGAGCACGTGCCGGTGCACGAGAAGCTCACCGCATTCTACAAGATAGTAAAAGCGCGACGGGTCGCCGTTACTGAATAAAGTCGTGCGAGCCTGAAGCTGCCGCCGAACTGCAGCGTTCGCCAGAACCGCCCACAAACCATCGTCCGTCAGGTCTTCCAGCGAACGTAGATTGAGCAGTGTGGCCAGTTTAGTCCGATCAGAAGGTTCTTGCCCGTTCGTCGACATAGCCGCTAAACGCTTACGCATACGATCGTACCTACCCTCCCTTCGTGACGAACTGTTGCTTGTCGCTCAGATCGCACCGCGTGCAGACCGCACAGCAAGTGGTCGGCGATCCCGGCTGAGACCAAGTGCGGACTTGAGTGCGCCATCCCGGTTAACTATTACTTGGAAGCAATACTCGCTGGCGCCGCTCATCAAAAGCTGGGGAGAAGACCACTGTCTTGCGGCTAGGTATTTTGGGCGATTGCCGAGGTAAGTCGATGATGAAACCAGCGCGGTCATCGCACTCGGTCTGGAGCCAGGTTTCTCACGACCTTCGCCAACCGATTCAATCGTTGTTGCTCCTCACTCATGTGATGGCGCTGACCGACGACGCAGAACAGCGCCAAGCGACCTCCCACTCGATGGAAGCAGCACTTGCCGATCTGCAGGAGATGCTGGACCAAATTACGTTCGCGGCGAAACTCGCCGACGGTGTAGAGTGTCCTCATTCAGACCGCTTCGAACTCGCACAGTTAATGCGGGACAAAGTTGCGGCTGTCGCGGAAACCGCAGATATTCATGGCAAGATACTAAGCTCAAATCTTTCAGAAACTTGGGTTTTCGGCGATCGGCGGATCATTGCGGACCTCCTGTCGAATATCGCCCTCAACGTGATCAAATTCGCAGCCAAAGGCACGATCGCGGTCGAGGCTTCGGCTGCGGCCGGGGGACATGGATATGTCGAGTTCGCATTCTCGGGAGCGTGGCCCTCGCCCTCTCAGATGAAAACGTTGTTCGTCGAGATCCGCAGGACTGCAGGTGGCGCGCCAACTTCCAAGCCGGGGTTGGGGCTCATTCAGGCAATAATGGACGGGACCGGATGTCAATTGAGGCTCATTCGGTCAGCTCAGACCTGCCGGTTGCGCGTCGAAATACCCCAAAACTCCCTTTCCATCCGGTCGTGAGAGAGTTTGGTTGGCAGTATCGGACGACACTGTCCGTTCGGACACATCGTGGCCACCATTTCGGCATATTCTAAAATGCGTCAAAAGCACGGCAAAATCTGAACCTTTCGGGCAGTTGGGCGTTTAGACTTTCGATTGCCGAACCAACCCGTAACGTTGGCGCGTAGCTATGGCCGATTGCTTAGCCTCAAATATCCGGAAGACATAGTCTGTTACCAGACCCACCCCCGCGCTATATTTTTACATCGAGGTTTCATGACTGCGGACTCGACGATCACTGCTGCCGGTGTGAATTTTTCGACGAGTTCCAAGGTCGGCTCGATTCTCGTGGTTGATGACCATGAGTTGATCCGCAATAGTATGGCGCAAGTGCTGTTGCGGGAGTTTGCGGGGTCGCTGGTCATCGAAGCCGGACATTTCGACGAAGCCGTCGAGGCGTTTTCAGACCCCAAACTTTTTTTGGCGATCATCGACTTGCGTTTACCCGGCATGGGCGGCCCTCATGAGCTTTCGAGGCTCAGGATCAAGCGACCCGACGTCAAGATCGTCGTACTGACCGGGTCGGAAGCCCGGTCCGACATTCTCGGGGCGCTGGAAGCGGGCGTCCATGGATACTTGGTCAAGCGCGAGCGCACCGACGTCGTCTTGGCGCGGATCAGACATATTCTCGCGGGCGAAATCTACGTGCCGCCCAGCCTCGCAAACATTACGGAAGAAGTCGTCGATCCCGCTGGGTCGATGGAGGTGGCTGAACCTCAGCTCGAAGTTCTGACGCCGCGTCAGCGCGAGGTGCTCCAACTGATCACTGAAGGGATGTCCAACAAGGAGATCGGTCGCGAATTAGGGGTCGCGGAGGGGACCGTCAAAATGCACGTGGCGACGATCCTCAAGGCGATCAATGCGAACAATCGCGCGCACGCAGCCGCAATCGGAAAAAAATTCATCTCGGTGGCTGTTTAACCCGCCCCCGCCCGACAGATCACATCCGTTCACGTCATGACACGAAAGCGGACAACTCTATATTCGGGGCGGACGGCTCTCACCGACTGCGCTACCGTGGACGCGCGCAACTTGGACGCGTGCCGGAGCAGTCGCCATCGCAAACGAAGGTAACATACGCGATTTACCTAGCCCGCTACGACCAAGCACCAGGGGTCGTTCATCGGCGCTGCGTATGTCGCTGCTGGTGTTGCTGGTGGCATTCCTAGTCATATTTGCGGTGACCGGCGCGTACCGGACCCTGTCGCTGGAAGCGCTCGTCGACATTCGAACGCGATTTCATGACACGATCGAGAGCCATCGCGTGCTGGCGCTTATCGCCTACGTGGCGCTCTATGCTGCCGTCGTCAGCCTTTCGTTACCGGGCTCGGTGCTGTTTACAATCGCTGGTGGACTGATGTTCGGGTGGGTTGCCGGTGGTGTTGCCGCAGTGATCGCCGCGACGACAGGTGCGGTGGTCATTTTTTCGATTGCCCGCACGACGATTGGAAGTGGGCTCGCAGCCCGCGCAGGCCCGCAGGTCGAGCGGTTGCAAGCTGGGTTCTGTGAGAATGCACTTAGCTACCTGTTGTTCTTGCGTCTTACTCCCGCGTTTCCTTTTTTCATCGTGAACATCGTACCAGCGCTGCTGGGCGTACCGTTGCGGACATTTCTGGTGGGAACGTTCGTGGGCATCATACCCGCGTCGTTTGCCCTCAGTGCCGCCGGTGACGGCCTTGATAGCGCCATCGTGGCCGCGCAGGCGGCGCAAGCATTGTGCATCGCGGATGGTACCGCTGCGACCTGCCCGTTGGGCTTGATGGTGGGTAATCTGATGACACACCAAGTCAAAATCGCTTTAGCCGGCATGGGCGTGCTGGCGCTGCTTCCGGTCGCGGTCAAATTGTGGAGGCGTCGGCATGGACAGTAGCGTGAGGACCCTTTCGGGCAGCGCGCACTCACCGGCTTCCAGCCGTGCCAGCGAGGCCGTCGAGCGCGCTTCCCGCACGAGCAACGCCCTGACGCCCGACATCTGCATTATCGGCGCCGGTTCGGGTGGCTTGTCCGTCGCTGCGGCCTGCGCCTCGCTAGGCGTGCGAGTCGTCCTGATCGAAAAGCACAAGATGGGCGGCGATTGCCTGAACGCGGGGTGCGTGCCTTCCAAATCGCTGATCGCTATCGCACGGCGGGCGCACCAGATACGGAGCAGCGCCCGCTTCGGCATCGCCGCGCGAGAGCCTGACATCGATTTCAAACAGGTCAGTGCGCGCATTCACGGCGTCATCGACGCTATCGCCGCCAATGACGGCGCGGCACGTTTCAACGCACTCGGCGTCGACGTCATCAGGGATGCGGGACGCTTTGCCGACGCCCATACCGTCAAGGCGGGCGACATCGAAATCCGCGCGCGCCGCTTCGTGATCGCGACCGGGTCTTCGCCGGTGGTGCCTAAAATTCCCGGGCTGAACCAAGTCCCGTATCTGACGAACGAGAGCGTCTTCAAGCTCGATCGCCCGGTCGGTCATTTGCTGGTCATCGGCGGGGGCGCGGTGGGACTAGAACTGGCGCAGGCCTATCAGCGGCTCGGCGCGCACGTCACGATATTCGACACGGGCTTGGCTTTGTCGAACGACGATCCGGAGCTGACGGCTGTCGCACTGCGCGCGTTGCGCAAAGAGGGCGTCGTCATTCACGAAACGACGGCTATCGCCCGGATCGAGGGTCGCGGCGACTCCATCAAGATCACATTCTCGGGCGGAGTCGCGACCGGTACTCACGTCTTGGTCGCAACGGGGCGAAAGCCCAACATCGACGGCCTCGGGCTGGAGGCTGCCGGCATCAGATCCGACGCGAAGGGCATCAAGGTCAACGGTGGCCTCGTCACCTCCAATCGGCGGGTATTTGCGATCGGCGACGTGACGGGCGGGGCGCAGTTTACCCATGTAGCCAACCATCATGCGGGCATCGTGGTGCGCCGCGCGCTGTTCCGTCTGCCATCACGCGTCAAGACGGACCAATTTCCGCGCGTCACGTTTACAGAGCCCGAGATTGCGCAGGTCGGACTGACGGAACAGCAGGCGCTGCAGCGGCGCTACGCTATTTCGATCTATCGTTGGCCGTTCGGCGACAACGACCGGGCACACACCGACGGATACTCGGACGGGCTCATCAAGGTCATCTGCGATCGCCGTGGCAAAGTGTTGGGCGCGGGAATCGTGGGTGCCAACGCGGGTGAACTCATCCACTTGTGGTCGCTGGCACTTTCTCAGGGCTTGAACATCAAAGCGATGACGCAATGGATTGCTCCCTACCCCACGTTTGGCGAAATATCCAAGCGAGCGGCCTTCGGCGCGCTGGCCGACGACGCGCGGCGTCCTCTGGTGCGGAAAGTGCTATCGGTGTTGAGAAAATTTGGTTAAGGCGCACGGTTACGGCAGCTATCGGGAGCGGCTCCCGGATTTGCATCAGTACGGATACAAAGTTGGATACGCGCGCCCACATCCCTGCGGCCGAAACTTCGCGAGGCGTCGCTGGCACAGCGAACCCGCTGATGAAGCGCGGCAGCCTGTCGGCTAAGCTGCTGCTGCTGACGGTGTTGTTCGTGATGCTGGCCGAAGTGTTGATCTTCGTGCCGTCGCTGGCGTTTTTTCGGCTTAATTGGCTGATCGACCGGCTCAATCTGGCGCAGGTGGCGGTGCTGGTGGCGGAAGCCGCGCCGGACGGCGTGCTGCCTGAAATGTTGCGGACGGAGCTGCTGCGCTCGAGCAAAGTCCGAATGGTGGCCCTCAAGCGCAGTAACCAACGCCGTTTGATTTTGAGCGAGCCGATCGAAACACCGGTTGCCATGACATTCGATCTGCGCGGCGATGGACGAACGACCAGCATCCGCCGGTCACCCGGCCACATCTACGAACTGATCCGCGATGCGCTGCTGGTTTTTACCGCAAGCGACAAACAGCATATCAGGGTGATCGGCGAGCCCGGGATGGGGGCGGGCGAACTGATCGAGATCATCATACCGGTCGCGCCGTTGCGACAGGCGATGGTTCAGCACGCGCTCAATGTTCTGGGCTTGTCGATCGCAATCTCGTTGCTGACGGCGGGTGCTGTGTATCTTTCGCTCAACCGCCTCCTGGTGGTGCCGATGATGCGCCTCACCGAAGCGATGGTGCGCTTCAGTGCGCATCCTGAGGACGCCAGCCGCATCATCGTGCCGTCACGGCGGAACGATGAAATCGGGCTGGCCGAAGCCGAACTCGCGCACATGCAGACCGAGCTTCACAGCACGTTGGCGCAGAAATCGCGGCTCGCAGCGCTCGGCCTGGCCGTCAGTAAGATCAATCACGATCTGCGAAACCTGCTGGCCAATGCCCAGTTGTTGTCCGACCGCTTAACCAGCCTGCCAGACCCGCAGGTGCAGCGGTTTGCGCCCAAGCTCATCGCCTCGCTCGATCGGGCGATCAAGTTCTGCAACGAGTCGCTACAGTTCGGGCGGGCTGCCGAACCACCGCCTCGGCGAGACCAGATCGATCTGCGGGCGCTGGCCCTCGAGGTCGGCGAAGGGCTTGGCCTACCCAGAGCCGACGTGCACTTCGGCGTGATGGTCGACGACGCTCTCACAGTCGATGCCGACCGCGACCAACTGTACCGGGTGCTGTCCAATCTCGTGCGCAATTCGGTGGATGCCATAACTCCAGGCGCCGATGCCGACCCGGCCGAGCCCAGCAGGATCGACCTCAGCGCGCAACGCGTAGACGACGGCGTCGAAATCCACTTGCAGGACAACGGCCCCGGCATTCCGGCCAAAGCTCGCGCAAATTTATTTCAGCCTTTTCAGAGTTCTACACGGCGCGGCGGCACTGGATTGGGCCTTGCTATCGCGCAGGAGATCATCGCAGCCCATGGCGGCTCGATCAGCCTCGACCCGGTTGCGACCGACACTTCGACACCGTCCAGGGGTGCGCACTTTCGGATTTTCATACCCGATCGTGCCGGTTGACGCGCGATCGAGAAGACCGATTTTGGTAAATCCGTATTAACCAACTCTCTTAATACGGGGTGCCTTTTCACGGCCATCCCCTGTAGGGAGCCCAGGTTTGATTAACCTAACCTGATGGCCCATCGCTGCGCTTTTGCGCTCAGGGCTGCCGTTACGGAGTTCGAGTATGAAGAATTTTTTGACCGCTTTAGCAATCGGCACGGCCGCCATTGTCGCGGCAATGCCAGCATCCGCCGAGAACGCCGACAACTGGTCGCAGAAGATTTTGGAAGGTTCCAAGGCCGCCGAGCGTGAGGTTGCGCGCGCAAATGTCCGCGTGGCGTCGTTGGGTGCCACCGAGGTCGACAGCGGTGAGCGCGCGCCTCGGGCCCGCCGGGCACCGTCTTCGGCTTCAGAGGACCGGCCGCAGACGCGGCGGACACGGGTGGCGAGCTTGAACGCTTCGAAATCCGATGCCGACGAGCGGCCGCGCCGCAGCCTGTCTGGCGGCTCCGTCAGTTGGACTGCGGATGCCGGTTGCCTCGCCGGTACGCTGCGCGGCGTCATCCGTTCGCTGGCATCCAGCTTCGGCCCGGTCACCGTCAACTCGACCTGCCGCAGCCGCTCGCGTAACGCATCGGTCGGTGGCGCGCAAAAGTCCTATCACCTGCAGGGCGAAGCGGTCGACTTCAGGGTTCACGGCAACGTGTCGGCAGTCTTTGCCTCGTTGCGCGACAACGGCAGCGTCGGCGGCCTGAAGCACTACGGCGGCGGTCTCTTCCACATCGATACTGGTCCGCGTCGTAGCTGGTAATCGCAGTTCGGTTCGACACCTTCGCCGAAAAGCACATACCCGACCGCAGCTCAGAACTGAAAGTAAGGTAGCGCCGCTTCTGCGCCCTTGCTAGATTGAGCTGTTCAACGAGCGGGACCGGCGGAGGAGCGGATGGCACGCGCGCGACGGGCGCTGCTGGGATTGACTATTGCGTGGGTTGGATGGGCGCCGTGCGCGGCCATCGCTGCAGATTTGCGTATCGGGTTGTTGGCCGAACTGACGTCGCTCGATCCGCATTTTCACAATCTCACGCCGAACGACAGTGCCTTGTCGCACCTGTACGAGCGGCTGGTCATGCCGGACGAGAAGGGCGAACTCCAACCGGCGCTCGCCGAGTCCTGGACGCAGCCTGACGCTACGACTTGGCGCTTCAAACTGCGCGCCAACGTTACCTGGCATGATGGCAAGCCGTTCACGGCCGACGACGTGGTCTTCACCTTCGAGCGCGCGCCATCCGTGCCGGGCAGCCCGTCCAGCTATGCGTCCGCCTTCAAGGGCCGGTCGATCCGCAAAATCGACGATCTCACGATCGAAATTACGACCTTGCTGCCGGATCCGTTGCTGCTCAACAATCTCGCGCGTGTGATGATCGTCTCGCGCGCGGCTGGCCGCAATGCGAAGACCGACGACTACAACAGCGGGCGAGCGGCGATCGGCACCGGTCCCTATAAGTTCGTCGACTTTGTGCGCGGCGATCGACTGACGGTGGTGCGCAACGATACTTATTGGGGCGGCAAACCTCTCTGGGATCACATCACCCTGAAGCCGATCGCGGACGATCAGGCCCGCGTTGCGGCGCTGACGTCGGGCGATGTCGACATGATCGAGGATGTGCCGACCGCGGCACTCGGCCGCCTCAAGGAAGATCCGAAAATCGACATCGTGCAGGCCGTTACCCAACGCGTCATCTATCTCCATATGGATCAATTTCGCGACGTGACTCCTTACGTCGGCGCCCGCGATGGCTCGGTTATCGCCAATCCCTTCCTGGACAAGCGCGTGCGGCTTGCGTTGTCCAAGGCAATCAACCGCGATGCCATTGTCGCCCGCGTCATGGGCGGCGCGGCGATCCCCGCCAGTCAATTTCTGGCGAATGGTTTTTTTGGAACGTCACCCGGTATCAAGCCGGTCGGCTATGATCCGGACGGTGCGAAAAAGTTGCTGGCGGAGGCAGGCCTGCCGCTCGGGTTCAAGCTGACGCTACACTCCCCCTCGGGGCGTTATACCAACGACGTCAAGGTTGCGGAAGCGATCGCGCAGATGCTGCAACGCAGTGGCATCGAGACCACGGTCGAAGCGCTGCCACCGGCGCAGTTCTTTGCGCGTGCGACGTCTGGCGACAAGGGCATGCCCGAGTTCTCTATGATCCTGGCAGGTCGCAGTTCGGGGACAGGGGAAGTGTCCGATTCGTTGAATGCGCTCGTTCACACGGTCGATCCTGCGACGGGGGCTGGCGCAGCCAATCGGGGTCGCTATTCCAACCGGGACGTCGATACGCTGATCGAGGCCGCGCAATCCAACATCGACGTAAAGATGCGGGCTGAACTGCTCAATCAAGCAAGCACCCTGGCGATTGCGGAGGCTGCCATCATTCCGGTTTATTACCCCGTGCAGACTTGGGCGTTACGCAAAGGCTTGTCTTACGTCGCCCGCGCAGACGAGTTCACCCTCGGGCTGAGCGTAACATTCAAGTAACTGTTTCGCATAAGACAACAGCGTCTTGTTATCGTCGCCGTTTTTCGCGATCGCCCTAGACAAAGCGCAACGAGTGGTTGTCTAATTTGCCGGCATTTACTATTGGCCGGGGGGCACAATGACTGCTGAGTTTGCCGAGTTTTCTTCTATTGCTGCATTGCAACCGCGAACGCGAGTGCCATTCCTCGACGCCTTCCGCGTCCAGCATGGACCGGCTGGGCTGTTGGGACGCTTTTTCTTGAGTGCCGACACCCGCATGAAGGAGCGCGGAATTACGCTGCGCTTCATCACACTCGACGACCTCGTCGACCTCAGTGAGAAAAATTCAGACAATTGGGGCTCCACCAACCCGATGTTCGATCCGAGGTATTCCTACGTTCCAGCCGGTTCGATTTGTCTCGCAGGCTACGACGATGCGGGCGAGATCAAACTCTGCATCTGCGCCAAGCCTTTCGATGCGCGACCACGATCGTTCGCGTCGATCGTCAATGCCGGCGGCTTCACCGCTGTCCGGCCGGACTGCAGCAGGTCGCACATCGCCTCGACGATCGATGCGCCATTTGCCTATGAGATGTTTGGACTGCTGGGGTATGTCGGCGCCTTGTGGGTCCACCCCGACGCTCGTGGCGGACGCTTTGCGTCGATCATGAGTTATATCGTGAATGCCTGTCTGCTGACGCTGTGGAATCCGGCGTATCTACTTGGTTCGGTTCAGCATTCGACGGTCGGTTCCGGCCTCTACGAGCGCTATGGCTATCTGCATTCCATGGCTTCGCTCGTCGTCACGTCGAACGGTATGCCCGAGGTCGATCTGACGATCGTGTATATGACGCCAAACGAATTTCTCGATGGACTAGCCACTTACCTGGACGAGATTTGGCCGAAGATCGATGCTGCTGTCGCAGCCCGACAGCGACAGTAACCGGCATGATCCGAACGATTGGAACGGGATGACGGCGCGCCAATATCGGGTGCGCATGTCACCGATGCGGGGCCAACTCACAACGGCGTCCACGTCCTCGAACTTTGGCCGGCCGGATGTCGCCACCGAAACGAAATTATTCAAGATCCACTCTTTGTAGAGGTGATCTCCAAAATCGTGGATGTTGAAATCGCGGGGCTCCCGGCCAGCGACCGGGTGAAGGGGTGGGTAGCCGCCGCCCTGGTCGATTGTCGTAAAACGCGACATGTCGGATTGGACTTCCAACAGCGTCCAACGCCCTTGGTACATGTGATCGAGGGCCCGGCGTCGCGTATCGGCTTCACATGACACGTCGAGCGCAGAGGTGGTTTCGCGGACGGTTCGAGACCAGCGCCCGTGACCCACTTTGGAGAGGCGAGACAGCAAGCGTTCGTGGGGCGGCGTTGGTTTCGTAATCCGCTTTTCCAGCAAATAGCCAAGGAACAAGGTGGCGAGGCGGCAGGACATGGTGTGCTCGACGCGCCAGACGTCATCGAGCCAGGCAACCACCACGGGACTTTCACTCCGATCGAGCAGCCAGTACCAGAGCGTCGAAATCGCCTTATCCGACATCAAGGCAGGCCGGCAACGAACGGACACACTTTTTTCGCCTGCCGAGAGGCCAACGTAACCGATGTTCTCGATGGCATAATTCTCTGCGGCTTTTCCGCCCTCGGTGTAGCCAATCGTCAGTGTCGCTTCGGGCGATCCGGAAACGTGCAATCCGCCGAAGTCGTCGATAATCCAATTTGCCATAGTGCCCCTCGCAAAATGCAAACATCGTACTGAGCTGTCCGCCGCTTCAGTACCGAGTACACGGCCCCTCCGCGTCTCGAGCATCATGCAAATTCCATGACAAAAAACCGCGAAGCTCGAAAAGTTTCGAGTTTTCGAGGCCGACCTAGTTCGTTGTCCGTCGCGAGGGCTCGGCAGCTTTGAAGCCGGCATTCTGGGCTTCTGCCTCATCGCAAAACCAGCGCTCGCCTTTAGCCGTCTTCGGTGTCACCGATGCGTAGCCGGGCGCCCAAGGCATCAGATAAGATTTTTTATCTGAGCTGATGCGCCCCTTGATCGGACATCCGTCGGGGGCCGTGGCCTTGGCTGCGGCCCAAGCCTTGGCGCGGAAATCTGCCGGCCGGTCTGCTTCGCCCGACCATACGCCCTGACCGGCTTTGCGCGCTGACGCCTCCAACGACGCGTAGCCGCCGAAATAGGACGCGGTGGAAAAGACGTGCCCGTCCTTCACCAGTGCGCCCGCGACGTCGCGCCCCTCTACCGTGCAATTTGCCTCGGTGCGGCCAAGAGCGTCAGGCCCGCCTTGCATCGTGCATTTGAATGGCTTGGCGCGCGCCAGCCGTTCCAGAGCCGCAAACGCGATCTCGCCGCAGCGCCAGGACTGCTTTGATTGACGCGTGCAGGTTTGCTGCGGATCGGGTGCTTCTATACCGGAAAGATGCAGGAGGCGCCCCTGCAGCCTGATCATTTCTCCTGACAGAACGGTGGCTTTGCCTTCCACCACGGTCGAGGCCGGATCGGAACTCGACAGCCACGCGGGCTGCGCCGTGTCGGCCGAGGGGCCCAGTCCCGCACGGCCCCACGCAAACCAGCCCAATATCAGCGCTAACGCGACCGAAGCAGAAACCGGCAGCGCATTTTCATGCCACGAGGCCGGTTGAAAAAGTGAAGCGCGCGTCGTGCGGAGGTGGCCCAGCGCGATCGGCGCGAGCAGCAGCAGAACTAGCACTCCCATGGCCAGCGGGATGGCAGCTTGGCTATCGGCTGCGATGGTCGTCCAACGATAAGCGCCGGAGACTGTCGCCATCAACCCGCACAAAGCAACCGGCAACGCGACAGCCGGTCGAGCGAACGTCGAGCGCCAAGCCGATACCGTCGCGCGCCAGCCGGTGTCGGCAACCTTGGAAACTCCCTGCACCGCGGCACCGCCGACGGCCTTGGCCTGTCCAGCCGCGACACGCCCAATCTCTTCCAGCTTGGCTCGCCGCTGTTCGCGCCTGAGTTTGATGGTTGTGCGCACATAGGCATGCCATTCGAAGCCTTCGGCTTTCTTTCGCCAGAAGAACATTCCTGCACCCTCACGTGATTTGAATGAAGTGTCTCGGGGCCGAACGCATTGCACTCATCGCGCATTTGTAACGGAAAAGTGGCGACGATAGGTTGGTGACGGCAGAGACTACCAAGAACGCTGCACCATTGCACATGCGTGTCGCCGCTTGGCCACAGAGATTTGCGATGAGCTGTGCGACTGGTTAAACGTGTGCTGACGCGAGTGCGAGCTGCGCGCCTCACCACTGCCAGATCATCGGCTCTCACTGCGCGACGAAACCGCCTGTCTGGACGAACGCTATGACCGACACCACCGCAATTCCGGGCTCACCACCTGCGGACAGCGCCGACATCAATGCCCACGGCCACGATACCGACAGCAGTGGCCCGTTCGCCGAACCCGGCAAAAATACGTGTGCGATATCGGGATTGGCCAATCGCAAGCGCGATCTCATTCCGCTCGATAATGTGCGTCCGAGCTTGGCTGACAGTATCCGCAAAGAGCATCCGAACCTGACCGGCGATGCGCTCATTTCCACCAAGCAACTCGCCCGATACCGCATGAAATACCTCGAAGACCTGCTCGAAAGCGAGCACGGCGAATTTACCGAGCTCGAACGGCAAGTCGCGACCAGTATCGCCAATCACGATACGATTGCAGAAAACGTCGAAGACGACTTCGAGGAAGAGCGCACATTCGGGCAGCGCCTGTCCGACCATCTTGCTTCGTTCGGCGGTAGCTGGGCCTTCCTCATCACGTTCGCAGTCGTATTGGCCGTGTGGATGGGCGCCAATCTGCTGCTTGGAGAGAGACGTGCGTTCGACACCTATCCCTTCATCCTATTGAACCTGGTTTTATCGTGCATCGCCGCCATCCAAGCGCCGATCATCATGATGAGCCAGAAGCGCCAGGATGCGAAAGATCGGCTGCGGGCGCTCAACGACTACCGGGTGAATTTGAAAGCCGAGTTGGAGATCCGACACCTGCACGAGAAGCTCGACCACCTGATCTCCAAGCAGTGGCAACGGCTCGCCGAAATCCAGCGCATGCAGCTCGAGATCATGCAGGAAAAACGGCTCAAGAAGCACTTTCGTACCAAGCGTTCCTCGTCGAACAAGTCGAGCGGTTAGCCACTCGCAGCCGCTTTTTGGACCGCCGCAGCAATATCTTCGACTACCGCGTTCACCAGATGCTGGTCGTCGCCCTCGGCCATGACGCGGATCACGGGCTCGGTGCCGGATGCGCGGATGACGACGCGGCCTTTCTTGCCCAGGCGCGCCGTACCGCCGTCGATCGCCTTGATCACGGCTTCTTTCTCCAGCGGCTTGCCGTTGGCGTAGCGCACATTCTTCAGCACTTGCGGCAGACGTTCGAAGCGATTGCACACCTCGCTCACCGATTTGCCGGTGCCGACGACGACGGCCAGCACTTGCAACGCCGACACGAGCCCGTCACCGGTCGTAACGAAGTCGGACAACACGATATGACCGGACTGTTCCCCGCCGACGTTGAATCCGTGCTTGCGCATGTGCTCGACGACGTATCGATCACCGACAGCGGTTCGCGCCAGCGTCAGCCCCTGTTCCTTGAGGTAGAGTTCCAGGCCGAGGTTCGACATGACAGTCGCAACGACGCCGCCGGCGGCCAATGTGCCGCGCTTGTGCCAACTGTCGGCGATCACGGCCATGATCTGATCGCCATCGACGATCTGACCTTTTTCGTCGACGATCACCACGCGGTCGGCGTCGCCATCGAGGCCGATTCCAATGTCGGCGCGGACTTCCATCACTTTATCGCAGAGCGCTTGCGGCGAGGTGGATCCGCACTTCAAGTTGATGTTGGTGCCGTTCGGATCGACGCCGATGCGGATCACTTCCGCCCCCAACTCCCACAGCGCGTTTGGCGCGACCTGATAGCCTGCGCCATTCGCGCAGTCGATGACGACGCGCAATCCATCCAGCCGCACATCACGCGGCAACGTCCGCTTGGCAAACTCGATGTAGCGTTCCTGGGCGCTTTCGACCCGCTTGGCGCGCCCGATCTTTTCGGCGGAAACCAACATCTTGTCGGACGGACCTAGGATTAGCGCTTCCATCTTGCCTTCGGCCTCGTCAGACAGTTTGTAGCCGTCGGGGTCAAAGAACTTGATGCCGTTGTCGCTGCTTTCGTTGTGCGACGCAGAGATCATGACGCCGAGGTCGGCACGCATCGATCGCGTCAACATGGCGACACCGGGTGTCGGGACGGGCCCGAGCAGAAATACGTCCATGCCCACGGCCGTGAACCCGGACGTCAACGCGGTTTCGATCATGTAGCCGGACAGGCGCGTATCCTTGCCGATCACGACGCGGTGCCGGTGCTGGCCGGATGTCGAGAACAGAGTGCCGGCTGCCATACCCGCCTTCAGCGCGATTTCGCTGGTCATCGGATAGACGTTGGCTTGGCCACGGATTCCGTCAGTACCGAAAAGTCGTCGTGCCATGATTAACCTTTGGCTTCCTTGAATGGTGCCTTGATCGGATGTGTGCCGGATACCCAGAGTGCGCCGGGCGAATCAGAACCCCGATTGTATGCGATCCGCGTCGACCTTAAGCCCCAGGTTTGTCTGACCCGCAATGGTTCCCTTACCGGACCGATCGCTGGACGGCTGCCGTGACGTCGCTTTGACGAGGACATTGTAGTAGCCGCGTTCGACCTCGAGGTGTGCCCGATGCCGGCCCTGCATGAGCCAACGATGCAGTTTAGGCAGATTGTAGGCGGGGACATAGAAAAGCAGGTGGTGCTCCAGATGATAGTTAACATAGTACGGTGCCAGGAACAGCCGTTCCAAGCGGTTCGCACGCGTCGTGCGGGTGTTGCGGAGCGGGTCGAGATTGTCTGAGACGACAGCGTGCTCGGCGATGTTGCGCACGCGCGTCACCACCATCATCCAAGTCAGCAGCGGCAGCACCCACAGGAGCGGGTAAGCCCACCAGACGCCTGCCATCGCAAACCCTACGCATAGAACCGCATTCGTCGTGAGTTGGGGGCCGAGTTTGTGCCAAAAGGCCTGCAGTCGCTGCTTGATCGGCGCGCCGGCCGGTCCAAGCGCATTGAGAGCTTGGGCTTTTCGCTGTGCGAACCCGGTTTGTCCGCTGATATCACGCCAGAATTTCCGCCGGTAGCTGCTTGGCGTAATGGGAAATGGCCGCGACAGCACGAGATCCGGGTCCAGATCGGTCTGGGTGTGTGCGTGATGCTTGAGATGATAGCGGCGGTAGGCTCGCGTCTCCGCAAATACGGGATAGGCGCAGAACCACTGGCTCAGTCGCAGATTGACATCGGCATCAGGATGTAGCGCGCCATGGGCGCCGTCGTGCATCAGAATGGCCAATCCTAGCTGGCGGGAGCCGATCACCATCACGGCAACCACGAACGTCAATGGATTTGGCCACAGCGCGACGAGCGCAATCGCCAAGTAAATCGTGATCCAGGCGTGGGCGACCATCGCGATACCCCGCCACGGCGATCGTTGGCGTACCTCAGCCAATTGCGCATCGGTGATCAGCTCGCTGGCCGGTATCCGGGGCGCGGTGCGTTGCTGGTGTCGTTCTATGACGTTGGACATGCGGGCCTCGGGTCGCCTGCGACTTGTACGCTCGAGACGTTAACGCTGGTGCGAGCCCCGCGTCCAGATGATATAGGCGGCCGATCAGCGTCGAATTTCAAGCATCACGAAAGAATTGGACATGTCGCAGCCGTCAGCCGCCAAAGCCTTTCCGGTGTCGTGGGATCAGTTTCATCGCGATTGCCGCGCCATGGCTTGGCGCCTCGCCGACAAGGGCAAGTTCGACGCCATCGTCTGCATCACGCGTGGTGGGCTGGTGCCAGCAGCCATCGTGGCCCGCGAACTCGGCTTGCGGCTGATCGAGACGGTCTGCATCGCCAGCTACCATGACTACAAGTCGCAAGGGAGTTTGCAGGTGCTGAAAGACATCGCTCCTGCCATTCACGCCATCGGCGACGGCCGCGGCAAGGGTGTGCTCGTCATAGACGATCTGACAGACACGGGCGCAACGGCAAAGATGGTCCGCGAGATGCTGCCCAATGCCCACTTTGCAACGGTTTATGCAAAGCCGGCGGGTGTGTCGCTCATCGACACGTTCGTGACCGAAGTCAGCCAAGATACCTGGATCTATTTTCCGTGGGATCTCGAGCTGAAGTACTCCGAGCCGATCGCAAAAGGCACCAGCGGCTGAGCCCTCAGGCCGGCACCACATAGCCGTCGCGCCGTGGGTCACATCCTCCCGACATTAGACCAGATGCGGGATCGCGGCTGACCCCGTGCATGCCACCGACGCGCCACGTCCAATCTTCGCTAGCGACGATGGCGTGACCGCGCGCGGCCAATGCGTTTATCACAGGCGCGGCGATCCGCGTTTCCGGCTCGATCTGGCGACCGTCCCAAAGGCGTATGCGAGGCTGTTCGATTGCGCGCTGAACGGGATGGCCGAAGTCCACGAACTGAACGAGCGCCTGCACCTGCGTCTGCAATATCCCGTAACTGCCGGGCGTACCGAGCGCCAACACGGGATCGCCGCCACGCAGCGAGATCGTCGGGGCCATGCACATCGGCAGAGCATCGCCTGGCTTCGAGCGATTGGGCGAATTGGGTTGGACGTCGGCCCAATACAAAAAGTTGTTCAACGTCACGCCGGTGCCGGGCACGATGACCGCCGAGCCGTAGGGCGATCCGAGGCTGTTGGTGAGGCAGACGAGATTGCCATCGGCATCGCCAATCGACATCGAGGTCGTGTGGTGCTCGCCGGCCGGCATGCCCACCCACTGTTCCGTCGGCCCGTCGATCACCGCACCATCTCCGACGCGCGCGCGCAGCTTGCCGACGTTGTCGTCCGACAGCAGTTCAACGAGCTTGGCAGCCGCCGGATTGTTGTAGGCGATGCGCTGGCCGGCGGCGAGGCGAATGGCGCGCACGACCGTATCCAGGTGCTCGATACCGTTATTTTCCATGCGGCCGATTTCGAAGCCGTCGAGAATGCGCAGGGCGAGCAGCATCTGGAACCCTTCGCACGGCGGCGGCGGCAGGTTCACCAGCATATCGCGATAGCGGGCGGTTGTGGGGTCGCTCCAGGATTGCGGGATCGACGTCGCCGCCGCTTCCAGATCCGCCATCGTCACCGAGCCGCCGGTTGCCGCCAGATGCGCGACGAGCGCTTGGCCAAGCGCTCCACCATAAAGGTGAGCAGGACCGAGCTTGGCGATTGCTTCATAGGTCGATGCAAGTTCGGGCTGTTTCAGAACGCTGCCGAGCGCAATCCTGCCGGAGCCATCGGTGTAGTTTTTGGCCCACGGCGCATAGAGTTCAGGGAATTTTTCGATATCCGGCGCGGTGGCGTTCGACTCGAGAACGTTGAACTCCGTGTAGCCGTAGCCGTCACGCGCGGTTGCGATCGCGGGCTGCAGACAATCGCCGAAGGAAAGTTTTCCATACCGCTTGTTGAGCTCGGCCCAGCCGGCAAGATTGCCGGGGGTGCCGACGGCATGAGAGCCGCGCTGCATCTCCTCGCGATGCTTGAACTTCTGATAGGGAAATTGAAGGGGTATCGGCGGTACGAAGTTGAGCGTGCGTACACGCTTTTCCTTGGCGACCCAGCAGGTGGCCAAGCCCATGCCGGAGAGAGAGGACATGAACGGCTCGACCACGGTCAACGTCGATGCCACCGCGACAACGGCATCGA
>JANLYD010000418.1:0-4187 GCA_031365465.1 Hyphomicrobiaceae bacterium
CAGCGTAACACTGTGGATGTCAACGCCTCTGTGGGGTAGGGCGGCGACCAGCGGGGGCTTATATTGCTGGCTGGGGGTGGGCGACGCGCCGGCGCGGTCGCGAGCGGCGAAGATGGTTTGATAGTCGGCGGCGTCCTGCGCCGCAGCGGGCCGTTTCAGGGCGATGTAGGGTGGCAGCGGCATGCTGCCGACGGCCGCTATCGCCTCGTCGAGGATTGGACCCGAGAAGTCGAACGCCAACGTGATCTCGCCGGCATCTCCCTTGGCAGATACGGTCGCGTCGAGGGTGCCTGCGAGGCAGACAGTGCCGCTGTCGCCGAAGCGTATGCGATCACCCGCCAGCAGGCGCTTGGCGGGGCGTGCGAAGGCCCGCCACGTATTGTCGTCGACGCGCCCGATCAAAGTAACGGCGATCTTGGCCGTAGGCCCGTCGCCACGGAATCGCACGCCCTCCAGGGCCGCCGGAATGACGCGAGTGTCGTTGACGACCAACGCATCGCCGGCGCGGAAATATTCCGGCAGGTCCGCTACGCAGCGGTCGGCAAAGGGCGTCTGAGGTTCGATTACCAGCATGCGCGCGGCATCGCGCGGGCGAACCGGTTCAAGCGCGATCCGGTCTTCGGGAAGGGCGAAATCGAACTCATCGGTACGCATCAGGGGCTCACGTAACAAGCGCGTTGCGGGGCCGGCGCAGCGGTGGCGCGTCTAGAGTGCGTCCGGGAAAAGTGTGAGCGGTTTTCCCGACACGACGCAAGACCAAACAAAGGACTAGGGTCGTTGCGTGATTCAACCAAAACCGCAACGACCCTAGCTGCGCTTCTTGGTTTCCGTTTCGTAGCGCGCCTTCGTCTCGGCGTTCATCGGGTAGAGGCCGGGCAGGCCGGCGCCTTTCTCGATCTGCTTCATGATCCAGGCTTCCTTGGCCTCCTGCTCAGGCGCCGCTGCAACAACGGCGTCGACGAGAGCTGCTGGGATCAACACGGCGCCATCGTCGTCGACGACGATGACGTCGTTGGGGAACACGGCGACGCCGCCGCACGCGATGGGCTCTTGCCAGGACACGAACGTCAGGCTGGTGACCGACGCGGGAGCGGCCGCGCCTTGGCACCAGACCGGCAGGCCAGTGCCGAGGACACCCGCGAGATCACGCACGACGCCGTCCGAGACGAGTCCGGCGATGCCGCGCTTCTTCATGCGGGCGCAGAGAATGTCGCCGAAGATGCCGGCGTCGGTCACACCCATCGCATCGACCACGGCGATGACGCCTTCCGGCATTGCTTCGATGGCGGCGCGGGTGGAAATGGGCGAGGCCCAACTTTCAGGTGTCGCCAGGTCCTCACGCGCGGGAACGAAACGGAGCGTGAAGGCGCGGCCGACAAGCCGAGGCTGCCCCGGAGACAATGGCTTCGTGCCGCGCATCCAGACGTTGCGCAGACCCTTGGTCAACAGGATCGTCGTGATCGTGGCCGTCGTCACCGCCGACAGCGTTTCGACGATATGGCGCGGCAGCGGTTCGGTTTTAGCGATCGGATGGGCGGACATGGGCGAGGCTCCGGCGGCTGGCGAACAAAACGAATGCCGCTGCCTATCAGCCGTCCGGCCGCGCCTGTCAATCAGCCGCCGGCATTGACGGATGCGACGGGCAGCCCCTAGTTTTGCGTGGCCGATACAGCGGAGCACGACCGGGATGCCTACACCGACCTTGGACACGAACGGACCGCCACCGCCGGCGCTACTGCTGCTGGGCGACTTGACGGCCGAAGTCGGGGCACCGATCGACGTGGGCGAAGGGCCGCACGGGCGGCGGCGCATCATCCCCATCCTGGGCGGCACCTTTAAAGGCGCTCGCGTGAGTGGCCGCGTGCTGGGTGGCGCCAACGACTATCAGATCATCAGGCGCGACGGCGTGTTGGAATTGCAGGCGCGCTACGTCATCGAAACCGCCGAGAAAGAACTGATTTACGTCGAGAACACCGGCATGCGCGATGGTCCACCCGATTTACTCGCGGCGCAGGCGCGTGGCGAACTCGTCGATCCCGGTCAAATCTATTTCAGGGCTATTCCGCGGTTTGAAACTGCCGCAAAAGATTATCTGTGGTTGACGCGGCGTATATTCATTTCAGCCGGCGCCCGTTACCCCGACCGCGTCGTCATCCGCTTTTTCGAAGTCGGTTGATGCACCCGGGGTGAGCACGATCAAACCCGTTGTCAGGCTACCATCGGAAGGCATAGGTCTCGATCAGCCTAAGGAGATACGTCTCGTTATCATCTTGATCGTAAATGCAAAAAGACCATGGCTTGCGTGCGGCGGCAGTGTGTCAAGAGCGTGAATTTCATTTTCGTGCATGATGTTGCGTTGCAGCACCTAATTTGCTTGCCAGACGCTTTTTCGTTTGGTTAACGTGCCGCTCGCAGTTCGACCGTTGGTGTCAAGAATGAGCGTCGACGACATCATTAGCCGGAGTTCGACCATGCCGATTATCACGATCAAACAGAGCTTGCATGCGTTCGCGGCATTTTCTGCTTTTTCTTTTATCGCGGCGATTGTATTCAAATTGATTTAAAAGAGTGATTTGTTTTAATTCCAGACCAGAGCGGTGGGTCGTCAACGGCGCATCAAGTAGCCGATCAAAGCACCGATCAAGGGGTAAACCCGCAATGGCACGCCGCCCTTGATCACAGACCCCACCGCCTGTGTGACCGGCGGCACGAGGGTGAGTGCTGCGCCGGCCAACGCCAGAACCACGCATGCGGTCAAGACCGACGCGCTTGGCGGTGGCGTATCTTTCAGCACCAGCGCGCCCAGATGCCCCGTCAGCCAGACCAGCACGGCGATCAGGACGGCCGTCAAGAAAATGTCCAGCGCGCCGATGTTGACTGGCACGATTGATCGGACCTGCCCGGCGAGGTTCCAGGCGACGGCAATTTGCGCAATGGTCAAAACGATGCGGGGAAGCATTGTGTCCGCCTCTCGACAAGATAACGTTTGGTAGCGTTATCGTGATCGTAGCTCTCCTCCGGCTGGAATGCGAGCTTGCAATTCGGGACACCGCCATTGCTGTGCTTAGAGTGTTGCTGCCCGATCTCCATTCACTGATACGATGGGGCGCTTGCTGAAACCAAGTGCTTGAGCCGAGTGGTGTTTCTCAACTATGCCTTGCAGCCTGAAGATGGGAGCCGTCGTGCAATCAGAATTGAATGCCACTTTGATGCGCTCGTGCATGCGCGTGCGGGTTGTGCCGGTGCTGACGATTGTGAATTTAGACACTGCCGTTCCACTGGCGCGCGCGCTGGTCGCGGGTGGGCTCACGGTATTGGAGATCACGCTCCGGACGCCGTCGGCGCTCGGCGCGATCAGGCTGATCGCCGACCACGTCGACGGTGTCGAGGTCGGTGCCGGAACCGTGCTGACACCTGACCACGCGGCGCAGGCGATGGCGGCGGGAGCACAATTTCTCGTCTCTCCGGGGAGTACGCAGCACCTGCTGGATGCGGCGGACGCGTTTCCCGTGCCGATGCTACCGGGGGCGTCGACAGCCAGCGAAGCGATGGCGCTGCTCGAGCGCGGTTACAGGTTCATGAAATTCTTTCCTGCCGAGCAGTCGGGTGGGGTCGCGGCCCTGAAGGCATTGGCACCGCCGCTGGCTGACGCGAAGTTTTGTCCGACGGGCGGGGTGAGTGCGGCCAATGTCGCGAGCTACCTGGCTTGCAGCAACGTGGTGTGCGTGGGTGGGTCGTGGGTCGCGCCCCAAAACGCTGTCGACGAAGGCGATTGGTCGTCGATAGAAGCGCTGGCGCGTGCGGCGAATATCGGTAGGAATAATTGATGTCCGACATTTCGCCTGCCTTCATCAGCGTCGGCGCGAAAGGCCAGGAGCGCGATATCGCGATCCTGCTCGATCGGCCCGACAAGCCAGCCACGGACTGCGGTGTGGTGTGGCTGCCAGGCCTGAAGTCGGAGATGACCAGCACCAAGGCAACGGCGGTCGCTTCGTGGGCTGCGAGCAACCGCATCGAGTGCACGCGCCTTGATTATTCTGGACACGGCCGCTCGTCGGGTGCGTTCGAAGACGGTACCATCGGCGCCTGGCTCGACGAGGTCGATGCGGTCGTGACGACGCAAACGCAGGGGCCGCAAGTTTTGGTGGGATCGTCGACCGGCGGCTACCTCGCGCTGCTGCTGCTCA
>JANLYD010000003.1:0-63532 GCA_031365465.1 Hyphomicrobiaceae bacterium
CCGACAAGGGAACGCTTACCGCCGCCAACTCCACCCCGCTCACCGACGGCGCGGCCGCTGTCTTGCTGTGTTCGGAAGAGTGGGCGGCCAAGCGCGGCTTGCCCGTGCTCGCCTATCTCACCGAGGCGCAAACCGCCGCCAACGATTTTGTGCACGGCGACGGCCTGTTGATGGCGCCCACCATTGCGGTGTCGAAAATGATCGATCGCGCCGGGCTCAAACTGCAGGACTTCGATTACTATGAAATCCACGAGGCCTTCGCCGCGCAGGTTCTCTGCACGCTGAAAGCCTGGGAAGATCCCGCGTACTGCAAGACGAAGTTGGGCAAGGACGCGCCGCTGGGCTCCATCGATCGCTCCAAGCTCAACGTCATGGGTTCGAGCCTGGCGTTCGGGCATCCGTTCGCAGCCACCGGCGCACGCATCATCGGCAATCTCGCCAAGCTGCTGAACCAGCACGGCGGCCGCGGCCTGATCTCCGTCTGCACCGCCGGCGGCATGGGCGTCACCGCCATCCTCGAAAGCTCAAAAACCTCCGCCGCCGTCATGCCGCAAGCCGCCGAGTAGCAGTCGCTGCGCGTCGAAGCGTTGCGAAACTCGGCCTCGAACGGTTCCTCCTTGTCTCGTCATCCCGGCGAAGGCCGGGACCCACGGCAACGCTGAAATCGGCGTGTCTCGACAGAGCAACGGGTTTTCAACGACGATTGGCGCATTAGGCAACGGGCCACACGATTGATTAGTCGTGCGTCCGGGCCTTCGCCGGGATGACGACCGGTGAGAGCCGCGCGTCACGCCTTCCCGGCTTCCACCCGGCGCGTCGGGTTGTCGTTGGTGGCGGCGACTGCCACGCGTTGGCCGCGCATGTTGGCCATCACTGCGTCACGCGCGCCGAAGGCCAGCGTCAAACCGAACGACATCACCAGCATCTTGTCGACGTGCTGCAAAATCGAGGGCCGGTGGCTCACGATAATCACCGAGCGTTTGGCCGCTTTCATGTGCGCCAGCGCATGTGCAAGAGCGCGTTCGCCGTCTTCGTCGAGATTGGCGTTCGGCTCGTCGAGCACGATCAGGCGGGGGTCGCCGAACAGCGCGCGCGCGAGGCCGATGCGTTGCCGCGTGCCGCCCGACAACGCAGCGCCGGCGTCACCGATCTGCGTATCGTAGCCTTTCGGCAGACGCAGGATGAGATCGTGGGCGCCGGCCGCTCGGGCGGCCTTGATCACGTCGGCATCTTCGACCGTCGCCAGGCGCGCGATGTTCTGCTTGATCGTGCCGGCGAACAACTCGACGCTCTGCGGGAGATAGCCGATGTGCTTGCCGAGCTGGGTCGGGTCCCACTGCTTGTAGTCCGCGCCATCGATGCGCACGGTGCCCTGCATGACCGGCCACACGCCGGCGATGGCCCTTGCCAGGCTCGACTTGCCGCTGCCCGACGCGCCGACAACCGCCACGATCTCACCCGGAGCGACGGCGAAGCTGACGCCTTTCACCACCGGACGCCCGCCGCTCGGCGGCAACACGACCACGTTTTCGATGTCGATTTGGCCCTGCGGCGTCGGCAACTTCGTCTGCTCGGCCTGCGCGGGCAGGGCTGCGAACAGTTGGTTCAAACGGTGGTGCGCCTCGCGCAGCTTCAACAGTTGCCGCCATTTGCCGACCAGTTGCTCGACGGGCGCCAAGGCGCGGCCCATCAGGATCGACGACGCCATCATCACGCCCGGAGACACCTGCTGCTCTATGGCGAGATAAGCACCCGCGCCCATCAACCCGGTCTGTACCAGCATGCGGACGAATTTCGTCACCGCCATCATCGCGGCGCTGCGTTCGTTGGCGGTGGCCATCGTGGCGACGGCTGCAGCCTGCGTCACCCCCCAACGGTCGCGGACGGTTTCACCCATGCCGAGACCGCGCACGGCTTCGCCGTTCTTCAATACCGATGCGGCGAAACTCGAGGCTTCGCTTGAAAGGCGACCGGCCTCGCTCAGGCCCGATTTGGTGATCTTTTCAGTCAACAGGGCCAAGCCGAACAGTATGAGGGCGCCGGCCAGCGCCACCAAGCCCAGGACCGGATGCAACAGGAAGCAGAGCGCGACGAAGATCGGGATCCACGGCACGTCGCACAGCGTTCCGATCACGCCGGAAGCAATGCCGTCGCGCACCGTGTCGGCATCGCGCAGCATCTGCACGCCCGAGACCGGCACGCCGGCGGTTTCGGCCCGCAGCAGGCAATCGAACAGCGACGTCCGCAACCGTTCGTCGAACAGGATCGAGGCCTTCTGCTGCAAACCAGAGCGCACGTATTCGAGCGCTGCATATAGCGCGAGGAATACCAGCACGATCAGGCTCAGCATCAACAGCGTGCCGGCGTTGCGGCTGGCGATCACGCGGTCGTTGACCTGGATCGAGTACAGCGGCAGCGACAGCATCGACAGGTTGATGAATACGCTCATGATTGCCGTGGCGATGAACGCGGGACGGCACACGGCCTTGGCGTGAGCGAGCGGGGTTTTGAGTTTGGCGGTCATGGCTCGAGGCCTCTGCTGATGAATAAAGTCGGCGGCGTCTCCAGCGTTTTTCACACAGGCGCGCATTCCCCGCTGTTTCGCAGGGAACAGGGGTCCAAAATTTGAGTGAAGGCGTGTTTTCAGCGCAGATGCTCCGGGGCGGGTCATGGCCCGTCCCGGAGCGGTGTAGTGGTTAACGCTGATCAGGCATGGAAGACGAAGTCCGAAGAGTGCAGGTCGGCTGCGTGCACACCTTCCAGCGTCATCGATTCCGAACCCCAGCTGACGACGGCGTTGCCGGCCGAGTTTTGGGTGATCTTGAGATCGCTGAACTGGTCGATGCCAGAAGCATCGTTGAACGAAATCTGGTCACCTTGCGCGGAATGGAAGTCGGTGATGACGTCGTGGCCAGACTGTTTGCCGTCGATGGCGAACGTGTCGGCACCCGCTCCACCGGTCAGACGGTCGTTGCCCCAGCCGCCGCTGAGAACGTCGTTGCCCGATCCACCGTTCAGCACGTCGGCGCCTGCGCCACCGTACAGTTTGTCGTTGCCGGCGTCGCCGAACAGCTGGTCGTTACCGATCCCGCCGACGAGCTTGTCGGTCCCGTCTCCACCGTGGAGCACGTCGTTGCCTGTGCCGCCGCTGAGGTAGTCGTTGCCAGCGTCGCCGAACATGGTGTCGGCGCCGGCTCCGCCGTACATCGTGTCGTTGCCTGTGCCTCCGTACATTTTGTCGGCACCGGAGTCGCCGTACATCTTGTCGTCGCCTGCATCGCCGTACAGGGTATCGGCGCCGGTTCCACCGTGGATTTCGTCGTTCCCGGCTCCGCCGCGCACTGTGTCGTTGCCAGCATCGCCATAAAGCTTGTCGTTGCCCGTTCCGCCGTCGATCGCGTCGGCGCCGTTGCCGCCGCGGATAACGTCGTTACCGGCATCACCGAACAGCTTGTCGTTGCCGTTGCCGCCGTCGATCTTGTCGGCGCCGGTGCCACCGTGGATCTCGTCGCGCCCGTCGCCGCCGTTCAGCGTGTCGTTGCCGGCTTCGCCGAAGATCTTGTCGTCGCCTGCTTGTCCGTTGACGACGTCGTTGCCTGCACCAGCGTTAACCGTGTCGTTGCCTGCGCCGGCATCGATCTTGTCTGCGAATTGGGTGCCGTTGAGAACTTCGCTCTGGGCGGTGCCTTTGATGGTAGCCATGATAAAATCTCCTGTTGGGTTGGGTTTGTGATCTCTGCAGGCTGCCGCGCCCCGTGTCGTTTCAGAGGTCGTCGGCAACTGTCCCGAATATGCAGGAAGCGCTGTCCCACCGCTGTTTCCGGCGGAACAGGTGAAAAGATTTCCGAAAGTTTTCGCCGCGACGTTGTGGTCTCGAATTATCAAAAGATACACGACACTTTCTTCGTCATCCCGGCGAAGGCCGGGAGCCACGGCAACACTGGAGATAAAAAAACTCAATAATTTCGGGCGAAACTTGCATTCTTCCGGCTCCCAAATCCTCTCGTGGGTCCCGGCCTCCGCCGGGATGCCGAAGAGAGAGGGTGGTGCGAGTGAATTGAGAACGGACACCTAGCGAATAGGGAAAATCGTAATGCGCAGAGTAGAGACGCGCGTACCCCCCCCGCGCCGACGCAGGTCGGCATGCGAAGCGCAAGCCGCGCGGATGCTTGTGGGCATCCGAAGCGCCAGCAGAGAGCGCGGATGCTTGTGGGCATCCGAAGCGCCAGCAGAGAGCGCGGATGCAGGTCGCATCCGAAGCGCAAGCAGCGAGTCTCATTATCTTCTTGTGCTCGTTCCCGGCGAAACAGCGCGTGGCCGTTCGTTCAGCGACGGTGGGTCAACACTGAGTTACTTCCAGCGAGACCGGACCTTCACAATGACAATGACCCTTGCTCTCCCCGCTCATCGCGCCTCCGGCGATTTTCGTTCGCTGCTGTGGTTCGGCTATGGCTCGATCGCGCTGACGTTCGGTGCGTTTGGTGCGTGGGCGTCGCTGGCGCCGCTCGACAGCGCGGCCATCGCCAGTGCGCAGGTGGCGGTGGTTTCCGATCGCAAGCCGATCCAACACCTCGAGGGTGGCATCTTGCGCGAGGTGCTGGTCAGTGAAACCCAGCGCGTCGAAGCAGGGCAGGTGCTGTTTCGTCTGCAGCCCGTGCAGGCGCAAGCCAATGCCGACACCGTTCGCAAGCAACTCGACAGCACGTTGGCGCAAGAGGCGCGACTGCTCGCCGAACGCGATGACGCTGCCGTCATTCAGTGGCCGTCGGATTTGTCGACCCGCAAGTCGCAGCCCGATGTCGCGGCCCTCGTCGCCGATCATGAAAAGCAATTTGCCGACCGCCGCCGCTCACTCGAGGGCCAGGTGGCCATTTTTGTGTCGCGGGTCGAACAAACATCGCGCGACATTTCCGGCAAGAGTAGCCGCGAGAAGTCGCTGACCCGGCAAATCGAAAGTCTGCAGGTCGACGTCGATAAATTCGCATCGCTCTCCGACAAAGGTTACTTTCCCCGCAGCAAACTCAGCGCCATGCAGCGCGATCTCTGGCGCATGGAAGGCGACCGCGAGGGGCTTCGCAGCGAAGTCGCCCGTTCGACCGAAATCATCTCCGAGGCGCGCCAACAGATGGCCGTCATCCGCCAGCAACGCATCGACGAGGCGGCCCAGCAGTTGTCGGACGTGCGCGCCAAGCTTGCAGAACTCCGCGAGAAGCACTCGGTAACGTCGGATGTGCTGGCGCGACAGGATGTGCGCGCACCACGCTCAGGCACCGTGCAGGCGATCAAGATGCACACCGTCGGCGAAGTTGTGCGGCCGGGCGATACGATGGCCGAACTCGTCACCATCGACGAAGGGCTGATCATGACCGCGCAGGTTCAGCCCAGCGACATCGACAGCGTCCACTCCGGATCGAAAGCCGAAATCCGCTTCCCGGCATTCGCTTCCCGGCAGACCGTTGCAACTCGGGGCCGCATCGAAACCATCGCCGCCGATCTGACTGTCGATCCCGTCACCAAGCAGGCCTTTTACATGGCCCGCGTTTCGATCGACGGGGCGACGTTGCCCGACGAACTCAAGGCCAAACTGGTGCCCGGCATGCCGGCGAGCGTGTTGATCACGACCGGCGAACGCACGATGCTGACCTATCTCGTCGGACCGCTGCGCGATCGCATCGTCAAGACCATGCGCGACAAATGAGACTTTAACCACCGGCCGGCAGTTTGCCCGGCGTGGCCTAGCTCGCACGGCAGCCTTGGGTTACGGTGCGGTACTGGAGACCTCCGCGCATGGCCGATATCGTTGCAATCCTGACGAAGACGAAACTGTTCGGAACGCTCGATCCGGCGGTGTTGCAGCAAATCGCCAAACAGATGCGACCGATCAACTTCGGTAGCGGGCAGCTCATCTTCGAGCGCGGCGACGAGGGGCGCGATATCTACCTCATCATCACCGGCCGTGTGCGCCTGTCGGTGCTCTCCTCGGAAGGACGCGAGCTGTCCTTCGGTCATCCCGGTCCCGGCGACGTTTTCGGCGAGATTGCGGCGCTCGATGGCGGCCCGCGTACGGCGCACGCGACCGCCGTGTCCAAGGTCGAGACGATGGCGCTGTCGCGGACGGCATTCGACGCGTTGATCGCGGCGCAACCGGCGCTGGCACGGGCGGCGATCGTTTTTCTCTGCGCTCTTTTGCGGCAGGCCGACGACCAGTTCGAAAGTGTCGCCCTGCACCGGATCGAAGTGAGGTTGGCGCGGTTCCTATTGACGCTCGTCAAGCAGCAGCACGGCGCGACGCCCGGCCCCAAACCCAGCGTTACGTTCGGGTTGTCTCAAAGCGAACTAGCGTTGCACCTGGGTGCCAGCCGGCCCAAGGTGAATGCGGCGTTGATGCTGCTCGAAGAGCGCGAGGCGATCGTCCGCCAGGACGCGAGCATCATCTGCGATTGTGATCTGCTGGCTGACATTGCCGAAGAGGGCTGAATTGGAAAAGGTGCGAGACATCTGTGCATGACGTCCTGCAAAAATCAGATGATGTGACAATCGCAGAGCCGGTTTCGCCCCCGCCAACTCCGCCGACGTTGTTCACTGTTCTGCCCTACATTATGCTGCCCATGGCGATGGCGGCCATCGATTCGACCATGGTGACGACCGCCTTGCCGGCCATCGTCGCGACCCTCGGCGGCGTCACGCACGTGTCCTGGATCGTCGTCGCAAGCCTCGTCAGCGGCGTCATCGCCGCCCCCGTCTACGGCCAATTGCGCGACGTCGCGGGTAGCCGCCGCATGATGCTGATCGCCCTGACGGTGTTCATGGGGGCGTCGCTGCTATGCGCATTTTCGACATCGCTGACGATGCTGGTGGTCTGCCGCTGCCTGCAAGGCTTGGGCGGGGGCGGTCTGATGACGCTGTCACAGGCGATCATCGGCGAAACCATCCCGCCATTGGAGCGAGCTAAATACCAGGGATACCTGGCCGCAGTCATGGTGACGGCCACGTCGATCGGGCCGTTGATCGGCGGCACGCTCACCACGTACTTCGGTTGGCGCAGCATGTTCCTGTTCAACGTGCCACTGGCGGCGGTGGCGATCGTGCTGACCCGCTCGGCACCGGCGCGTCCGCCAGTTGCGAGCAACTGGAACTTCGACTTTCCCGGCCTCGTGCTGTTCGTCGCGTTCATCGCGCCGTTCCTGATTGCGCTGGACGTGCTACGCGCGATGACTGCCGACACGCGCGATACAGGTTTGTTGCTGCTGGCTGCCTCGGCCGCCGCGCTCGCAGCTCTGCTGTGGCAGGAGCGGCGCGCCTTCTTTCCCTTGCTGCCGGTCCGCTTTTTGAGCGAACGAACGATCTGGATGTCTGATACCCTTGCGGCCTGCCACGGCGCGGCGTTGGTGTCCCTGTTCACTCTGCTGCCGCTCTATCTGCACGTCGTCAAAGGCGCGTCGGCGTCCGAGATGGGCGGTTACATTCTGCCGATCATGCTCGGCATTGGAACGGGGTCGATGGTGACCGGGCGCTTGGTCAGCCGGACCAGCCGCACGGCGATTTTCCCGAGTGTCGGACTGACCGTCGCGACGCTGCTGCTGGCGAACCAGGCTTTGCACATGGATCAATGGTCACGCGTTGCTACGACGATCAGCCTGCTGCTGTGCGGGGCGTCGATGGGCACCGTGATGGGCGTCGTGCAGGTGACGGTGCAGTCTGCGGCCGGCCGGACGGGGCTTGGGTCGGCTGCGGCGTCGGTGCAGATTTCGCGTTCGATCGGGGCGGCCATCGGTGCCACGGTGACGAACGGCCTGCTGTTCATGGCGCTGGCCGCGCAAGACCCGGCGTTCGTGCCAGTCTTCGCCGCGCTATTCGAGGCTGAAAAAATCTCGAACGTGCCGCTTGTCCCCGGTTCGGCTAGTGCCATCGGGACGGCGTTCCGCGTGGCGTTTCTGGCCATCGCCGGCTTTACGGCAATCGGCGCGACAATCGCATGGTCGATCCCCAAACGGCGTCTCTAGCTCTTCCGGTCACTCCCGGGCATTTACCTTGACGTGCGATACCACTCGGCGGCAATTTACCGGCTGGGATTTTCGATCGGAATGGAGACGGCGATGCGCAATATTTTTGGCTGGATGAGCGGCGGGACGGGAAAGGGCGGCGCTGCAGTGAACGCTCCAGCGGATGCATCGTCGGCCAGCGCTGCCGTCAGAGCGCCCCACGCCAACGGCGGCGACGTCAAACTCGAATACACGTCGGAAACCATCACCACTGCGGCGCTGACGCAGATGGAGAGCACGCCCGACGCGCGGCTCAAGGTGGTCATGGCGGCAGCGGTTCGTCATCTGCATGCGTTTGCCCGCGAAGTGAACCTAACTCCGGGCGAGTGGATCAAGGGCATCGATTTTCTGACGCGCACCGGTCAGGCCTGCACGCCGTCGCGGCAGGAAATGATCCTGCTGTCCGACACCATGGGCTTGAGCACGCTCATCAACACGCTGCACGATAAAACTGCGGTCGAGGAAGCGACGCATTCGAGCCTGCTCGGGCCGTTCTTCCGCGAAGCACCGCCCAAGTTCAAAGCCGGCGAGCAAATCTCGCTCAAGGATGCATCCGACGAAGTGGTGCTGTTCGGCAAAGTCACCGACACCAAGGGCCGCCCGCTGCCGAACGCGACGGTTTCGGTCTGGCAGACGGGCACCGATGGCCTCTACGACATGCAGCAGAGCGACACGAGCATGGATTGCCGGGGCGAATTCACCACCGACGCCAATGGTAACTATCTCATTCGCACGGTGCGCCCGCAGTTCTATTCGATCCCGATGGATGGCCCGGTCGGCGAGATGATCACCGCTCAGAACCGCCACCGCAACCGCCCCGCCCACATCCACTTCCTGATCGCGGCTGCGGGCTATCGCGAAATGGTCACCGCTCTCTACATCGCCGACGATCCCCACATCATGAACGACGTGGTGTTCGGCGCGCACGGGGATCTCATTGCGGCGATCAAGAAAGACCAACCGGGCTGCCCGGTCTCCGGTGTCAACAGCATCAAGTTCAACTTCGCGCTGTCGATCGAAAGTACGGCCGACAGGATGGGCGGCCGCGTCGGCGCAGACCCGTCGAAAATTGGCGCAACCGCAAGCGCGGGCGGAGCGTGATCATGGCTGGTGGTGGCGTCGCCAATTCTCCTCCGGCCCGCCGCCTCGGCACTCTCGAGCGGCGGGATTGCCGGATCCACTACGAGGTCACGGGTAATGGCCCAGCGCTGATTTTCTTGCATGGGCTGGGTGGCAATCAGGTGTCGTGGTGGCAACAGGTCGCCCACTTCGCGCGGACGCACACCTGCGTGACGTTCGCTGCTAGGGGATTTGCACCGTCGTCGCCGTTACCAGCCGGCCCCGATCCCAACGACTACGCCGGCGATCTCGCAGCGCTGATTTCGCATCTGGGGCTGACCAACGTCGTGCTGGTCGGACAATCCATGGGCGGATGGGGTTCACTCGAGTATGCCCTGACCACGAAAGGCAACGTTCGCGGGCTGGTTCTTGCCGCCACCACAGGCACCCTCGATTTTGATCGCATCGACGGCCCGCAGAAAATGCGGCTGGCAGGCTGGCAGGCCGACAGCCGGCAATCGCTGCAGAGTTGGACTGCGCTTGGCATCCACCCCGCGTGCGGCGCGCGCATGGCGCGGGAACAACCGGCGCTGCATCTGCTCTACAAGCACATCGACGACATGAACACGTCGCTCGACAAAGTCACGCTGCGCGAGCGCCTAGGCCTCGCCCGCGTACGACCGCCGGCGGATATCGCCACCGTCGGTTGCCCCGTGCTTTTCATCTCAGGTGACGAAGACGTGGTCATACCGCCGTTTGCCGCCGACGCGCTTGTGCGCCTCTCGCCGCAGACGCGCGTGGTTCATGTGCCCGATGCCGGCCACTCCGTCTATTTCGAGCGCGCGGAACGCTTCAACGCGATCGTCGAAGCGTTCCTTGGCGAGCTGCCGCCTGCCTGAACCCGCGCTTTTTCGGATGGCGAAACGATGAGGCGGTTGCAAATGCGTGCGAACACTCAGCCTGCTGCCAATTCTCGGGCTGCGGTCCTGTCGATGCTGCTGGCAGGGAGCGGGCCTGTGATCGCGCAGACGCCTGCACGGGATTTTCCCGACGGACCGGGCAAAGACGTGGTGTTGCGCACATGCGGTGGCTGTCACGACCTCAATCGCCTGCGCGTCGGGTACACGGACGAGGGGTGGCACACCGTTGTCCGCATGATGCAGAACATGCAGACGCCCGTGACGGCAGAGCAATGGCCCGTCGTCACCGATTATCTGATCAAGTATCTGCCCGAGCGTCAGCGGCCGGCTGCCGTAATCGTGCCCGGTGCCGTCCAGGCCGAGATCAAGCTGTGGCCCGTGCCGACCCCCGGCTCGCGACCCCACGATCCGTTGGCTGCGCGAGATGGCGCGATCTGGTGGACCGGTCAGTTGGCCAACAGGCTGGGCCGCCTCGATCCCAAGACCGGCGAGGTGAAAGAATTCGTCCTCAAGTCACCGCATACGGGCCCGCACGGCCTCGCTGAAGATGCGAGCGGCAATATTTGGTTTACCGGCAACAATATCGGCCTGATCGGCAAGCTCGATCCTAAAACCGGAGCGGTCACGGAATACAAACTGCCCGATCCCCGGGCGCGTGATCCGCACACGCTTATTTTCGATCGCGACGGTATCCTGTGGTTCACGGTTCAGCAGGCCAACATGATCGGCCGCCTCGATCCGAAACAGGACCCCAAGACCGCCGTCAAGCTGGTGACGTCGCCGACGCAAAAATCGCGTCCCTATGGCATGGCGTTGAGCACGAAAAACGTCGTGTTCATCGTCGAATTCGGTGCGGCCAAGATCATGAGCGTGTCCGGCGCGGATATGCAGATCAAGGAATTCACTTTGCCGAACCCGGGTGCGCGCCCGCGCCGGCTTGCGATCGATCCGAGCGACCGGATCTGGTATTCAGACTTTGCGCGTGGCTTCCTCGGCATGCTCGAACCGGCGACGGGCACGGTCAAGGAATGGCCATCACCCAGCGGGCCGCAATCCCAACCCTACGGCATCGTCTTCACCAAGGGCGCGGTCTGGTACAGCGAGAGCGGCAGCAAACCCAACACCATCGTGCGCTTCGATCCGGCGACCGAGACGTTTCAATCCTGGCCGTTTTCCGGCTCCCTCGGCGGCGACATCGTACGCAACATGGACGTTGCGCCGGATGGCAACCCGGTGACGGCCAACAGCCTGTCCAACGAGATCGGCAAGGTCACGATCAAGTAATCGGCCGGCGCTCCGGGGCGGCAACAGCGCCTTGGCCGCGCTACGCCTCGTCCTGCGGATGTGGCGGGTATTGTCCGTCGCCGGTCACTGCGCTGCGGCCGTACCGCGCGCCCAGATACAGCCCCACAGCGAGACCGGCGATCGTGGTGTAGGGCAACACCGGCGCGACGCACTGATCCGTCATGCAACTCGACCAGACGACGCTGGCGATGACGATGCTGGACAGCGCGCCGAGCAGGGCTCCGGCGAGGCCGCCGGCAAGCGCAAACAGCACGGGCCGCAGCGCCACATTCTCAGTCCACGCTTCGGCCGGCTGAGGCTCGGCGTCGTCGCCCTGCGCGCTTCTGAGATCGCGTGGGCGATCGACCGTCGTCGCATCGGCATCGGGCGCCGGTTCCGCCACCGCTGCGGTTCGGCGCGCGGGCGAAGCGTCTTTGCGCATGAGGTCGGCCAGCCAGAGATCGACTTTTTGCGGCCGGTCGTCGGGACGATAATTCAGCGCGAGATCGATGGCGTTGAGGAACTGCGGGCGCCATTTGCCGTTTGCCGCCTGGCTCGCCGGCACGAGCGTGTCGCGAAGCGCGCGGCTTTCCGCTTCCGGCGGAACGTTGCCAGTCACGAGCATGTAGAGGACGGCCGCCATCGCGTAGATGTCGCTGGCGGGACCGATGATGTCGGAGGTACCTGCCAGCACTTCCGGCGCCATGAACGCTGTCCCGCCACGCGGCGTCGGCACGTTGAGACGCTTGCGCATGGCCAGCCGAACCGCACCGAAATCGATCAATACGGGCGCGCCGCCGTCGCGGATGACGATGTGAGCCGGCTGGATGTCGAGATGCAGGATCTGCCGGCTGTGCAACACGGCGAGACCCTGCAGCAACGGTTCGGCGATCTGATCCAACTCCTGCTGCGTCGGCGTGCGGCGCAATTCGTGTTGCCAGATGGCGAGATCGCGGCCGACTTCGTGCGCCATCACGACGTAGCCTGTGCCGTTGGCCTCCAACACCGACAATACCGGCACGATGGCTGGATGTTTCAGCTTGGCGATCGTGCGGCCTTCGTTGAGAAACCGGTCGAGACCCCAGGCATAGGCCGGCGTATGGGTCGACGCCACGCGCACCGTCGGCCCGTCGCGGAAGGCGATGGCGCGTGGCAAAAACTCCTTCACCACGAAACGCCGGGCGTTGCCTTCCTGGACGCAAATGTAGGTGATGCCGTTCTCGCCCGCCCCCAGCACCGATTGCACGGTCATATCTGCCAGTCGTGCATTCGTCGGCAGCGGACTGAATTTCTGTACGGTGTGATCAAGCGAAGCGCCGCCCGCCCCGTCGGCGGTGGTCTTCCGCGCGTCCTCTTGCATTCGCCGGGCTCCGATCAGGTCTGTCGTCAGAAATGGTATCGATATCTAATGGCGCGGCGTGGACGATCTGGTCTGCGCTTCAGTTCGTCCAGTTGATGATCTGGACGCGGCGATTGGCGTCCGCGATCGGGTTGCGTGGATCTTTCAAATAGCCTTTGCCATAGCCTTTGGCGATCAACCGTCGTTCGTCGATGCCGTGCGCCGTCGTCAGGAACTGCCGGACGGCGTCGGCCCGTTGCTGGGAGAGGCGCAAGTTGTAGTCGGCTTTGCCTTTGCCGTCGGTATAGCCGGCGATCAAGAACTTCTGGTCGGCCAGCCGCGGATCGGCGAGGCTGCGGCCAAGCGTCGTCAACGACGCGTTGGACCGGGGCGAGATGGCCGCGGACGCAAACTCAAAATAGATTTCGAGATCGATGTAGGGGCGCAGTCTGCCATCGGGCTGGGCGAGGGGCGAGGCAAGTTTCGGCGGCTCCGCTGCGACGGGTGCTGCCGATGGCGCGACCGGCGTGGCCGTTGAGGTTGGCGTGGTAGATGGCACGGCTGGTGCAGGCGGCACGATGGCGGGCGTCACTGCTGCTGGTTGCGCGGGTGCTGCCGGCGGCGGTGGTGGTGATTGGAACGGCAGGGCGACAGCCGCTGGAGGTGCCACGGCAGCGTCGGCCGGCTTCGCCGCGTCGACTGCAGGTGACGCTGGTGGTGCCGGCGGCGCCGGAGGCGTCGCAACTGGCGCGACCGCTGGCAGGCTGGGCGGAGCAGGTGGACTAGGTGGCACCGCTGCGGCAGGCGCGGGCGTCGCCGCCTCGGACGGGCGCTTCTGCAACTTGTTGACGAGATCTTCGACGGCGCGCCGTTCAGCATCTTGCGCGCGCTCCATCAGCGCCTTCATGCCAGCGGCCGTGTCGGCGGCGGAGGGGGCGGCCTGCTGGGCTGCCACAGGAGTCCACGCGACGGCGAGCACCGCGCCGATTACCAGAGCGGCTGGTAACGAGGTCGCTGGGGCGGGCTTCTGCATGGATGTCACCTCCGGAAAATAACATTCAGAAACAATGCAACGATTACGCCGACGCGTCCTACACTGCAACCACTTTACGGCCTGCGAAAACGCATCCTGAAAACTTGGTGCCGCAACTCGGAGCGCCGCTGGACCGGCTGTTGCAGCACACCTATAAACTCACCGTGGTTAGCGGCCGTTGCGCCGGCACTCGAGCCGTCTGGAAGGTAGTCGGAAAGCTGTGGTTGTAGTTTTGCGAGGAACGGCGGCACAGCGATTGCGGATCGCATCGGGGCTCGTGCTGTTCGCCTTCGCGCTTCTGCATTTTCTCAATCACGCGATGGGCCTGGTCAGTCTCGAGGCGATGCTCACTTTCGAGCAGGCGCGTACGTTCGTGTCGCGCTCGTTGCCGGGAACGGTGGTGCTCGGAGGCGCGCTGGTCGTCCACATCGCGCTGGCGTTCGAAAAAGTCGTCGGCCGTGGAACGTGGCGCATGGCGCCCTGGGAAGCCGTGCAGATCGGGCTGGGCCTGTTCATCCCGTTGCTGCTGTTCCCCCACATCGTGAACACGCGCGTGGCGCATCGCTTGCTCGCCGTCGACGACAGCTATCTCTACGAATTGGCGCGGCTGTGGCCGGACCGGGCACTGATGCAGATGCTACTGCTGGCCGTGGTCTGGGCGCATGGCTGCATCGGTTTGCATTACTGGCTGCGGATGGTGCCGGGTTATAGCCGATTTCACCTGGGGTTGTTGATCGCGGCAATCCTGGTGCCGCTGGCGTCGGTCGCAGGCTTCATCGTTGCCGGACGCGAGGTCGCGGCGTTGGCTGCGACCAGCGAAGGTGCCGCCGCCATCAAGGCCATGACGCGATGGCCGGATGCCAGTGGTGAAGCGACGCTGGCGTTCGTGCGCGGCTGGACGCAGACGAGCGTGTGGCTCGCGCTGGGTGCGTTGGGCTGTGCCGTTGGTTATCGCGTGTTCGCCGTGCAGATGGGTCCGAAGATCACCATCAATTACGTCGGTGGGCCGACTGTGTCGGCGCCACTCGGACCGACGCTGCTGGAAATTTCGCGCATGCACGGCGTGCCACATGCCGCGATCTGCGGCGGACGCAGCCGCTGCTCGACGTGTCGCGTGCGTGTCGACCAAGGTGCCGACAAGCTGCCGCGGGCGGATTTTGCCGAGCAGGTGACTTTGGGCAGCATCAACGCGCCGCCAAACGTGCGGCTCGCCTGTCAGCTCAGGCCAACCGGTAATCTGACAGTTGCGCGGTTGTTACGGCCAACCATGACGTTGCCGGCTGCCGCCGAGACCAGCGAGGCCGATGCCGACGGGGTCGAGCGCATTTTGGCGCTGATGTTTCTGGATATGCGCAATTTCACCCAGCACATGGAAGAGAAGCTGCCCTACGACGTGGTGTATATTCTGAATGAGTTCTTTGCGGCCACCGGCAAGGCGATCACGTCGAACGGCGGCATGATCGACAAATTTCAGGGCGACGGACTGCTGGCGGTTTTCGGCCGCAGCAACGGTCCGGAGGCGGGATGCCGGCAAGCCTTGCAGGCTGCTCGAGCGATCGATCTGGCGCTCGATCACTTCAACGCGAAAATGGCTGAAGAACTGGGTCAACCGCTGCGTGTCGGCATCGGCATTCATGCAGGGCCGCTTTTGCTTGGCCGGATCGGCTGGGGCGAAGCTGTCGACATGACGGTGATCGGCCACACGGTCAATGCCGCCAGCCGGCTCGAAGCGTTGACGAAGCCGAAAGCGTGCCAACTCATCATCTCGCGGGACGTGGCCGAATTCGCTGGCTGGCACGAGGCGGCGCTGACGGGTGAGAGCATCCGGGTGCGCGGCATCGCCAAGCCGATCGAAATCATCTGCATCGGCCGTGGCCGCGATTTGCCGCCGCAGTTGCTCGGCTCCATCTGGCCGAACTGACTGCGAAGGTCAGCCGCTGATCAACGGTGACCGGTTGTCTCCTCGCCGGGGCTGTGCGAGTTTTTGCGAATTCAGTGCGGGAGCGACGATGGCGGAAGCAGCGCGGTTACATATCAACGGTGTCGATCATGCGACGACGGCTGCGGCAGCAACGCCGCTGCTTGAAATTCTGCGTGGTGAACTCGGCTTGATGGGCACGCGCTTCGGCTGTGGGGCTGAAAGTTGCGGCGCATGCATGGTGCTGGTGGATGGCGCTGCTACCTACGCCTGCACGGCGAGCATAGATGCGTTGGCCGGCAAGAGCATCACGACGGTGGAAGGGCTCGGCACAGCGGCGCAACCGCATCCGCTGCAGCAGGCGTTTCTGGACGAGCAGGCGGGGCAGTGCGGCTATTGCCTGTCGGGCATCCTCATCTCGGCCAAGGCGCTGCTCGACCGGACGCCCAACCCCAGCCGGCACGACATCGCCGTCGCACTCGACAAGCATCTGTGCCGCTGTGGCGCCCATGGCCGCATCATGCGCGCGGTGGAACGCGCCGCAAAGCAGTTGGCGAAGGCGGATGACCGGACATGATCGCGAACACGCTCCCGCTCGGCCTCGTCGACAACCCGCGCCTCGATCAGTGGATCAGCTTTGCGTTGGCCGGGCATGTCCAGATCAACACGGGTAAGGTCGAACTCGGGCAAGGCATTCTGACGGCGCTGCTGCAGATCGCCGCCGACGAACTCGACGTCGAACCGAGCCGCGTAAGACTGGTGTCGGGTCAAACGGCTTCGACGCCCCGCGAGGGGTTTACGGCCGGCAGTCTGTCGGTCGAGCATTCCGGCGGGTCGATCCGGTTGGTGGCGGCGGAAGTGCGGGGCATGCTGGTTGCTGCTGCGGCGAAACTCGCCAACTGTCCGGAAGCGGAGTTGACAGTCGTCGACGGTGCGTTTCACCGGCTGGGTGCGCCGACGGGGATCGATTACTGGCAAGTTGCGCCGCAGCTTGATTTCGGCCGCAATGCCACCGGTACGACGGCAACCAAACCCAGCCATTTGCGTAAGTACATCGGCACGAGCCTGCCGCGCATCGATCTGCCGGTGAAGGTTTTTGGCGGCGCCCCTGCCTTCATTCATGATCTCAGACCGCACGGCCTCGTGCACGCGCGCGTTATTCGCCAGCCTTGGCCGGGAGCAGAGTTGAACGGCCCTGACATCGTGCAGGCCGCCTCCGATGTCCGCGTCGTGCGTATCCGCAATTTCGTGGCTGTCGTCGCGGCCACAGAACATACGGCCGTGCTGGCCGCCGAAAAAATTGCAACGCAGTTGATCTGGCGCGGCGGCACGCCCTTGTTGCCGGACCAAGCGGGGTCCGGTTGGATCGCCACGCAACCATCGCTGGACGCGACGGTGACACGAGGCCCGGAGCAACCGGGCAAGGCGAGTTCAAAGCGCTTCAAGCAGACCTACACGAAACCGTTCATCGCCCACGCGTCGATCGGACCGTCGTGTGCGTTGGCGCGGTTCCTTGAGGGACGGCTGACTGTGTGGACACATTCGCAGGGCGTGTTTCCGCTGCGCGATTCGCTGGCGAAGGCGTTCCATCTCGATGTCACGTCGATTACGGTCGAGCACGTGCAGGGTGCCGGCTGCTATGGCCACAACGGTGCCGATGACGCCGCCTGCGATGCTGCGGTACTAGCGCTGGAACTGCCGGGTCAAACGGTGCGCGTGATGTGGAGCCGCGCAGATGAACTGGGCTCGGCCCCGTTCGGCACGGCGATGGTGGTAGCGCTCGAGGCCGAGGTGTCGCCTGCCGGCATGCCGGTCGATTGGACCAGCGAGATCTGGGGCGGGCCGCATGCCCAGCGCCCGGGGGCTGCGGGCGGCGTCAATCTGCTGGCTGCGGAAGCGTTGCCAAATCCACCCGTTCGACCGCTGCCGATCGAAATTCCAGAGACCTCAGGCAGCAGCGGACTTCGTAATGCGGTGCTGCTTTACGACGTACCGCATCAAACGCTGATCAACCATATCGCGACCGGCCTCGAACCACGCACCTCGTCGATGCGGGGCTTGGGGGCTTTTGCCAATGTCTTCGCCATCGAGAGCTTCATCGACGAGTTGGCCAATGCCGCCGGCATGGACCCTGTCCGTTACCGTCTGGCGATGACATCGGATCCACGTGCGCGAGCGGTGATGGAAGAGGCCGTCCGCATGGCGCGCTGGGACAGCAGGAAAGCGCCGGGAACCGGGCGGGGGTTCGCCTACAGCCGTTATAAAAACCGCGCCGGATATCTGGCCCTGTTCGTCGACGTGTCTGTCGAAGAGGAGGTTCGACTGCAGCGTGTATGGTGTGCGGTCGACGCTGGATTGGTCATCAATCCCGATGGGGTTCGCAATCAGGTCGAAGGCGGGCTCATTCAAGCGGCAAGCTGGACACTGAAAGAGCAGGTGACGTTCGAGAGCGGGCGCGTCGCATCGACGTCGTGGGATACCTATCCGATCCTGCGCTTTTCCGAGGTGCCGGAAATCGAAATCACGCTGATGGACAGACCGAACGACGCGACACTTGGGGTGGGCGAAGTGGCGCAAGGTCCGATGGCTGCCGCAATTGCCAATGCGGTCGCCGATGCCCTGGGGTTGCGCATCCGCGACCTGCCGTTGACGCGCGAACGGATCATTTCAATAGTCAATGGCTGAGTGGAATAAAGTCTTCACCGGCAGACGACCGACTTTGCACTTGCGCTCGCGACGTGGGCCGGTGCAAGCTATGCGAAAGCTGTCAGGGTGCTATTCGTCGGCGTCCTAGAGAACGGCATGGGAGGCATATGACGGCGTCGGTTGATATGATCGACAGCAAAGGTGCGGCTGGGCGGACGTCAAGTCCGAATTCAGGAACACCATTGCTGAGCGTACGTGCGGTGACAGTACGGTTCGGCGGCATTGTCGCGCTCAACGGCGTGTCGTTCGACATCACGGAAGGTCACATCGTCGGTCTGATCGGGCCCAATGGCGCGGGTAAGACGACGCTCTTCAATTGCCTGTCGCGCCTGTATGAGCCGACCGAAGGCGATATTCTCTTCAAAGGCCAGACGATCCTGAAAGCTCCGCCCTATGCGATCGCCGGGATCGGCATGGGCCGTACATTCCAGAACGTCGCGCTGTTCGACAACATGAGCGTGCTCGACAACGTCAAGGTCGGCTGTCACAGCGTGAGCGGCGCTGGATTTATGAGGAGCGCGTTCGGACTTGGCGTTGCAGCCGAAGAAGCGCGGATCGAAGCGCGGGCGCGGGAGCTGGTTGCGTTCATGGATCTGCTGCCGTACGCAGGCATGCGGGCGGGCCCACTGCCGTTCCCCATTCGCAAGCGCGTGGAGTTGGCGCGTGCTTTGGCATCCGGCCCGAAGCTGCTGCTGCTCGACGAGCCCGCTGCCGGGCTCAATCATTCCGAAGTCGACGTGCTGAAGGCGCAGATCCGCCGCGTGCGCGATCTGCAGAATGTCACCGTGCTGCTGGTCGAGCATCACATGAGCTTGGTGATGTCGGTGTCGGACCGGGTCGTCGCAATCGATTTCGGCAAGAAGCTGGCCGAGGGTACGCCGGCAGAAGTACAACGCAACGCGGACGTGGTGCGCGCCTATCTCGGTACGGAGGCGCACGCGTGACAGCGCTGTTACAAGTCGAAGGCCTGAAGGCTTTCTATGGTCCCTCAGAAGCATTGCACGGCATCGGTTTCACGCTGGCGCAGGGTGGCATAACGACCATCTTGGGCGCCAATGGCGCGGGCAAGACGACGACGCTGCGGGCGCTGGTCGGCATGGTTCGGCGCGAAGGTTCGGTTCTGTTCGACGGCAAGCCGATCGACCGTCTGTCCACCGAGGCGATCGCGCGGCTGGGTGTGGCCCACGTGCCGGAAGGACGGGGCACGTTCACCGGTCTGAGCGTCGACGAAAACCTGCGTATTGCTGCCTACACGCGTAGCGACAAGGCCGCGATCAAGGACGACATCGAGCGTGTGTTCGGTTATTTCCCGCGCCTCAAGGAACGCATCAACCAGCAGGCCGGCACGTTGTCGGGCGGCGAACAACAGATGCTGGCGATCGCGCGGGCGCTGATGCTGCGACCGCGCCTGATGTTGCTCGACGAGCCGTCGTTCGGTCTTGCACCCTTGATCGTCCAGGAGATTTTTCGGATCATGCGGCTGATCAACAGCGAAGGCAAAGTGTCGGTGCTGCTGGTCGAACAGAACGCGTCACTCGCGCTCGATCTCGCCACCGAGGCCTATGTGCTGGAAACCGGCAATGTCGTCATGTCCGGAAAATCGGCCGACGTGAAAAACGACGAAGGCATCCGCCGGTCGTATCTCGGATACTGACGCGCCCGAAACGGCATCGACACGAGCGTAGTTTAGAGAGCAGTCAGAAAGCCGCCATGGAACAGCTTTTACAGCAGATTGCCTCTGGTCTCGCGAGCGGCGCGATCTACGCCTGCGTCGCGCTGGCGCTGGTCATGATCTTCACCGCGACCGACCATCTCAATTTCGCGCAAGGCGAGATGGCGATGTTCTCCACGTACCTTTGTTGGCAAATGATGCAGTGGGGCTTGGGGTTTTGGACATCGTTGGCGCTAGCGGCCGGCCTCTCGTTCATTCTCGGCGTGCTGATCGAGCGTATCATCCTCCGGCCGCTGGCGGGAGCGTCGGCGTTGTCCGTCGTCGTCGTCTTCATCGGCCTGCTGGCGATCTTCCACTCGCTCGCGGGGGCGATCTGGAGCCATACGATCAAGACGTTTCCCTCGCCATTCCCGGAAGTGGCATTTGCCGGCTCAGGCATCATCGGCGCCCATCAGATCGGCATGGTCGTGGTGACGATCGCGATGCTTTCGGCGCTGTTCTGTTTCTTCCGCTTCACG
This sequence comes from Hyphomicrobiaceae bacterium, assembly GCA_031365465.1. Lineage (GTDB taxonomy): Bacteria > Pseudomonadota > Alphaproteobacteria > Rhizobiales > Hyphomicrobiaceae > JABFRJ01. Next base: position 20,492 of record JANLYD010000003.1, read on the forward strand.
ACACTGGGGCTGGCGATGCGGGCGGCGGCGCAGAACCCAAGTTCGGCACGGCTGGTGGGGGTCAACGTCGACTGGATGCTGGCGCTTGGCTGGGGCTTGGCGGCGGCAATCGGGGCGGTGGCGGGCGCTATGGTGGCGCCGGTCGTCTACCTCGAGCCCAACATGATGTCGTCGATCCTGCTGTACGGCTTCGCGGGTGCGCTGGTGGGCGGTATTTCGAGCCCGGGCGGCGCGGTTTTCGGTGGCTTCATGGTCGGCGTGCTGGAAAACCTCGTGGCGTACTTCGGCAACCTGACCGAGAAGACGTTCGGGGTCTACTTCATCGGAAACGGTGAGAAGCTGTCGGTCGCGCTGATCATCGTGATCACCATTTTGACGTTGAAGCCAGCGGGCCTGTTCGGCCGCGTCATCACCAAGCGAGTTTGAGTGCGATGACGACGACACTTCAGACAGCGACCGCAAGCACTCAAACCACGGCCAGTATGGCGGCGGCAGCGGTCAACGATTTTCTGCGCGGGCAGGCATCTGCGTCGGGGGTTCGACCGGTCGCGGCGGTCGCAGTGCACAGCGCGGCAGCCGACGGGGCGGCGAGTTCATCTGGCGCTGCTAATCATCCGCACCCGATCAATACGAGTAACGGTACCGCGCCACCTGCGCCCGCACCGATACCAATGCGACGAACGAAGCGTTCATGGTGGCCGGTGGTGCTAGTGGCACTTGCCGGTTCGCTGGTGCTGTTCGGTGGTAAAGGCGGGTGGATTTCGAATTTCCAGTATCTGCAGCTGTCACTGGTGCTGGTTTATGCAATCGCGGTGCTGGGGCTCAACTTGTTGACCGGCTTCAACGGGCAGATTTCGCTCGGGCACGGGGCGTTCTTCGCGCTGGGCGCCTACACGGCGGCAATCCTGATCGATCGCTACAACGTGCCGTATCTGGCAACGCTGCCGATTGCGGCCATCCTGTGCTTCGTCGCGGGTTACCTGTTTGGCTTGCCGGCACTCCGGCTCGAGGGTCACTATCTGGCGTTGGCGACATTCGCGCTGGCGACCGCCGTGCCGCAGATATTGAAGTACCGGCATATCGAGGGCCTGACCGGCGGCGTGCAGGGCATCAATCTAGTCAAGCCGGATGCGCCGTTTGGATTGCCGTTGTCTCCGGATCAATGGATGTACTTGATCGTGCTGGCGACCGCCGCCTTGATGTTCTGGATCGGCCGCAACCTGCTCGACAGCCGCCCCGGCCGCGCCATCGTTGCGATCCGTGATCAGCCGCTCGCCGCCGTAACCATGGGCATCGACACCGCCCGTTTCAAAGCGACCACGTTTGGGATCAGTGCGATTTATGTGGGTCTGGCCGGCGCATTGCACGCCATCATCTTCGAATATGTGTCGCCGGACAGTTTCCGCTTCGATCTGTCGGTGGCGATTCTCGTCGGCGCGGTGGTCGGAGGTATCGCGTCGCTGCCCGGCGCACTGATCGGTGGCCTGTTCGTGCAGTTCATCGAAAAGTATGCCGATGCGGCTACCCGCGCCTTTACCAATCTGGTGCACTTGCCGATCGAACTGGAACCGTGGACGATCTACGGTATCCTGTTGATTACTCTTATCTACGTGATGCCAGGTGGGGTCGCAGGCGGCATCGCACAACTGTATGCAAAATTAAAACGCAAATATACGGTTTCCTGAAAGACGTATCGATACTTCAGCGGAGGAAAGAAGCATGACTATGCCTATCATGACACGTCGCGGGTTCGCGGCAACCGCGCTCGGGATGGCACTCGCCGTCAGCCCAGCGCTCGCGCAGAAAAAATACGATGACGGTGCGACCGACACCGAAATCAAGATCGGCCAGACGATGCCTTACTCCGGCAACGCGTCGGCGTACGGCAAGATCGGGCAGACCGAGGCTGCCTTCTTCAAGATGATCAACGATCAGGGCGGCATCAACGGGCGTAAGATCAACTTCATTTCCTTGGATGACGGTTACGCACCACCCAAGACCGTGGAAATGACGCGGAAGCTCGTCGAAGAAGACAAGGTACTGTTCCTGTACGGGCAACTCGGCACGCCGCCGAACTCGGCGATCCACAAGTACGTGAACACCAAGAAAGTGCCGCATCTGTTCCTGGCAACGGGCGCATCGAAGTGGGGCAACCCGAAGGAATTCCCCTGGACGATGGGCTGGCAGCCCGACTACGCGACCGAAGGCGCGATCTACGCCAAGCACATTCTGGCCAACATCAAGGATGCCAAGATTGCGATCCTGATGCAGAACGACGACTACGGAAAAGATTACCTGAATGGGTTCAAGGCCGGTCTCGGCAAGGACAACGAGAAGCTGATCGTCCAGTTCTCGACCTACGAGGTGACTGACCCCACCGTCGATAGCCAGATGATCCAGCTGAAGAACTCGGGCGCCAACGTATTCTTCAACATCACCACGCCGAAGTTCGCGGCGCAGGCGATCAAGAAGGCCGCCGAGATCGGCTGGAAACCGGCTCATTACTTGAACAACGTGTCGGCCTCGTTCGGTTCGGTGTTCATCCCGGCCGGCATCGATGCCTCGCAGGGCGTCATCACGGCCATGTACCAGAAGGACGTGACGGACAGCCAGTGGGAGAAGTCGCCCGACTTCATCGCCTGGAAGGAATTCATGACCAAGTATATGCCGAACGCGGATCTGAAGGATCAGAATCACGCCTACGGCTATGCATCAGCGAACACTCTCGTCGAAGTGCTGAAAAAATGCGGTGATGACCTGACGCGTGAAAACTTGATGAAGCAGGCCGCAAACCTTAAGGGTTTTGTGCCACCGATGCTCATCCCCGGCATCAAGATCGATACCAGCGCAACCGACTTCTATCCTATCCAGGCGGTGCAGTTGGCGCGCGTGAAAGGCAATACCGTCGAAGGCTTCGGCCCGATCATGTCGAACGACAACTGAGCGTCGCAGTCGCAGTCTCGTTCGATCAGGCCTGCCGGTGGTTGTTACTACCGGCAGGTTTTTTGTTGGCATCGTCGCCGACAGCTCTTTGCGTAGCGAATACCCCGGCCGCGCACTGAGCAATGCACAAACCCATCTTGTCGCGCTAATCTGACGCCCGGTGCTGTAGCGCGGCTCGGCCGTTAGAGGATCTTCGACGATGAAACCTGGCGCAAACTCAGCAGGCGTTCTCGACGCCTTGGTCATCGGCGCGGGGTTCGCCGGCCTGTATCAGTTGCATTGCTTGCGCGATCGACTGGGACTGAAAGTTGCCGTGCTCGAAGCTGGCGAAGGTGTCGGAGGCACCTGGTATTGGAACCGCTATCCAGGCGCGCGCTGCGATACCGAAAGCCACGCCTATTGCTTTACGTTTTCCGACGAGTTGATCGACGACTGGGACTGGTCGGAACGCTATCCGGGACAGGCCGAAATCTTGCGATATGTGAACTTCGTCGCGGACCGGCTCGATCTCAAGCGGGATATCCGCTTTGGCACTCGCGTTACCTCGTGCCGATATGACGGTGCGGCCAACCTCTGGCGCGTAACGACGGAAACGGGCGAGACCCTTACTGCGACGTATCTCGTCACGGCCGTCGGCTGCTTGTCGACGGCGAACGTGCCCAACATTCCCGGTCTCGACAGGTTTCAGGGCCAGTGGCTGCACACCGGGGAATGGCCGCACGACGGCGTGGATTTCAGCGGCAAGCGCGTAGGCCAGATCGGAACGGGATCGACGGGTATCCAGTCTGCGCCGGTCATTGCGGAAGCCGCACGGCATCTGACCGTGTTCCAGCGCACCGCCAACTACAGCGTGCCCGCGCGCAATGTTCCGTTGACGCCTGAATTTCAGCGCGACGTGAAAGAGAACTTCGCGGAAGTGCGGCGCATCATGCACAGCACACACAACGGACATGCGTTCCGCATCGCGGAGCGGTCGGTGTTCGATGTTTCGGAAGCCGAGCGTGCCGAAATCTATGCGCAGGCATGGGAGGCAGGCGGGCTGCAGTTCCGTGCGGCGTTCAAGGATCTGCTGTCGAGCAAGACGGCAAACGATACCGCTGCAGAGTTTCTGCGCGGCAAAATACGCGAGATCGTGAAAGACCCGGCGACAGCCGAAGCGCTGTCGGACATCGATCATCCCTACGGTGCCAAGCGGCCGCCCATCGACACAAACTATTTCGAAACCTTCAATCGCGAAAACGTCACGCTGGTGGATGTGCGCAAGGCGCCGATCCAGGAAATTACCGCCACCGGTGTGCGCACGGCGGAAGGCGAGTATCCGCTCGACGTCATCGTGTTCGCGACGGGCTTCGATGCGATGACCGGACCGCTGCTTGCGCTCGATCTGCAGGGCCGAGACGGTGTCAAATTAGCTGATATCTGGAAAGACGGCCCGAGCACGTATCTTGGTCTTCAGATTGCGGGCTTCCCCAACCTGTTCACGATCACCGGCCCCGGCAGTCCGTCCGTGCTGACCAACATGCCGGTCGCCATCGAGCAGCACGTGGAGTGGATTACAGACTGCATCGCGCATATGCGGCAGCGTGGCATCGCGCGCATCGAACCCGAACCGCAGGCGGCGACCGCGTGGGGGCGCGAAGTCAACGCGGCGGCCGAAGCAACGCTCCTGCCGCAGGCGCACCACTCCTGGTATCTGGGTGCCAACGTGCCGGGTAAGCCCCGCGTGTTCATGCCCTATGCGGGCGGGATGGCGAGGTATCGCCAGCGCTGCACCGATGTTGCGGCCAAGGCCTACGAAGGCTTCGTGCTGAGCTAATCGCCGCGTTCATCAAAGAGCACCGAAAATCATCAAAGGATCGAGCCATGCGATTTAAAGACTGGGGCGCCCTGGTGTCAGGCGCGGCGAGCGGAATTGGCGAGCAGGTTGCGCGTGAACTGGCGGCCGAAGGAGCGGTGGTCGCGGTGGCCGATCGCGACAGCGCGGGCGCCAGGCGAGTGGCCGATGCGATTTCATCGGCTGGCGGACGTGTGCACGCGTTTGATTTGGACGTCGGAGACGCGAAAAGCGTTTCGGCTTTCGTCGACAGCGCCCAGCGCCGGCTCGGGCGATTGGATGTGCTGGTGAATTCGGCAGGCGTACGGGAAATCGTACCGGTACTGGATCTGTCGCTCGAAGAATGGACGCGGGTGATGACGGTCAACGTCACCGGCACGTTCCTATGCTCACAGGCGTTCGCACGCGCCGTCGTGGCGGCCAAGGGACGGGCAGCGATCGTCAATCTTGCGTCGACCTTGGGGGTGACGGCGTCGCCCAACCGCGCGGCCTATACGGCGTCGAAACACGCGGTGGTCGGACTGACCAAAGAAATGGCGATGGAACTGGGCGCGATGGGTATTCGTGTCAACGCAGTCGGCCCCGGCGTCATTCGCACGCCGCTGACCGAGCGCTATTTCCAAGAACCGGAACAGTCGCAGCGGATCAAAGACATTCACGCGCTGGGCCGGTGGGGCGAGCCAGACGAAGTGGCCAAAGCCATTCTGTTCCTCGCCTCCGCCGATGCCAGTTTCTGCACCGGCACGACATTGCTGGTCGACGGTGGCTGGACGGCAGGCAAGACGTTTTAGCCCTGCGCTGCAGCCCTTTTGCAAGACGCGCCCGTCACGTGAACAGGAAGTCGCTCGCAGTCATCGTGATGGCTGAGATGCCGGCAAGGACGATGTCGTGCCCGCCGAAGCTGACGTGGGCGTCCGCACCCACTTGCGTGAGCGTCAGTTGAGAAAAGTCGCTCAACCCTGTCACGTGATGGAACTCGAGCTTGTCTTGCTTGCGCGTAAAGTCGGTGATGGTGTCGGTGCCCCAGTTGGTATCGAACACGAACACGTCGGAACCCGTGCCGCCGGTCAATCTGTTGGCGCCGAGCCCGCCGGTGAGACGATCGTTGCCGCCGCCTCCGATGATCTGATCGTTGCCCGCACCACCATCGATGGTGTCGTTGCCGCCGCCGCCGTCGAGTTGATTGGCCCCGCCGTTGCCGATCAGGACGTCGTTGTAGGAAGATCCCTTCAGGTGTTCGATCGAGACGAGTTCTGCTGCCGCCGTGCCGCCGATCATTGCCTTGATGCTCGCATTCGATAGATCAACCGTGACTGCCGCACCGGCTTTTGAAAAGTCGACAGTGTCGTTACCTGCGCCGCCGTCGAGAACGTCGTAACCGGCCGAGACCATCAATCGGTCATCGCCGGCGCCGCCGTAGACCTTGTCGTTACCGTCGCCGCCGTTCAGCACGTCGTTGCCATCATTGCCTAAGAGCGTGTCGTCGCCCGCAGCCCCGTTGACAGTGTCATTGCCACTGCCGGCCGAGATCGCGTCGCGACCGGCGCTGCCGGTGATGATGTCGTCACCTGATGTGACCGCCCATGTCCATGCCGTGGCACCTGCGGGGATGCCAGCGTCGGGTTGATGGACACCGTCGATCGTCACGTCGTGGGCTGCGATCCAGCGATCGTTAGCCGTGTCGCTATCGCCAAAGTCCTGCAGAAGGGCCTGAATGCCGACCGTGCCGGTGCCGCCGTTACCACTGTAGACGACATCATGAATGTCGACGCCGTCGACGCCGGACAAGCGGATGCCGTCCATTACATTATCGCTGATGGCGACATGATCGACGGCGACGTGACTTGCTTCGCTGACTTCGATTCCGGCGCGCCCATTGTGAGCCAGCGTTCCGCCGGTGATGTGGATGCTGTCGGTCCAACTGCGGATTTCGTTGTCGCCGGTCTGGACGGAAATGCCCGAGCCGCCGTTGTCGTGTGCGTCGTTGCCGGTCATCGTCACGTCGTGCGAGCCGGTGACGATATTGAAACCGTGCCGCCCATTATCGTACGCGACGTTGTTTGACAGTGTCACATTGGAACAGAAGTCGATGGTGAAGCCGTCGACGCCGTTGTTGTGGGCGGCGCTGTTGGTGATCGACAATCCGACGGTCTGCTCGTGCGGATCGAAGCCGTAGCGCGAGCAGTTCATGATCTCGACGTGATCGAGGCTGATGTTGGTATCGGCCTGCGCGGTGCCGGGCTTCGGCCCGCAGTAGAATCCGTCGACGTTGCCTGTGCTGTGGGCGGCATTCCCGTCGAGCGACAAGCCTTTGACGCTGACGTTGTCGACGGTGGTGTAAGTGCCGTCCGGATTGGTTTTTCCGCTGTCCGTGCGTAGGATTCCGGTGACTGCGGACGAACCGTCGGCGAGCTTCAGTACGGTGGCGCCCATACCGGCGCCTTCCAAGGTCGTGTTACTGCCGATCTTCAAGCAGCCATCTGCGGCTTTACCGGTGCCGGCGACCGTCCATACGCCCGCTGACAGATCGACGGTGCCGCCACCGTGGGCTTCAACTGCACTCAGCGCTTTTTGAATTGCGGCCGTCTGATCTTTTGCAGAGGCTGTGTCCGAAATTGAAACAGAGAACGTTTGACCGTCATTGTATGAATATGAAACATTGAGCATGATATTCCTCCGGAATGGTGCCGTTTCGACCGTTCCGTCGCAATTTACGTGCCCGTGAGCGAAGCCGACGCGGCTGCCGCCGTGCGAACTTCGGCAAGAGTTGTTTTTCAGCGGCGTATTGCAAGCGTATGCAATCAGCAACTGATGGTGCGCCTAGGGATCGAAACCGACGAACACCGCCGCTTCAGCGACGGACTTGCGTTCGGACACGACCGCATTTGCCGGAAAGCTCTCGTCGGGCCAACCCAGCGCAATGCTTTTCATGATGACCTGATCGTCGCTTATTTTGGCATGCTCCCGCACCACGGGTGATTGCATGATGCCCTGGCTGTTGATGACAGTGCCAAGCCCGCGCGACCATGCGGCGTTCACCAGGGCCGTCGACACAGCGCCGCAATCGAAAGGTGTATCGTCGCTACCGTCGAGTGCCCGGTCATAGGTCACGATCACGCACACGGGCGCGTCGAATTGCCGGAAGCCACGCAGGACCCAATCCTGCCGTTTGATCTTGTCGTCGCGTTCGATCCCCATTGCGGAAAACAACTGCTTGGCGACGCCGACCTGCCGATCCCGGTGTGGTCCGGCGAACGCCTGCCCGGTGCGAAACTCGCGCGACTGCGGCACGCCCGTCACCATGCGTTCGGTGTTACCGGCACGGATGCGCTCGAGCGGTTCGCCAGTAATGACGTAGAAATTCCAGGGCTGCGTATTCATGGAGGACGGCGCGCGCATCGCCAGACCGATGATCTCTTCGATCAGTGCCCTGGGGACCGGATCGGGTTTGTAACCACGGATGCTCCGGCGCCCGAGCACGACATCATCAAACTGCATGGATCTGTATTTCCCGGACACGTGTGAACACATTGCCGGAATGATCGCGGTTTGCAGCCTCTCGCGCAAGATCGATGTGTAGACGGAGATCGACCGGACACGGCGAGATGCGGCTTTCAGTCCATCGCGTATCCCGCGCCGCGCACCGTCCGGATGGGATCAGATTCGTTACCGCGGATGAGGGCCTTGCGCAGACGGCCGATGTGGACGTCGACGGTGCGGTCATCGACCTCAGTCGCGGAGCCCCAGACGCGACCGATCAGATGATCCCGGCTCAGAACGCGACCCGCGCTTTCGAGCAAGGTTTCGAGCAACCGGTATTCCGTCGGTCCGAGTGCCACCTCGCGCGTTCCGCGCGTGACGCGATGCGTTGAGCGGTCGAGAACGATGTCGCCATGTGACAGCGACGTGCTGACACGCTCGGGCGAAGCGCGGCGCAACAGTGCCGCGACGCGCGCCATCAGCTCCGGCACCGAAAACGGTTTGACCACATAGTCATCGGCGCCGGTCTTGAGGCCGCGGACGCGATCGGCTTCCTCGCCGCGCGCCGTGAGCATCAGGATGGGCATGTCCGAATGGGCGCTGGCCTTGCGCAAGCGGGCGCACAACTCGATGCCCGACATATCCGGCAGCATCCAGTCGAGAATGACGAGGTCGAAGGCGCCAGCAGCGAGATGGTGATCGCCGTCCTCTGCCGTGGCGGCGGTGGTCACAGCGTAGCCCGCACTTTCCATGTTGTAGCGAAGCAGCGTGACGAGTGCCGTGTCGTCTTCGACGATGAGGATGTGCACGGCCATGAAATCAGGTGCCCGGCTGCGAAAAGAGGTGCGAACTGGTGTCATCGCCCTTCGGCCGGTCGTCGACGAGTACTGTTCCGGTCACCAGATAGTGAATGTTCTCGGCGATGTTGGTGGTGTGATCACCGATGCGCTCGAGGTTCTTGGCCCCGAACAGAAGATGCGTGCAGAGACCGATGTTGCGTGGATCTTCCATCATGTATGTCAGCAACTCACGGAACACACTGTTGTAGAGCGCGTCGAGCTGGGCGTCGGAACCCCAGACCGTCAGGGCCTTGGCAACGTCGCGCGTGGCGAGCGCATCAAGTACGTCCTTCAATTGCCGCAATGCCGTCTCGCCGAGATGCGCCATGCCAGCCACCAGCGGGCGTGGACGCTGCTCGCCGGCGATCACCGATGCTCGCTTGGCGATGTTTTTTGCGAGATCGCCGACGCGCTCGAGGTCGCCCGCAATTTTAAGCACGGTCATGATATGGCGCAGGTCGTTCGCCAGGGGCTGGCGCTTGGCGATCATCAGGATGGCGCGTTCCTGCAACTGGCGCTCCAATGCATCGATGCGGCGATCGCTGGCCGCGACTTTCTCGCCAAGCTTGGGATCGGGGCGCTCCAAGGCGCCGATGGCGTCGGCAAGCTGAGCCTCGGCAAGACCGCCCATCGCAGCGGTCATCCGATCGAGTTCTGCAAATTCTTCGTCGTAGGATTTGACGATGTGCCCGGTCATGCGCAATCTCCTCAGCCGAAGCGGCCGGTTATGTAGTCTTGTGTGCGTTGGACGCGCGGATTGGTGAAGGTTTGGCTGGTCGGCCCGAATTCGACGAGTTCACCGAGGTACATGAACGCGGTGTGGTCGGACGTGCGCGACGCCTGCTGCATGTTGTGTGTGACGATGGCGATGGTGTAGTCGGATTTCAATTCCTCGATCAGCGCCTCGATGCGCGCGGTCGAGATCGGGTCGAGCGCCGAGCACGGCTCGTCCAGCAAGATGACTTCCGGCTTGACGGCGATCGTGCGGGCAATGCAGAGGCGCTGCTGCTGTCCACCGGACAGGCTCTGGCCGCTGGCGGTCAGTTTGTCCTTCACTTCGTCCCATAGCGCGGCGCGACGCAACGCCTCCTCGACGCGGACGGCCATGTCGGCCTTGGACAGCTTTTCGTAGAGGCCGATGCCGAAGGCGATGTTGTTGTAGATCGACATCGGGAACGGCGTCGGCTTTTGGAACACCATGCCGACGCGTGCGCGCAGCAAGTTGAGATCCACTGCCGGCGACAGGATATTCTCCCCGTCGAACATCACTTCGCCCTCGGCGCGTTGATCGGGATAGAGCTCATACATGCGGTTCAGCACGCGCAGCAACGTCGATTTCCCGCAGCCCGATGGACCGATGAAGGCGGTGACCTGTCTGGTGTGGAGCGGCAGGCTGATGTCCTTGAGCGCTTGCGATGCGCCGTAGAAGAAGCTGAGGTGCCGAATAGATATGCGCTCGGACAAGGAGCCGGTATCTGCCGCTGCTTCGCGCAAATTTTGCATCTGCATAAGACTCATGACTTGGGTCCTTTATCACCCAGCGCGCGGGCGACGATACTGAGTGCGAGTACGGTTGCTGTGATCAACAAGGCACCCGTCCAGGCCAATCGCTGCCAATCGGCGTAAGGCGAGAGCGCGAACTGGAAGATGACGGCCGGCAGGCTGGCCATGGGTTCTCGGATGTCGAGATTCATGAACTGGTTGTTGAGGGCCGTGAACAGCAGCGGCGCGGTCTCGCCGCTGATGCGTGCGATGGCGAGGAGCACGCCGGTGAGAATGCCGGCCTTGGCTGCTCGATAGCCAACGCTGCGTATCATGACGACGCGCGGCATGCCGACAGAGGCCGCGGCTTCACGCATCTGGTCGGGCACCAAGCGGAGCATATCCTCGGTTGTCCGCACCACTACGGGAATGACGAGGATCGCGAGCGCGACGGCGCCGGCGAGGCCGGAAAACGTTTTCATCGGTGCGACGATCAGCGTGTACACGAACAAACCAATGACGATCGAGGGCGCACTGAGCAGAATATCGTTGATGAAGCGGATGACCTGCGAGATCCGTGCATGACGGCCGTACTCGGCCAGATAGGTGCCGGCGAGAATGCCGATCGGGGTTCCGAGGAGAACGCCGAGCGTCGTCATGACAAGGCTGCCGACGATGGGATTGAGCAGGCCGCCATCGGCACCCGGTGGTGGCGTCATCTCGGTGAATATCTTCGTCGAGAACCCCGCGAGACCTTTGACGACCAGCGTCCCCAGCACAAGGACGAGGCAGATGAGGCCGAGTGTGGTTGCAGCAACGCAGAGTGCCATGGCGATGTCGCTGCGGCGGCGGCGGCGTCGAAATCCGCTGATGTCGAAAGTGGGTTTGGTCATGCGATCACCGCCCCGCAGTTCGTTCGAGACGCCAGAGCAGATAGCGGGCGCCGCTCAGCACGATCAGCGTAATCACGAACAAAATCAGCCCCAGCAGCAACAGCGACGACGTGTAGAGGTCGCCGACGGCTTCTGTAAACTCGTTGGCGATCGTTGCGGAGATCGTCGTGGCGGGGGCCAGCAGCGACGGGGCGATTTTGTGCGCGTTGCCGATGACGAAGGTGACGGCCATCGTCTCGCCAAGCGCCCGCCCGAGCCCCAGCATGATGCCGCCGATGATGCCGACGCGCGTGTAGGGGATGACGACGTTGCGCACGACTTCCCAGCGCGTGCAGCCAAGTCCGTAGGCGGCTTCCTTGAGTACCGGCGGCACGGTAGCGAACACGTCGCGGCTGACCGCTGTGATGAAGGGAAGAACCATGATGGCAAGGATCAGCGACGCCGTCAGCAGTCCGATGCCGTAAGGTGGCCCAGCGAACAGTGAGGAGAGAACCGGTACGGGCGCGAATGTCGTAATCAGGAATGGCTGAACCGTCGACTGCAGGAAGGGCGCTAGAACGAAGATGCCCCAGATGCCGAAAATGATGCTGGGAATGCCGGCGAGCAACTCGATCGCCGTGCCGATGGGGCGGCGCAGGGCTTGCGGGCAGGCTTCGGTGAGGAACACGGCAATCCCGATCCCTATCGGAACTGCGATCAGCATCGCGATCAGTGATGTAACGACGGTTCCGTAGATCGGCGCTAGGGCGCCGAACCTCTCGGTAACGGGGTTCCAGGACTGGCTGGTCAGAAAATCGAAGCCGAAGGTCTTGAGCGCGGGCCACGCGCCGATGGCGAGCGACACACAGATAGCGCCGAGCAGGACCAGCACGCCAACCGCACAGGCCAAGGTCAGCTGATGAAAAAACGCATCCGACCGCCGCAGACGGTCGAGTGACCGTTGCCGTTCATCGATTGCAGCACTTGAGGCCGTCAACATATGTCAGCACCAAAATTGAGGTCTGCGCGACCTGAGGACCAGGCCGCGCAGGAACGTCCGCTTTACATCAAGGGCTTGCCGTCGGCACCGACGATCTTGACCCATTCCTTCTTGATCGACGTGATGACCGCTTCCGGCATGGGCACGTAGTCGAGATCGGAAGCCATCTGGCCGCCTTTCTTAAATGCCCAGTCGAAAAACTGCAGCGCCGTCTTCGCATCTTCAACTTTTGCGGGGGCTTTGTGCATGAGGATGAACGTGGCACCGGCGATCGGCCACGACGTGTCGCCCACCTGATCGGTGATGATCTCGCCCATGCCGGCCACACTGTCCCACTTGGCGTTGGCTGCGGCAGCCTGGAATGTCGCAAGACCCGGTTCGACGGCCTTACCGGATTTATTGATGACCTTGGTGTGGCTCATCTTGTTCTGCTTTGCGTAGGCGAACTCGACGTACCCGATGGCGCCCTTGGTCTGCTGCACGTTGTTGGCAACGCCTTCATTGCCTTTGGCGCCGATGCCGACAGGCCATTCGACGGCAGTACTAGCGCCGACTTTCGCCTTCCACTCGGCACTGATCTTCGACAGGTAATCGGTCCAGATGAAGGTCGTACCAGAGCCGTCGGAGCGCCGCACGACGACGATGGGCTGGTTCGGCAACTTGATGCCGGGATTGAGTTTCTGGAGTGCCGCATCGTCCCAGGACTTTATCTTGCCGAGATAGATGTCGGCCAGCGCTGGGCCATCGAGCACGAGTTCGCCCGGTTTAATGCCGTCGATATTGACCACCGGCACGTTGCCGCCAACGACCATCGGCCACTGCACCAGTCCGTCCTTCTCGAGTTGCTCCGCTTTGAGGGGCATGTCGGTTGCGCCGAACGTCACCGTTTTGGCCTGGATCTGCTTGATGCCACCACCCGAGCCGATCGATTGATAGTTGAGCCCGTTGCCGGTTTCCTTTTTGTAGACGTCCGCCCACTTGGCGTAGATCGGATACGGGAATGTCGCGCCGGCTGCAGAGATATCGGCAGCGTGCGATGGGATTGCCCATGCGGACACGCCTGCAGCCACAGCTGCAGCAACACCGGCGATGACTGCTCTTCTTGATTGTTTCATTGGTCGGCTCTCTCTCTTGCGGCGTTGCGCCCGTGTGAGGGATGCGGGGGCGGGGTCCGATCGGCTGGCTCGGCCGCAAAATAACCGCGCAACGCAACAGCAATATGACAATCTATCTAATTGAACTTATTAGATATTGTAAGTTCTGACCGCTCAAGCGGCGGGTAGAACAACCGTGAACGTCGAGCCCTTGCCCAGCGTCGATTGGATCCGCAGTTCGCCGCGATGCCGGTTGACGATGTGCTTGACGATCGCGAGGCCGAGCCCGGTCCCGCCACGCTCGCGGCTCTCTTTCGTGCTGACCCGATAGAAGCGCTCGGTGAGGCGCGGCAGATGCTGGGCTGCGATGCCGATTCCGTCGTCGGCAATCATCAGCGCGACGCGCGCTTCCTCCGACACGAAGCAGATACGGACACGTCCGCTGCGCCGGCCGTACTTGATTGCGTTCTGCATCAGGTTCTGGACGACTTGCATGAGTTCGTCGCGGTCGCCGATCACGGCCGTCGTCGCGGAAAGGGTCGGCTCATCGATTGTGACGCCGGCTTCGGCCGCGAGCTGTTGCAAAGCCTGCCTGGCCTGCGCGATCAGTTCCGCAAGATCGACGACGCCGGTCGGCGGCACATGCTGGCGCATCTCGATTCGGCTGAGCGACAGCAAATCTTCGATCAGGCGGGACATGCGCTGGGCCTGATCCTGCATGATGGCGAGGAACTTGTCGCGAGCGGCGGGATCGTTTCTGGCGGCACCCTGTAAGGTTTCGACGAAGCCCTTGAGTGCCGCCAGCGGCGTGCGCAGTTCATGGCTCGCGTTGGCGACGAACTCGGCGCGCATCTGCGCGAGGTTGTCAGCTTCGGTCCTGTCGCGGAACAGGAGCAGCACTGCCGGCGCCGATGCTGCCTGCCCCTGCCCCGACATGGGAGTGGCGACGACCGACAGGTGCCGTTCGACGGGCAGGAGCATGTGCATGTCGCAGACTTGCGTCTGTCGCGTGAAATAGGCCTGATCGACTGCGGACAGGAGCTGGGGATCGCGATGAACCTGCGTCAAACTCCGCTCATTGCATGCTGGAAACATGATCTGCGCGCTGGCATTCGCAGCAATTATGGTTTGGTCGCGGCCAAGCATCAACGCCGGATCGGCCATGGCATCCATTACCTGGCGCCAGGTTGCAGCGGGATCGTGTCGCGACGGCGCGTGTGCCGGGGTGAGGCTTTGCCGAAATTGCGTCGTCACCTCGGCACGATCGAACACCGGCCTCAAAGCAAGCCCAACGCCCAGCGCCAACAGGATCAGCAGCGGCCACGGGGATTGCAATCCGATGGCGATCGCGAGTGCGGCGATGGCTGTCGAGACCGCAATCGCCGGCAATCGTCCGGCAAGCACACGCGGAGTGAGCTTAGCCTTCAAGGCTGTCCAATCATTCGGCCGGTTCAGCATCGTGTCGGCGAGATCCTTCTGCGCAGCGGCGGGCGCGGTCGCTCGTGACCTCGGTCATATCAGGCAAAAGCCATGATGTAACTTCGGCAACTGCGGAGGATGTCGCGGCTGTTGCCAAGCTGCGGCGCTGCGGAACCCGTTCCTTCCGCAGTCGTGTCCAAAGCCGGTCAGCCGCTGGTTGACTGCTTACGATCCGCACTTTGGCCCGAGACCGGGCTCTGCCCGCAGGTAATTAAGCCAACTTATCACCCCTAGATTCGCCCGATCGCCTTGACGGCTGCGGCTACTCCTTGCCAGCGGGGTGATTGTCCAATATTAATTCGTGTGCCCTCTTTCAGGCACTCAACGGTGCGCGTTAAATTCATGTTGCGTCCCAAAATTCTCGGCATCAATTTCGTCTATCATCAGCCTTCGGCCTGTGTGGTGATCGACGGGGTCGTCGCTTGTGCTGTCGAGGAAGAGCGGCTCAATCGGGTCAAGGGCGGCAAGCCGACGCATGTCGACCACACTCTCGTGCTGCCATTCGGCGCGATCGATCGAACGCTGGCCGCGGCTGGTATCGCGTTTCGCGACATCGACTTGATCGCAACGAGCTTCAGCACGGAACGGCGACGCCTCCACGCGCCGGAGCTGACCAAGCACCAGCCGATCCTACAGGGCAATTTCGAGACCGATGCCGGCAATCGTGCGTTCAATCAACTGGTGACCCTTGCCCCAGAAGTCTTGGCGGCGCGCTACTCGGTGACATCGGCCTTCGTCACCGAGCGGTTCCGCTGGGTGCCGCATCATCTCGCTCACATCGCAAGCGCGTTCTACCCATCGGCCTTTGACAGCGCCGCCGCCATGGTTATCGACGGGATAGGCGAATACGAGACAGCGACGCTTGCGGACTGCGACGGGGCGGGCATTCGCATTCTCGAAGAGACGTACTATCCGAACTCGCTCGGTTTCGTCTGGGAATTGTTGACTAGTTTTCTTGGTTTTGAGGGCAATCACGACGAGTCGAAGATTATGGGGCTTGCTGCATATGGCAATCCGGACCGGTTCCGCGATGCATTGCGCCGGCTGGTCACCGTCGGCGCCGACGGCCGCTTCGTAACACACCTTGACGGTACGGCGCTGACGGACAATTTCTCATCGCTCGAGACGGCGCTCGGGGTTCGCCGCCGCCTGCCTTACGAGCCGTTGGCTTGGCAAGGCCAGAACCGCAATCACGCCAACCTCGCGGCGGCGCTACAGGAGATTACGAGTGAAGTGTTCATACGCCAGGCTGAAACGCTCCGCCTGAAAACCGGTCGACGCCAACTTGTACTCGCTGGCGGGGTTTGCCTCAACTGCGTGGCGAACGGCGCCATCGCTGAGCATTGCGGCTTCGATGACATCTACGTGCAGCCGGCGACCGGTGATGCCGGCACATGCGTCGGAGCGGCACTGCATGTCCTGAGAAGCGAGGCCGGCACCCCTTCGGCCATGAAGCCGCTCGCCATGCCCACGCCTTTCGTCGGACCCGCCTTCAGCGATGACGAAATACGTATGGCGCTCGAGAAGTTCCGCTTGGACTACGAAGTACTCGACGACCCTGCCGATTACGCGGCTGAGTTTCTTGCCAAAGACAAGATCATCGGCTGGTTTCAGGGCGCTATGGAGTTCGGTCCCCGCGCGCTCGGAAACCGGAGCCTGCTCGCAAATCCGACCACACTCGGCATTCGCCACACGCTCAATCTCAAGGTCAAGCACCGGGAGGAGTTCCGGCCTTTCTGCCCGACCATTCTCGCTGAGGATGCATCCGAATGGTTCGATCATGCGCGGCCGCTGACGAAAGCGAGCCGGTGGATGTTGATGACACACCAAGTCAAGCACGCTAAGCGGTCGCTTATCCCTGATGTGTTGCACATGGACGGCAGCTCGCGCGTGCAAGTGCTGCAACGCGACGACAACCCGCTGTTTTACGCACTGATCGAAAATTTCAAGCGCCGGACCGGCGTACCGATTGTGCTGAATACCTCATTCAATGATCAGGAACCGATCGTCTGCACGCCAGAAGACGCCTGCAAGTGCTATTTGAAGACACGCTTTGATGCGATGATCCTCGGGTCCTATCTTGTTGTTGGGCCCAAGCCATGGGAGCGGGAGCCGCGTCTCAGCTTTTTTGAAATGGAGGCGCGAAACTTCGACAGCTTCGGTTCTGCGTCGACGCGGAGGACAAGGTCATGAACAAGACGTCGGTCGGCCGCGATGACGAGCTGCGACGGGAATATCACGTCCTCAAAGACGACATGCCGCACGAGTTCCGCCTCATCGTCAGCAAACTGGAGAACGATAAGGTCAGCCGTGGAATGCTGTATGGCAATGCGATCGAAGGCCTCGGCGCGATGACCTACGCGATTGCGATTGCGGTCGCGGCGGCACATTCTGACGAAAAGGGCCGTGAGCGGAGGCTACTGCTGTGGAACAAGCTTAATGAGCCGAAACACAGGGCACTGGTGGAGAATCTCGGCAGCGATCAGCATTACATAAGATTGTGCGGCAAGCCCCTAAGCGACCTGTTCGAGGAAGTCGACCGCCAAAAATCCTTCAGCGGCATTCTCAACGATATCCTTCTGACAGCGAAAAGCATCGAGAGCGGCGTCCGATCCAGCGGCGAGGGCGATATATATGCCGAACTCGAGAACCTAAAACGAGAGTCACCTGATGGCACCTACGAGCAGCGTAGCCGGTTTGGCAACTCGCTCTATCATTTGGTGTGTGAGCTGTTCTGGTACTGGCCGCGCTATTCACTCGGATTTCTGGACGCTAACTCAAACCCGCCACGGGTCGAATTCGACACCGACGAACTTGGTGATCTGGTGTTGACCGAGACGCAGCGCGACAAATTCAAGTTCGACGTCGTTACGCGCGACAACAGATGGATAAAACCGATGGTCGAACGGGGTCGGGTCCACATCGGCCCCGACCACGTCGAGGCGATCGACCCCGACCGCGTCCGCACGGTCTTTCTCGCCGACCAGATAGAGCGCAAGATCTATATGATCAGCCCGTTCCTCTTCAATTACGTCACGTCGGCGAAGGGTGCGCAAAATGTGAAATCCAAGTACCTGTTCCTTGAACCGAATTGGTCACTCGCGAGTGGCGGGTTGATGTGGAAGACGTTTAACGATCTGGAGAAAGACGAGCATCGCGGACCGACACTGCCTGGTGGCGAAATCGGGCCAAGTCTCGAGCAAAGTCAAGACGGGCGCTGGCAGTCCTTCGTGAAGGGTTTACTGGAGCGTCCCTGCCAAGTCGCGCTTGAGACAGCCGGTGAGGCATCGCAAGAGCGCGCCGTCTTCGACCACCTCAGGAACCAGTTGAGCAAAGTCCGCTTCGAACCAACGACCGGGAACGCCTACAAAGTTGCGGAGAAATCGGCGAAACCCCGCCTGTTCTACAAAACGGGCGCGTCGATCTATGTCGAAGTTGTCGAGGACGTCCCGAACGGCCGCACGGCTGTAGCCAAGGTTCTGCAGCCGAGCGTCATGGGTATTACGCATGTCGAACTTGATCGCTTCCCACGTGAAGTGACTTTTTTGAAAGCGTATTTCAGCTCACCGCAGATCGGCGCTAATGATACGCGTTTGATCGGCAGCGGTATTGTCCAGTTTCTGGCCGAAGGGAAGACTACGGCGGGGGACGACGGCACCGCTGGGGCCAATTCGGACCGGCAAGGCGAAACAGCGGAGCGCGCGCGCAAGAGTACTGGAAAGGCGCGATCCGTCGACTTCTCCAATTGCTCGTTCTACGTCCGAGAGAAAATTGAAGAGAACCTGCGGGATGTCATCAACGAGGTCGAGCGTGAGCAACGCCGTGGTGTGCGCGGCACGGTACCCCGATCTTTGCCTGCCAACCGCGAGTCGATTGCCGTTGGCCGGCGCATTCTTCGCGCTCTCTATATCATCGAGCGTGCGGCGACGACACTCGAGCGCATCTATTCGGAGCCGAAGTCGCCAGAACTAGAGGCGCGGCTCGGCGACAACAAGGACGCACACTTTATTCATCGCGACATCCGGCCAGAAGTGATTCTTCACGCCGGTGGCGGGCTGATAAAGATCTGCGATTTTTCCGCAGCTTATTTTCCCGGCCGCGACACTCATCGCGCACTCACAGACGACGAGGTAGGCCATGGCGCAGGGACTGCGCTGTTACTAGATAGTTTCGGCATGTCGTCCGATTATTGCGCGCCAGAAGTTTACGTGCGTCCGGACGCCTACAGCCCGACTGCCGATGTGTTTTCGCTCGGCATCATTCTCAACGAATTGCTGTTCGGCAAACGCAAGAACGTACAGCGTCACATTTGGGAGTGGCGAAAGACAGCCGGGGAGGAGCGCGATTGGAAGGACAAGCTATACGACGCGCCAGAGGGCGCCGAGCAAAGGGCCGACGAGCGCATCAAGTCCGCAGAGACAAGCGGCACACCCAGCCGATTCGATTTGCGCGAGCTTGTCGCGCGTTCGACGTGCCACCACACTCAACGCTGGTCGATGTCGGAGTTTCGCGACAATGTCGCGGCGGCAAGTGTGATCGTCAGGGAGTTTTTGGCCGCCGAGACGAGGAAGGTAATCGCCGACGCGCGCAAAAGCGCAGCCCCCAAAGAACTGCAGGATGCGATAAGGTTCACCGCCGAGGCTTTCGGCTATGACGGGCGCACCCTCAAACCGACATCAATGGTCCGCTGCGCCGCCTGCTATGGCTGTAAGGAATTCACCTACGACAGCGACGAGCCGGAATTCTATGCGTGCCACAAAGACGGCATGTCGAAGGCCATCGCCGACCTGAAGCAGGTGACAGACGGCGTCAACTCGGGGGCACAGCCCTCCGCCGACGCTACGGATCAGCTGGTTCGGCCTTTGACGCACGAGCAGGCGAATATTGTTCTTGGAGCGCTCGAGGCCGGCCTTACCATCTGTTCTGGCGTCGTCGATCGTGTTTCCGACGAGTTGGAGATTTTGGTAGGACGCCCAATCCCCGGCGGCGAGCGCGCCGAAGGCGAGTTCGATAAGCTTCGACCGCACCGCAGCTTCAACAGCCTCAGCGAAAAAATCTTCGTAGCTGCCGCTTACCCCGGGGGGGTGACAGTTGCTGATCCGGTCCAAGTTACCAAGCCGGCCGCCAGGGATACGCAGTTCGCTGAGGAACTGTTAATGCTGATAGGACGAGCCAGCGGCGTACAAACGGGCGAGATTGCCAAGCTGCTCGATGTGCCGCGGCCAGACTAGTCGAATGTTGTATGGTGATAATGGAACGGGACGTGCTTCGATGAGTGGGCAAAAAAATAAAGCAATGGACGAGTTGAAGCGGCATGCGCGCACCATGAAGGGAGTGCAGGCGACGCTACTCGCCCAGGCAGAGGGAGATAAACTCAAGGTCTCCGACTACGAGATAGACAGGGACAACGCGCAGGATGCCATCATGCCGCGCATCTTTGCGCTCGATTCCGCGCTTATTCCCTTTTCGGCCGTCACGCCCATCAGTCGGCGCCTGGAGAAAGATGCCAAGTTCGTCGATTTAGCGGCGAGCCTGCGCCGCGACCGCGACATACGCGACCTACTCTCGGTGAGCTCGAGCGACACCGGCCGGCGAATACTCGAACTCAGTCGTGACCGCCTCGATGAGACGCTCACTTTCATCGAGAACGCAGTCAAAGGCAATTCTGCCGTGCCGGCACCCTATGGCACGTTTGTCGATTTTGACATGCTTGTTTGGGCCCTCGGCTACGTTCTCGATCTGAAAACCACGCTCTCGCAGTCCAACACTGCCAAATCTCAATCGACCGACAGTGATGAGACAATACGAATCGAGACACTGGTCAAGGAGGGACTTGCGGCACTTATTCAGCGCGGTCAGGAAGGCCTTGCATCCTCCGAATTGCGACACGGCTGGTACGCCAGCCTGGAGACAATGGAGTCGCTGTTCGAGCAGCGCGGAACCTTTAAAGGTACTGCCGGCAAGGATAGAATCAGCAACCGCAAAGATAATTTGTCAAAAGCGTTTGTGCGGCATCAACAGAAACTCGATCCGCTACTGCTCGAGATCGTCGATAGTCCGGCGTTCGTCGAGTCGATATTCGTGGCGACGCGCGCGATCTGTGTGTTCGTGTCGATAGCGAAGGAAGTCGCGGAGGAGGCAGAACGCGAGTCGGGCGTCGCGAGCGAGACCTCGCTGTCCGCCTACTTCACAGACCTCGAAACCGAGGTGTTCCGTCAAGACTCCTTCGGTCAATTCTGCCTGACACAGCTCAAGAAATATACGCTGGACCGCCAGGGGCGGCCGCTGCCGCTCGATCACTACGACCCGTTCATCCACTTGACCGGCATCCTCGCGTTCGCACTGGCTGAGGGCTATTTCTCGCCAACTGATGACGATGGCAAGCCAATGACCGAGAGCCTGCGGCCGAAGTTTGTGGAAATCGGCTTTGCTAACCGGACGGCGATCATCGACGCAATCGTGGATACCTTTGAGGGCCCGCTCATCCAGGCGCTCGGCGACCAGTTGAACCCGATAAACATCGAGGAAAACCGCTTTGTTGCGACGGCCGAACTTCACCGCCTGTTCGACGGTGACGGCAACCTCATGCTGCTCGACAACGTGCAAAAGAAGTCCGGGATCGAGCGAGATCCCAACGACAAAAGCCCAACCGCTTACCTCGACCGCCGCAATCACTCGTTCACTTACCTCGTGGCGCTTCCCATCGCACTCAAGGGTCTCGCGCAAATGGTGCGTGAAGAACTTATGAGCCGCCTGCTGGAAACGCCAAGTACGGAGTGGAAAACCGCCGCGGCCAAGTTGCCCAACTGGGTCGGGCGCGTCGAGACCATGTGCGGCAAGCTCGTCAAGACACTGTACGATGTCAATATCAACAAGGAGGGGGACAAACGCATTGGGGTATGGAAGGGCAAGCCGTCCTGGAGCGTGACCGCCGCAGTTGTCGATGCCCTCAGTGTGTGGATGGGGGTGCTGACGTGCCGGGTCGCGATTGAACTGGCATCCGGCGAGGCCGAGGAAACGCTCACGGAGGGGATCGACTTTCCGAGCAGCGATATTGGTGTCGTCAAGGACTTCTTTTCTCTGCTCACGAAATATACATCGCCCCCACCCGCACCGCCTGTGCAGACGCAGCCGGAAAGCCCTGCGGTCGAGCCGAGCCTGCTGCAATGGCTGAACTCGATCAAAACGGTGGCCGATGTCGGAATCTTTTATAATCCAAGCTCGAATGCCGGTTTTACGACGACCCTCGGTCCGGAGCAGGTGCTAAAGACGGTCAAGCTCATAAAGTTCATTTCCGACCGCATGAAGGACGAGACGACATACGCAGAAGTCGAAGAGTACGTTTGCACAAAGTTGATCAAGGACCTGCGGAAAGAAGTCAGGGCGTCGGGCAAGATGACTGTCGAATCCGTGTTCCAGACACTGGAAAACCGACTTAAAGAAAAATATCCGACCGCATTCCGGAACCAGACGAAGGGCCGGGATTAAAAAGAGTCAAACGGCATCGGATTAATTGAGCGCATCTTTCGAAATCGGGCTCGCCGGGCGCGATAGCAGGCATAGGTTGAGCAATGAGCAAGGACGCCCAGCGGGCACCTCAAATCCCGATCGTCAACATCGTGAGCTACTCCTACAAGGGCGGCTCTGGACGGTCGACGGCAAGCGTGAACATCGCCTTTTCGCTAGCAAAGCAGGGCAAGCTGGTCGTCTGCCTCGACATGGATGTCGGCGCTGCCGGGCTGCACATGATCATCAGCGACTGGGATGAGAAAACAAAGACGCACGTCGCAGCAAACCGGGACGAGATCGGGCATCAGCTCTTCTTCAATGCGTCCAACGAACCTTCAATCAATCAGCTCGCGCCAGCGCTCATCGACATCGACAAGGTCACCGGAGTGGCTCATGTCGGAATCGGCGAGAACCCGGGCCGTCTGCTGTTTGCGTTCAGCTCGACCAAGGATAGGGCGTTGAAGGACCTCAACAACGATAGCGACG
This sequence comes from Hyphomicrobiaceae bacterium, assembly GCA_031365465.1. GTDB lineage: Bacteria > Pseudomonadota > Alphaproteobacteria > Rhizobiales > Hyphomicrobiaceae > JABFRJ01. Next base: position 43,510 of record JANLYD010000003.1, read on the forward strand.
GTGCCCGGGCCTTCAAGCAGAAATATCTGCGCCTGCAGCAACTCCTGGCAAGGGAAGTCGGCGGCACCGCCGACCGCGAAGTGTATTTCATCGTCGACGCGCCCAACGGGATAACCAATGTGAGCCTGCCTCTACTGAAATGCGCCGACCTTATCCTGATGTTCTATCGTTATAGCTTGCAACACGTGCAAGGCACTGTCGAAGCTGGCGACAAATTGATCTTCTATCTGCGCGACGAGTATGAAAAGCGGCCGTACATGCGGCTCCTGCTGGTCGGCTCATGCGTGCCCGAGCGGATCATCGAGAATTTGCGGCAGCATGCCGATAGCCTTGAGCCGTACGAGCGCGAAATGCTCGATAAATTCAATAGTACCCAGGCAAATCTCGAGGCCTTCGCGGACGATTATCCGCTGCAGGTCGAGCTGTTACCGATGCATCAGCGCATCGGCGAGGACGATCTTTTGAAGATCTTGGAGCAGCCAATCACAAACGCCAAAGGTGTGCGCAATGCCGTTCTCGGTTATCCCGAGATCGGTTGGCCTGCGTCGAGTTCGGCCGGCACCATGGACCGCATTACCGCAATCGCAAACCTGCTTGGCCAGCATGGCCCCGAGATCGCACGCGAGAAGAAGCGCCGCTATGGCGGGTGAAGCGTAACATCGATAATGATCAGAGTTTTTGAATATGGCTGATGACATCTTCTTGTCGTACCGACGGTCACAGGAACGCAAGGTCGAGGAACTGGCCAATTTCCTCAAGGCTGTCGGCTACAGAGTCTTCATGGATATCAAAGGTCTGGAGGTCGGAGTCGACTGGTGGAAGCAGTTGCAAGACAAGCTCCGCGAAGTGAAGCTAGTGATAGTTTGCGTATCCAGCGACGCCTTAAGCGATGGCTCGGTTGTCTTAAGAGAATTAGAGCTGGCGATCGGTCAAAACAAGTTGGTTCCCCTTTATATCGAGAATGTAAAGTGGAACGAAAACCTCAAACATCTGCATTCCGTGAGTATTGCGCAATGGGACGGTGACCCTCATCACCGGCAGGTTACCGAGCTCGTTAAGCAGCTGAGAGGAAAAAAATGCTTCGGGAGTAATTCCGCTTCTGAAGAGATGGTGCGTGAGAAACTAAAGGAAATCCGCACGTTTGTTGAGACGTACAAATCTGCCTGGAATCCCAACGGTGATGTCGCCACGATTCAACCCCTCGAGTTTCAGTCAATCATCGCACCTCCAACACGGCGGATTGAAAAGCTGGAATTCATCCAAGGCGCCGGGAATACCGAGGCCGGTGCACTCGATCAGGAACTTCCGCGTCGCGCCGTGCGACTTCGCGCCTTTGAGATCGGCGTGACAACCGTGACGGTGGGACAATGGGCAGAATACGTTGCGTCCGGCCAGAGCGGGAGAGCAATGCCGGCTGACGATTACCCCGGCACGACAGTCTTGTGGTCCAAAGCTTTCGAGTATCCGATGGTCCGCGTTTCCTGGCACGAGGCACGCGAGTATACGGCCTGGTTGAGCACAATCACTGGAAGCAGATATCGCCTTCCAAGCGAGAGCGAATGGGAATGTGCGGCGCGGGCTGGACACGGGGGGCGCATCTTTGGATGGGGTGACGATATCGTCCCGGAGCACGCTATCTACAACTGGTCGAAATCCTACCAGGGTGGGCGGACGAAACGGCCCCCGCCCAGTGGGCCGCGGCCAGTGCAGCGCGGAACCGCCAACGATTTCGACCTCCATGATCTGCACGGCAACGTCAAAGAGTGGGTGGCGGACGTCCTCAGGCCCTATGACCCCGAGCATTGCGACGGAAGCGTCGTCGGCGATCCGGGGATGCCGGAAGGCCGTGCCGTTGTCCGCGGTGGTTCGTGGCGCAGCGACCCCGCCAAATTGCGATCGGCTTGGCGCGAACCTTATCCCGCAGACTGCGGCGACGACGAGATTGGCTTTCGCATCGTGCGCGAGCTATAGGCAGCCGCTGTTTCGACGCGCTGCCGCCAACGGAGCAAGCTGTGACACGTGTTTCTGGCGCCGCGCCGACTAAAGGCGAGGGCAAGATCGATAAGACATTCTACCGCATTTCGACCGGCATTTCCGTTGCACGCGCGGTGCTTGTCGTTTCGCTTTACCTTGCGATCGGCGTCGCGGCGTTGGTCACCGACAGCAATGTCGGATACGCGCTGGCTGCCTTGCCCCTGGCGTTCGCACAGCAGTTTTTTTTCAATGCCCTACACTATTGTACGCACTCGACGTTCGTTCGGTCTCGGGCGATCAACAACGTGTTGGGTATTGCCTTCGGCTGCCTGTCGATCATGAACTTCGCGCTCTATAAGCCGTATCACCTCCAGCATCACCGCCATCTGGGAACTGATCAGGATCCGGAACCGCATCCGCGTTCATTTGCGACACGAGCGCAATATCTCCGCGAGATGCTCATGCCCCACTTCTTTATCGACAACTGGATGAGCAGCTTAAAAACCCTAACGCGCTCTCTCGGACTCGCTTGGTTTGGCTCGCACGAGCGATACCTCCTTCATGTCTCGCGGGTGTCGGTCAATTTCAACAGCTTTTTGTTGTTCGTCTGGGTTTCAGCGCTGTTGGGGTTGACCTTGATGTATGGGCGGCAGGTTTTTTGGCTCTATTGGGTTCCACTCGGGCTGAGCTACGTGCTCGCCAATCTGGTCATACTGCCCGAGCATTATCGCACCGATCCGGTCCTCGGACGCAATCTGGAGAACAGCCGTACTGTTTCAGCGGGCGCGTTCGCTAGGTTTTTCATCGTGAACATGAATTTTCATGCCGAGCATCATCTTTACCCAGGCGTTCCATTTCACAATCTTTCGCAATTGAACAGGCGGATCGGCAGCGGGGTAAAGCATCGCGACCAGTCTTTCTTTGCATTCCATCGCGACGTTTTCAGGTCGCTGCCATGGAAAAAGCATCGCGAAGCTTGAACGCCGATCTTTAAATCAAACCAACGTCCGGCAATGCGCGAGGAGTTCGGCGTTCGCGACAGCCGCCCCGGGCTCGGGCCTAGCCCGAAATACAATACTTGTAGGCGTTCCGCCGAGTACCACGACTTCGTCGGCGAGGCGCACTGCATCCTCGACGTCATGGGTGACAAAGACCACGCTTCCCACTTTGCCCTCCGTATAAAGATCTCGCACGAGCGTGCCGAGATGCCGGCGGTTTCCGACGGCAAGCGCGCCGAACGGTTCGTCGAGCAGCAGGACATGGGGGTCCTGGGCCAAGGTGCGAGCAAGGGCCACGCGCTGGCGCATGCCACCCGACAGTTGGTCCGGACGCGCACGTCCATTCGTCTCGAGCTTGACGGTTCGGAGTAGCTGGTTCGCACGGGCAAGCCGGTCGGATTTGGACAAACCGGAACGCGCGAGGCCGAGGGTGACATTGCCGATGACCGACTTCCATGCAAGCAGGTCGTAGGACTGAGACATGTAGCCGATGCCCGAAACGGGCCCGTCGATCGGCCGACCGTCAAACAAGACCTGGCCCTGGTCGGGATGTACAAAGCCAGCGAACATCCGCAGCAAGGTTGATTTTCCGCAACCGGAGACGCCGAGAATGGCAATGAAGTGTCGTTTGGGGATAACAAGATTCAGATCGCTAAATAGGGCGCGAGCGCTGCCACCGCTCGTAACCTGCTTGTGGATCCCGACGAGTTGCAAGCCCCCCCGCGCACTCATGATGCCTGCCGAACCTCATTCATCCACGGGAACAGGCGCGGGTACAGGCGGCGAAGCACATAATCGATCACGAGGCCGACCACGGCGATCAACAGGATGATCGCCAGAACTCGCGGTATCTCCAGGAACCGTTGCGCCGTGATCAGCGACTGGCCAAGGCCGTGCGTTGCCCCGACAATTTCCGCCACCAGCAGGTAGGACCATGCCCAGCCGATTGCGACACGCGATCCATCGTAAATCTGTGGGCTCGAGTACGGTAGCACGGCGTGAACCAGCGTCTCGAACCTGCCGAGGCGTAACGACTGGCAGAGTTCGATTGTGCTCGTTGGCAGGCGACTTGCCGCGTCCGCGATCAGCACGATCAATTGTGGTAACGTGCCGAACACAATGACCCCGATCTGGCTAGTGTTGCCGAGGCCGAGCCAGAGAATCATCAATGGCACCATCGCGGGAACAGGAACGTAACGGACGAAGTCATTGAGCGGCTGGAGCAAGCGCCGAGTTGGACCGTGGAGCGCCAAAGCTACACCGAGCGGCAGCGCGATCAGGAACGAAATTATGAAACCAGCAAATATGCGGGCGGTGCTGACTGCGAGGTCCAAAAGCAGCGAACCGGACGCCAATCCAGCGACCAGCGACTGGAAGACGGACTGGGGGGACGGTAGGAAGACTTCAGGCACCGATCCCCATGTTGCCGCGACAAACCAGACCGTCAAGACGATCGCAAAAGGCAAGAGGCTGGCGAGGCCGGACTCGCCCGCCTTGATTGGTCGCTGGCTCTGAATCATCGAACGAAGTCGCTGGTGGTTGCGGATGACAAGTCGGGCATCGTTTTAATAAGCTTGGCTTCGCGCCAAATTTTCAATGCTAGCGCCAGCGTGCTTGCCGCTTGGCCCTGTGGAGCCAGGTATTGCCGATTGGCGTCGGCGCCAAGAAAACGGACCCCGCCAACCATGTCGCCTACCGCTTCGGGGCTCAGAGAGAAGTATTTGCCGACGATGGCATTCGCCTCGGCCGGGCTGGCTTGCCAGAATTCGATTGCTTTGGTTAGCCCGTTGACGAGGCTGCGAACGTCCTCCGGACGGCGCTTCATTACAGCGGGATGGGCGATAAGGGCATCGACCATTATACTCGGATGATCCTTGCTCGAAACCAGCAGCCTGCCCTTGCCCTGCTCCTTTGCGCGCGACAACCAGGGCTCCCACGTCACTGCGGCATCAAGTTTACCGCTGACGAAAGCGGCGCCAGCTTTGTCCGCGTCGAGATTAATGTGCGTGTATTGCGAGGGCGCAATATTGGCCGTCGACATCAAATAGAGGAGAAAGAAATGATTGGGGTTTCCGGTTTGCGCGGCGACCGTCTTGCCGCGCAAGTCGGCGAGACTCTTGATCCCGTCACGCGCAATTATCCCGTCGGCGCCAGCAGATTCGTCAAACAGATACACGACCTTGCCCGGCACGTTCCGAGAAGCGGCGATCGCGAATGTGTCAAGCGTGGTGCAATAGCCGTCGAGGTCACCGCGTAACATCGCGCTGTTGAAAACGTTCGAATCGTCACTACGCCGGAGTTCGACGTCGAGGCCGGAGAAGAAACCCTTGTCCCGACCAATGTAGAGGGCGCCATAACCGATCCATGTCGGCACCCCGATACGAAACTTTCGCGGCGTCTGCGCGACCGCGCTCAGAGGCCGCGCTGCCACCGACATAGCGGCGGCCACTAAACTCGCGCCGCGCACCCACTCCCGACGTGTTATCATTGCAATCGCACTCTCAAAATTGTGACTCCGTCATTCACCATAGCCCCCGACCGGGCTGCCGTCTCGCAAAAGGTTGTCTGCGGAGCAATGCATTTTTCACCGTGTCATATTTTCCGGAAAGGAAGCCGGGCCCAGGATCGCGCCCACGCCTTCTTGCCGGAGGTCGCGATGAGTATCAGTGTGTTGTCGGACGTTTCGGCGGCCGCGATACCTGGAGACAGACGCTCGTTGCGGCGGGGGCCATCTCGACGTGACCTCGCAATTCCGTCACGATGCTGATTACAATTATTCAGTCCACACATTAGTGACGGAACTTAAAATGACTGCTCGCCTTGCGGCCGCTGGGCCGAAACGCATTCTGGCGCTTGATGGCGGTGGCACGCGCGGTATCGTTACCCTCGCGCTTCTCGCTGAAATCGAAGAGACGTTGCGTGCAAAGTTCCAAAACCGAAACCTTGTGCTTGCTGACTATTTCGACCTGATCGGTGGCACGTCAGTTGGCGCGATGATCGCCACATTATTGGCACTCGGCAGAGACGTTGCCTACGTGCGACAGCGCTTCGAAGAGTGGGCGCCACGCATTTTTTCGAAACGCCGCCTCAATTTCGGGATCATCACGTCGCTTTACGACGCTCGCATTTTGCGCGGCCTCGTGCAGCAGGAAGTGTTCGATTGGACGATGCGATCGCCTAACCTCAAAACCGGGTTATGTATCGTCACGAAGCGCATCGACACAGGCAGCGTATGGCCAGTCATCAACAATCCACATGATCGTTACTTCGAGGGGCGTGCCGCCGTTGGCGACACCCCGGAACGCATCGGAAATGGCGATTATCTGCTGCTTGACCTGATACGCGCCTCGACCGCCGCGCCACGCTACTTCTCGCCTGAATCCATCCGTATCTTCAAAGGTGTCTCAACTTTTGTTGACCGCGAACGGGGACTGTTCGTCGACGGCGCGATCTCGCCGCACAACAATCCTGCGCTGCAGCTCTTTCTCATGGCTGGGATTAGTGGTTACAATCTTGGTGGTGCAGATTTGACCAAGGGCGAGAAGGCTCTGCCTTGGTCGCTGGGCGCGGATCAGCTGATGATCGTTTCGGTCGGCACAGGCTCGTATGAATTTCAAGTCGGGGAAAGTGGGTCTGCGGCTTACGACGCCGTGCAGGCACTGCAGGGCATGGTTTCGGACGGCCAGGAACTTGCGTTGACGCTCTTGCAATGGATGAGCACGCCGACCGCATCAGCGCCGACGTCACATTGGCCCATCGATCGTGTCATCGAGAATTTGTCGGGCGATCAGTTGGGTCATTCGTCCGCACCAAAATTGCCGTTGCTGACGTTTCACCGATACGATGTTCGACTCGAGCGAGAGTGGTTGCTGAAAATGCTGGGTCAAAACGTACCAGCCGACCTGCTGGACGAGATGCGCGACTTCACAAATGCGAAGCATTTGAAGGCGCTTGCAAACCTGGGGCGATTGGCCGGCAAGCAACAGGTTCATGCTCACCACTTCCCGGATGTGTTCGGGACCGCGCCCCAGGTGGCGGAGGCTGCTGAATGAAAATAGGCGTTACCGGACATCGGCCAAAGCGGATTGATATCGGTCTGGATCGCATCGAGGCGCGCGTAACGGAGGCGCTGCACTTATTGCTCGGCGCGTCTCACGTCGCGGAGGCCGGTGCTAAACCGATAGAGGCAATTTCTGCGCTGGCAGAAGGGGCGGATCGTGTGTTTGCCAAAGCCGCGCTAGCAGTCGGATGCGAGTTGCATGCTGTGTTGCCGTTCGCATCGCCGGAATACGAAACGACTTTCTCGGATGCATCCGAGCTGCCTGCTTATTTTGCGCTGTTGGCGCAGGCCAAGACTGTAACGGAGTTGGCGGGCACACTGGCGGATGCAGATGTTGCATACGAGGTGGCTGGCCGACTTATCGCGGATCAATCGGATGTTCTGTTTTGCGTTTGGGACGGACAGCCGGCGGCCGGACGCGGAGGCACGCCAGAGATCATTCAATATGCGCTCAGTAACGGCAGATCCGTCGTCTGGATCGATGCATCGCGTGACAGATCGCCCTTGCTGCTGGAGGCATCAATCACGGATGCGTTCACGCTGGTCGACATCGACGCTGTTGCGCACAGTGCCGCCACGCTAACGCAACATCTGCTCGAGAGGGTCTTTGGCCAGGCGCGCACGTAGCTGTTTAGCGCTTCACGGCGTCGTGCGGACGTCGGCAGCGCCGCACAGCCCTGCCATCCCATTAATCGTATTCAAATTAAGCGTTCATGGTCTATTGCGGACGCAATTTGGCACTCCAGCGCAATGCGAACCGCAGCGAACGGGGTAAGCGGCGGTAGGGGGTGGGATTCGAACCCCACATTTTTTGGCGCGCCTCCGCGCGGAAACCGTGGGTTCGCATTCCCACCAACTGATTGTTAGTACACATATTTGGCGGAGGGGGTGGGATTCGAACCCACGGTGGCCTTTCAACCACGCTAGTTTTCAAGACTAGAGCCATAAACCACTCGGCCACCCCTCCGGGCGTGGCGTCAGTCGACGCGCCGCTGTGGGACGACCGGGTAGCCGAGCCGCTGCGCCGTGTCAAACCGTTGCTGGGAAAGCCCTTTGCGAGCGACGCCAGGCCGGGCGGCAGGTTCTGGGACAGGCAGTGGTGAGCCGCCTGTCCCGTGCGCATGGCGGAACGTCAGTTTTCATCACGCGTTGAGCGCGGTGAAGCCGGCGGGTAGTGCGCCTGCGATCGTGGCCGGCAGGGTGATGACCTGACCTTGCGTGGTGCCTTGATAGACGGTCACCGCAGGCCACCAACTGCCGGCCGTGTCGATGGTGAAGTCTGGCCCGGTACCGGCGGCCGGGCTGCCACCGCTTCGGCCCCAGGTGGTGCCGCCGTTGAACGAGTACCAGACCTTGCCTGCGGGTACGTCGATTGCAAGCATCACGCGCTGGCCGTCGACGAGCGGACGCGGCCAGGCGTTGCCGCCCTGTACGATGTGGCCGTTGGTGCCGTCGGCAGTCATCTGATTGTAAGCGGACGCCAAAACGTAACCGGTGACGGCGCTGTTGCAATCGGCCGTCGCAGCGGTTGCCGTGCGTACGAGGCCGACCCATTGATAGGCGCCGCCAGCCCCAGCCAGACCATTGAACAGGAGCTCGGCGACAACCTTGCCGGTAATGGACGCCGAGCCCATTCGGATGCGGTTCGAGTTGTTACCGGTGGTGGGCGTGAGGATGTGCTTGGTCGCGTCGAGCGTACCCTGGCCGGCGGTCTCGACGGCACTCCAGGCGAAGCTGGCGGCGGTTCCGATGGTGTAGGCGGCGGAAGCGACGGCGCTGGTGGTGTAACCGCTGGCGACGGCGATGGCTTTCAGCGTCGCGGTGGCGGCGATGGAAATTGTCGCTGCGTAAACGGGGCTGGATGTCGTCGGCGTGCTGCCGTCGAGCGTGTAGTAGATGACGGCGGACGGCGTGGTCGACGACAGAGTGATCGATTGCGCCGTGGAGAAGGTGCCGGCGGCAGGTGAGAATGTCGGCGCCGCCGCTTGCGTGGTGATGGTGTAGGCGGCGGAAGCGACGGCGCTGGTGGTGGAACCTGCTTTGAACGCCACGGCCTTGACGGTGAGTGAGGTGGCGACGGTGAGCGGTGCGGAGTAGACGGTGCTGGCGCTAGTGGGGGTCGAACCGTCGATCGTGTAGGCGATGGTGGCGCCTGCGGTCGCAACTGTGATGGCCACGGACTGTGCACCTGCGTAACTGCCGGCTGATGGCGCGAAGGTTGGCGTCGCGACAACGCTGGCGATCGTGTATGTGGCCGCCGCGACCGGGCTGTTGGCCAAGCCGGCCTTGACGGCGATGGCATTGAGCGTTGTCGTGGACGCAACCGGGATGGCCGCGCCGTAGACCGTCGACGAAGTCGTCGGGACCGTGCCGTTGGTCGTGTAGTAGATTGTGGCACCGGCCGTTGCCGACGTGAGCGTGACGGACTGGGCGGTTTCGTAGGTTCCGGGCGCCGGACCGAATACGGGGACTGCGGCCGAGGCGACAGCGTTGACAGCCTGAGCGTTGTAGATCGGGGCTGCGATCAACATCTCGCGGGCGTGGCCGTAGGCGCTTTGATGCACATAGTCATGGAAAAACAGGGACGGTGGTCCTTCGGTGCCGGCCACCGGGTTCATGCTGGCGGGGTTGCCCATGATCGGATCGGCGGCGAAATCGGCGATACCGTTGGCGTGACCCGACGCCACCAACGAGCGCAGGAACGCATTGGCCGTTACGCGGCTGGTGGCGTCGGCAACCGTTTTCTCGGTGTTGTAGGGCGTGATGGTGCAGACGACGATGCGTTGCCAACCAGCGGCGCGGCGGGCCGTGAGATAGGCTTTGAGCTGGACCTGCCAATCCGGCAACGCACTCTGGCCGCCGGGGTAGGAGAGGCCGGGCGAGGCGGGATATGCACCATCGTTGCGGCCGATGTAAACGGACAGACACGTATTGGCATAGCCGGGATGAGCCGCGAGTTGTGCGTCGAGGGCCGAGGCACGGGTTTGCAGGTCGGTCAACTTGCTGCCGCCTTGGGATACGTTCACATACCCGATGGCGCCCGACGTGTTGCTGGCCGCGTAGAGGTCGGCGTAAGCGATGCCGCTGGTCGAGGCCCAGGCACCCGGAACGGCCGATTGTCCCGACGTCAGGCTATCGCCTTCGGCCGCGAGAAACATGCTGTTTGCGATGGTGCATTTGAGCGTCGGATCGAGCCCTTCGGCCCAGAACTGATAGCGTGTGCCGGAGGGGAAGCTGACGCTGCCGCTGGCGGGGTCGATGAGCATGGCGTCTTTCCAGGCCGTGCCGTTGCTGGAGACCTTGACGTGCAGGCTGTCGTCGCCAGTCAGACCGATTTCGGCGCGGCCGGAATAGGCGTCCTGAAAAAGCAGGCTGACGGTGTCGCTGGCCGCGGCCTTGTTGAGCTTGAGCTGATGCCCATTGCCGACGTTGTCGAACAGGCTTGCCGGGCTTTTGACGGCCAGGCGATTCGTGGCGTCGGCGGTGGCGTTGACGCCGACCAGGGCCACGGGATTGGTGCTCGAGAGGCCGCCGGTGGTCAGTGTCCAAGCGGTGCCGTCGAAGACGACCAGCTTGGCTTCGTCGACGACATAGACCAGCCAACCGGCACGCGGCACGAAGAACGCCCAAGCGCCGTCCTGAAACGCCGCCACGGAAAGCCCATGGCCGCTCCAGGCCCCGCTGGCAGATGCGGCAACGATGTAGCGCGCACCCTCGGCCGGGGCGCTGGGCGGGGTGGCTGCAACTCGACTGATCGCGGAGAGCTGCACGAGCGCATCGAGCGCACGGATGGCTTCGTTGTGGGTGACGTGTTTTTGGGATTGGGCCGCAGCCAGATAAGGCAGGCCCAGGTTCGGTGTCGTGTCCATTTGGTGTGCGGTTCCGGTTCTGCAGATCCAATCACACCCTCCAAGAGCAACCTAGAGAAGACGTGCTGTTTTTTCAATCACAATCAAAAATTGAAGTTAATGCCAATGGCCCTGCGAACTTTTGGTGGCGTGGCCAAAACCACACATACGTAAACTGATCATGACACAACTGTCGTCGTTGGCGCTTGGTGTGGCCGCAGGTGCGTTGCTACGCTGGGCTTCCTGTGGCACATGCGAACACTGAAAAACGAGCCCGCGCCGCCGTCGTTAAATATTCTTTGACCATAACGGCCGAGAACTTAATCGTGGGCCGAAGTGGCCGAATCCGGCGTCCAGGCCTGAACCCTGCGCCGTACAACAAACTGGAGCCAGAGTGATGATCCGTCACGTGTCGAGCCTTCGTGTCGTCGGTGGTGTCCTGTTGGGTTTGGCCGCAGGCATCTGTGCGACCTCGGCTGCGCAGGCCCAGTCGCTGTTCTTCGATTGGGGCGGCGACGAGAGTGTGGGAGGCACAGGCAAGCAGTCAGTGCGATTCCCATCGACGTTCCGGCCCGGCGAGTTGATCGTCAGTTTCGGGGACCGCAAGATTTATCACGTGACGGGCGCGGGCACGGCAAATAGCTATCCGATCGCCATCCCGCGTGAAGACGCGCGCTGGCAGGGCGTCACCAGCGTCAGCCAGAAGCGCGAAAATCCGTCATGGACGCCGACCCCGACCATGCGCGCCAAGAACCCTCGCTTGCCGATGTGGGTGCCGGGTGGCCATCCGATGAACCCGCTGGGCAACCGTGCTTTGTACCTGGGATCCAGCATGTACCGCATTCACGGCACGGACGCGCCGTGGACCATAGGCACGTCGGCCTCGTCGGGCTGTGTGCGGATGTATAACCAGGACGTTCTCGACCTTTATGGCAAAGTCGGCGTCGGCACCAAGGTGACTGTGACCTGGTCGAAATTCGGCGGTGGCGGCGCGGCAGTCGCCAGCGCGGCTGACGAAACGACATCCGCCAAGCCGAAAAAGTATCTCCGCCCGGTTCAGGCGCGCCGTTCGACGGCATCTGTCGCTGGCGCTGGGGAGTAAGGGGCATTTTTGGGCTTCACGCGCTGGTCGCGCTCCGGCCGGGGCGGGCACTCAAGTGGCGCTTCAGATGCCCACCTGCCTCCGCGCAGCGCCCGACGGCGGTCGCCTACGTGCCGCCAAGCGGCAGGTGGGATAGAACCTTCCTCACGTTGTAGCCCGGATCAAATCGGCGGCTTTTTCGCCGACCATGATCGAGGGCGCGTTGGTGTTGCCCGACGGCATGGTCGGAAAAATCGATGCGTCGGCAATGCGCAGACCGTGTAGTCCGTGCACCCGCAATTTGTCGTCGACCACGGTGCCGGGGCCTGCGGGACCCATGCGGCAGGTGCCGATGGGGTGATAGGCCGTCTGCGAGGTGTTGCGGATCCAACCGAGGATCTGCTCGTCGGTCGCGACGTCGGTACCGGGCGACAGTTCAGCGCCGCGCAGCGCGGCCATCGCGGGCGCGGCGACGATGCGGCGCATCATCTTGAAACCGTCGAGCGTGGTCTGCTGGTCGATGCGATCAGCCAGAAAGTTGAAACGTATCGCCGGCGGCACGTCGGGGTCTGCCGAGCGGATATGGATCGACCCGAGGCTTTCCGGGCGCAACTGATAGCAGGCGATGGTCATCGACGGGATGTCGTGGAGCTTGCGGCGCTTGGGATCTTTGACGGCGTAGGGCACCAGATGCATCTGGACATCGGGGGAGGCCAGATCAGGGCGCGTCTTGAGAAAGGCAACAAGCGGCGCCGACGGCAGGCTGAAAAACCCACCGCCGGTCAGCGCATATTTCATAGCTTGCTGCACCGAGCCGATGCCACGCGCCATGTGGTTGTAGGAGACCCGCGCATCCGTCACGCGCCACTGGATGCGGGCATTGATGTGGTCGCGAAAGTTTTCGCCGACGGCGGGCAGCGAGTGCTGCACCGGAATACCGTGCGCTGTGAGCACCTCGGGCCGGCCGATACCGGACAGCTCCAGCAACTGCGGCGTGGCGACCGCGCCCGCCGATACGATCACCTCGCGGCCGGCCCGCACGACGATTCGCTGGCCTTGATGTTCGTATTCGACACCGGTGCAGCGGGTACCTTCGAGCAGTAGTCGGCGCGCCGGCGCTTCGGTGACGACTTCGAGATTGGGACGGCGCATAGCCTGCCGGAGGTAGGTATGGTGGATGCTCATGCGGCGGCCACGGCGAATGTTGACCTGCGTCTTGGCGATGCCCTCCTGGTCTTCGCTGTTGTAATCGGGATTGGTGCGATAGCCGGCTTCGTTGGCTGCTTTGAACAGTGCATCGTAGAGCGGGTTCTGATCAGGCACTTCGGAGACGTGGACCGGTCCGCCTCGACCGCGACCCAGCGCGCCCGGTCGTTCAAAGTCTTCGATGCGATCGAACAGCGGTGCTACGTCCTGCCAGCTCCAGCCGCGCGCGCCCATCTGCGCCCAGGTGTCATAGTCGAGCGTCTGCCCGCGGACCCAGACGAGCCCGTTGATCGCACTCGACCCGCCGAGCAGTTTGCCGCGCGGCACAGGAATGGTGCGATTGTTGGTGCCGGGTTCGGGTTCTGATTGATACAGCCAATTGGCCGCCGCGTTGTTGATCAGCAAGCCAAAACTAATCGGAAACTGCGAATAGACGTGCGTGGCCCGGCCGGCTTCGAGCAGCAGCACGCGGGTCGCCGGATTCTCGGACAATCGCGATGCCAGTACGCCGCCCGCCGATCCCGACCCGATGACGATGTAGTCGAAACTGTGCATGGTGGCTCCCCCAGCCCGTTGGCCGACGCCTGCGAACGTCTCACGGTTCAGCTGCGTCCGCCACCCAGTCCCAAATAACTCTCGATGACGCGCGGGTCGGCTGCCAGTTGGGCTGCTGGTCCCTGCAGCGTGACCTCCCCGAGTTCCATGACGTAGGCGTGATCTGCAACCTGGAGCGCGGCGCGGGCATTCTGCTCGACCAACAGGATCGACACGCCGGCGCGACTGAGATCGGTGACGATGTGGAAGATCTCTTTGACGATCAGCGGCGCGAGGCCGAGGCTGGGTTCGTCGAGCATCAGCAGCCGCGGCTTGCTCATCAACGCGCGGCCCATGGCGAGCATCTGCCGCTCGCCGCCGGACAAGGTGCCCGCCTCCTGGCGGCGTCGTTCTTCGAGGCGAGGAAAGCGCCGGAACACTTCGCGCAAGCCATCGGCGACGGCACTCGTGCCGAACCGGTAGGCGCCGAGCCGCAGGTTGTCTTCGACGCTCATTGTCGTGAAGAGTTCGCGCTTTTCGGGAACGAGGCAGAGCCCCTGGCCGACGCGCGCTTCGACCAGACTGCGGCCGAGAGCGCGGCCGTCGAGCGCCATGTCGCCGGCGGCCGGCAGCACGCCCATGATCGCGTTGAGCAACGTCGTCTTGCCCGCGCCGTTGGCACCGATGACCGTGACGATGCTGCCTTCGGCGATCTCGAGGGACACGCCACGCACCGCTTCGACGCGGCCGTAATTCACCGACACGCCGGAGACTTTGAGAATGGGCGTGCTCATGGAGAGCCTCGCTCGGGTGATGCCGGGGCGGGGCGGGTCGGTCGCGTGTCTCGAACGGTGTGAGGCCGGGGCGGTCCCGGGTCTGCGTCGCACCGATCCGCTTTTCTCCACGCAGCACCGCGCCCGGGATGTCAGTGAAATTTCACGGCTGCCGTTGTATGCGCGATGGTTCGTTTTGCACTTTGTAAAGATGCACCGGAGTGTGCCGCTCGATTGGTGTGAGGTCTGTGCGGTCCCGTGTCTGCGTCGCACCACAAGAGTGCTGCGCCGCGCACGGGATGACAGCAGTTGTTTTCATTTGTCATTGCGCGCGCGATGCATAGTTTTGCACTTGGCAAAATTGTGCGCCGCAGACACGGGACCGCCCAGGATTGAAACAGTGGCGCCACATCAGAAGCGAAGCTCATTCGACGCCTCCGAGATAGGCTTCGAGCACCTGCGGATTGACGGCGATTTCGGCCGGCGTGCCCTCGGCGATCTTGGTGCCGAACACCAGCACCACCAGATGGTCGGTCAGCTTCATGACGAAATCCATGTCGTGTTCGACCAGCAGGATCGTCATTCCCTCGCCCCGCAAGCGCGACAGCAACTCAGCCAATTGCTGCTTTTCGTTGAAGCGCAGGCCGGCGGCGGGTTCGTCGAGCAACAGCAACGCCGGATCGAGACACAGAGCGCGCGCGATTTCGACGACCCGCTGCTGCCCCAGCGCAAGCGATCCCGCTGGCTTGTGCATGTGCGCGCCGAGCCCGACGCGCTGCAACTGGCGCGCGGCTTCCGCCAGCATGCGCGCCTCTTCGGCCCGATCCAATCGCAGCATGGAGGCGACGACGCCAGGTCGCGTCCGCAGATGCGCACCGATGGCGACATTTTCCAAAACGGTCATGGCGCCCACCAGCTTCACATGCTGGAACGTGCGGGCGATGCCGAGCTTGGCAATGCCGCGCGCCGGGAGACGTTCGATGCGCTGACCGCCGAAGCTGATCACACCCGCCGTTGCGTCGAGCACCCCGGTCAGCAGGTTGAACAGCGTGCTCTTGCCCGCGCCGTTGGGCCCGATGACGCCGACGATTTCGCCGGCTTTCAGCGTGAAGCTCACGTCGTTGACCGCGACGAGGCCGCCGAACTGCTTGCGGGCCTTGTCGATCACCAGCAACGGGCTGCCCTTCGCCGGCACCGGCCGATGCGACAGTGGGATGGCGGCGGCATCGATGATCTTGTCGGCGGGTTTCGGCAGCACCTGCAGAATGAATGGCCACAACCCCTGCCGCGCCACCTGCAAGACGGCGACCATGAGAATGCCGAACACGATGGATTCGAAATTGCCCCCGATGCCGATCAACTTCGGCAGGATATTCTGCAGTTGATCTTTGAGGACGGTGACGATGCCCGCGCCCAGCACGCCGCCGACCACATAGCCGGAGCCGCCAAGCACCGCCATCAGCAGATATTCGATGCCGGCGTTGATGCCGAACGGCGACGGACTGACGGATCGTTGCACGTGCGCATAGAGCCAGCCGGCCAACCCCGCCAACAATGCCGCGTAGACGAAGATCACCAGCTTCGCGCGCGCCGTGTCGACGCCAAAACTTTCCGCAGCGATGCTGCCTCCGCGCAAGGCTCGCACCGCGCGGCCCATGCGGCTGTCGAGCAGGTTTTCGCTGAGGACGACCGCGATCAGCACCGAGATCCAGATCGGGTAGAATACGGCGCGCGCGTCGATGAGCGACGAGCCGCCGATGGAAAACGCGGGGATGCCGGAGATGCCGTCGTAGCGGCCGAGCGCTTCGATGTTGCCGAACAGATAGTAGAAGCTGATGCCCCAGGCGATGGTGCCGAGCGGCAGATAGTGCCCCGACAGTTTCGCCGTGACGACGCCGATCAGCAACGCCATGGCACCCGTCGCCAGTAACGCTGCCGGCAACGTGGCCCAGGGCGAGATACCGAATTTGGTGGTGAGGATCGCGGTCGTGTACGCGCCGAAGCCGACGAACGCCGCCTGCCCGAACGACGTCATGCCGCCGACGCCCGTCAACAGGACCAGGCCGATAGCGACGAGGCTGGACAGGCCGATGTAGCCGGCCAGCGTCACCCAGAACTCAGGCACGCCGGGGATCAGCGGAAACGCCGCGATGGCCGCCACCGCGAGCAGTCGCACCAGCCACGAGTTGAGCCGCGCACTCATCTCACGCCTCCTCGTCTTCGTCGTGATGAGGGCCGCTGGCGAGCGATCGCCAGATCAGCACGGGAATGATGATCGAAAACACGATCACTTCCTTGAAGGCGCTGGCGAAGAAAGCCGAATACGATTCGAGCAACCCGACGAACAATGCCGACAGCGCCGTCAACGGATAGCTGTGCAACCCCGCGATGATAGCGGCGACAAATCCTTTGAGACCGATCAGGAATCCAGAGTCGTAATAGATCGTCGTCAGCGAACCGATCAGAATGCCGGACACCGCCCCGATCGCCGCCGCCAGCGCAAACGCGATGCGGCCCGTCGAGGCCACGGGAATGCCGACGAGGCGCGCGCCGAGCCGATTGACCGCAGTCGCCCGCAGCGCTTTGCCCAACATCGTGCGTTCGAAAAAAACGTACAGTCCGCATAGCACCAGCACCGTGACGACGAGTACGCCGAGGCTCTGCCACTTGATCATCAACGGTCCCGCCGCGAATGCGCCAGCGAGCAGCGGCGTGGTGCGCACGCCTTCAGCGCCGAAGAACACGAGGCCGAGCCCGACGAGCGCGAAATGCACGCCGATCGATGCGATCAGCAACACGAGCACCGACGCATCGGCCAATGGCTGGAACGCAATGCGATAGACGAGCGGCCCCATCGGAACGAGCAACGCGAGGGTGATGGCCACGTTGAAGGCGAGGCCGAGCTTTAACGGCGCCAGCCAGATGACGGTCAGCAACAGCGCGCTGGGCAACGCGACGTCGAGCATCAGTGACGTTGCCACCTGCCTGAGCGTCACCTCGCGGCCGTCGCGGATAATGTCCAGCGCCGCAGTGGCGATGCCGAGCACCAGCAGCAACCACGCCGTACCCGGAACCGTGCCCGCTTCGAGCGCCGCGACCGTAAGTGCGGCCCAAGCGATGAACTCGCCTTGCGGTACGAAGATTACGCGCGTCACGGCGAACACTAGCACCAGCGTCACGCCGACGAGCGCATAAATCGCCCCGTTTATGATGCCGTCCTGCGCCAGAAACAGCGCGATGGTCGCGTTCATGCCGCCGCACTCCCGCTCACAGGAATCTGCGTCGGTGACGGCGGGATATGCAATGCCTCCCACCCTGTCCCTCCCGCACGAGGGGGGAGGGGACGGTCACGTCAGCACGGGCAGGTGTGGTGGGGTCACCGACGACGCATCCGCTGACGATCGGACACGCGACGACCGCGCCACGGCGTCGACGGAACTCCCTCCCCCCTTGGGGGGGAGGGTTGGGGTGGGGGGACTTTTTCGACGGTCGCATCGCTGGAGAGAGCCCCCCACCCCTAACCCCTCCCCACCAGGGGGAGTGAAAGACCTCAGGGTCGGCTTGATGTTGGAGGTCGTGGACGCACTTTGATCGGTGTCACTTCGTCTCGGGCACGAGCGTCCACTTGCCGCCTTCGACTTTGATCAGCACGCGGCTGCGTTTGTCGAGGCCGGCATGATCGGTGGGCGAGAACGTGTAGACGCCGTGCGTCGCCACGACTTCCTTGGAGGTTTCCACCGCGTCACGGAGGGCCGAGCGGAACTCTTCGCTCCCCGGCTTTGCCTTCGCAAGTGCCGGCTTCACGCCAGCCAGCATCAACGTCGCGCAATCGTTGAGATGGGCGCCGAAGCCAGCGAACGGCGACTTGTTGTTCTCTTCGTACTGCTTGATGTAGGCGAGGCCGGCGGCCTTCGACGGATGACTGTCGGGCAACAGGCTGGCGACCACGACGGGGCCTGCCGGGAAGATCGTGCCTTCGACATCCTTGCCGCCGACGCGAACGAACTCCATCGTGGAGATGCCGTGCGTCTGATAGATCGGCTTGGTATAACCCTGCTCGCGCAGCGTTTTGTGCGGCATCACGGCGACCGTTCCGGAGGCCGCGATCAGCACCGCATCTGGTGTCGTCGACAGGATCTTGAGGCCTTGGGCGGTGACGCTGGTGTCGGTGCGCTGAAAGCGTTCGGTGGCGAGAACGGTGATCCCCTTTTTCGGGAAGATCGCGTTGACCTCGTCGAGCCAACCCTGGCCGTAACCGTCGGTATAGCCGAGGAAGCCAACCGTCTTGATGCCGGCCGCCGCCATGTGATCGGCCACAGCTTCGGCCATGATGGCGTCGTTTTGCGGCGCCTTGAATACCCACTTGCGCTTGTCGTCCATGGGCATGACCGTGCCCTTCGTCGGCACCATCGCGCAGTAGGGCGTCTTGGTTTCGGCTGCCACGTCGACCAGTGCGATCGTCGCCGGAGTGGCCGACGAGCCGATGAGGACGTCGATCTTGTTTTCGGCAATCATCTTGCGGGCGTTTGCGACAGCCTTCGTCGGATCGGTGGCATCATCGAGCACGATGTATTCGATCGACTGACCCTCGATCTCTTTCGGCAACTGCGCGACCGTATTCTTTTGCGGAATGCCAAGCGCTGCGGCCGGGCCGGTCTGTGACACGGTGATGCCGACTTTTAGCTGAGCCTCAGCCGACACGGCCATGGCGGCACACAGCGCGCCAGTCGAAAGCAGAGTCCGAACTGTGGTGCGAACGATAAATGACATTGTCTCACTCCCTGAGGGTCCGTTGCCCGTAATTTTTATGTCGCTGAGCGACCGGCTGGTTCCGGGCGTCGTGGACGTGCACCCGGTTGGTTCCGGATGCTAGGCGTTGCGCAATGGTTACGCACGCTCTTTCAATATAGTTATGGATCATAACTATCTACTCAGGTCAACCCGATCCGTGTCGCTCTCGACCGATCCCGTTCGGTGTCCCGGCCAAGTTTCGGCAGCATTCTGACGATGATAATTCTTGCCAATATGCCCGATGCGGATATTGTTTCGGCGTCACACTGGAGATGCGGGCGCCGCGGTCGATGTCGACCCCACGGCTGACGGAGAAATGCCTTGAAGCAAGGCGACGAACGAGCGGGCCCGGCAGCAACGCCTGAGTTGGAGCTCGAGATTTACGGGATGCCCGGGTTTTTGATCCGCCGCATGCATCAGGCGTCGCAGGCGATCTTCGACAGCGAGATGGCGAAGACCGGCGGGGGTCTCACCTCCGTGCAGTATGCCGCCCTAACGGCAATCGCCGCGCGCCCCGGCCTCGATCAGGCGACGCTCGCGACCATCATCGCCTTCGACCGCGTCACCACCGGCGGCGTCGTCGACCGGCTCGAGGTCAAGAGTTACGTTCGGCGCGAAATCGCAAAGGGCGATCGGCGGTCTCGCCGCCTGCATCTGCAAACCGCAGGCGAGCTTGCGCTGGCGGCTGCCGCCCCGGTCGTGCGCGATATACAAGTCAAGATGCTGGCGGGGCTGTCTGACACCGAGCGAGTCCACCT
>JANLYD010000118.1:0-2225 GCA_031365465.1 Hyphomicrobiaceae bacterium
TTGGCGGCTTCAGCGGCTTTTTCAGCAGCAGCCTTAGCGGCCTCAGCGGCCTTGTCGGCAGCGGCCTTAGCAGCTTTTTCGGCAGTTTCCTTTTCGACGCGGCCCGTGGACTTCAACGAGGCGTTGTCGATGAGACCGCCATAGCTGTCGTTATCACCAGACTCTTCGCGAAATTCGATGCGATCGTTGCCACCGGTGCCGACGACTTTAAATTCTGCCTTGGACCATTCCTTGCCTGGCTCGACCTTACCAACTTGCTTTCCGTTCCAGAACACTAGGACGGTGTCTGAGCCTTCCTTGCTGTCGGGCCGCTTCATCGAATCGAAGGCAAACGTGTACTCGACGCCCGCTTCCGTCTTCACATCCTGATAGATGTTGGACTGGCGGTTGTCGTAATCGAGCTCGGCGAATTTATCGCCGTCGGCCGCTTTAATGCCGTAGAAGCCTTTGCCCCACGTTTCAATTTGCGTATCCGATTTCCAGCCGCCGACGGTGTCGGTGTGGGTCCACGAATTCGCCGCAACCTTTGATTGCTCAAAACTGCCGTCTACGAGCATCTCCTTAGCCGAAGATGACGAACCGCGATCGCCATCGCCGCCGCCTTCGTTTTCTTTGACGCTATCGCGAAGCCCCATCGGCGCTTCGGCGCGGTCGCCGTCCTCTTTCTCTACTTCGTGTTTCTCGCTCATTTTCCGCAACTCTCTCCCACACAGATCTCTCGGCCCGATACGGAATGCGAACGCAAAGCGCGCGCAGTCCTTCGGTACTCCCATCACAATTACACGCTATCTTCTGATATAACGTGCAGAGCGCTATGGCGTTTTTCATAAAAATTGCTTCGAATTTTATCTAATAGCGCATAAGAAAAGCGGCTCGAATGCGGCCGCTTTCCCTTATTCCAATTAGCGGGATTGAGGCTTTACCAGGCGATGCCCTGATAGGTTTCGTCCTTGGGCAATACCTTAAAAAGGCGCGCCAGATCGAGAACGTGGATATTTTTATTGCGCTCGGTGACGGCTTTGCGGAATTCTTCCGTGGCATGCGAGACGACAACGATATCGGAACCAGCAACCAGTTCAGCGGCGCTCTTCACGGTCAACTTTTCGAGATTGTCCATCAGAGCGGCCTGGGCGGGGACAGCGTGACGCACATAATCGATCTGATGCTGCAGCAACGGCCCGAAGTTCAGGTTCGGATCGTAAGCCTGGATCGTCTCGCCAGCGTTGAGCAGGCTCGCCATGACATCAAGCGTTGGGCTTTCGCGCATGTCGTCGGTCGCGGGCTTGAAGGTGACGCCGAGGAACCCGAAGCGCTTGCCGGCGAACGGTTGCAGCATGCGGATCGCTTCCGAGATATGGCGGGCATTGCTGACCGTCAAAGCATCGATCAGCGGAACGTTGACGCCCATGGCGTGAGCGATGTGGCTGACGGCGCGAACTTCCTTAGGCAGGCACGAGCCGCCGAAAGCAAAACCCGGCTTCAGGTAGTATGGCGATAAGTTGAGCTTCAGATCCTTGACGAAAATGTTCATGACGTCGTGGCTGTCGATGTCGAGCTTTTTGCACAAGCGGCCAACTTCGTTGCCGAAAGCGACCTTCGTTGCATGCCAGACGTTGTCGACGTACTTGACCATTTCGGCCGCTTCGATCGACGTGAAGATGACGTTCTTGTCAACGGCGCCATAGATCGCCGTGACCGTGCTTTGAGCGCGGGCGTCCGAAGCGCCAACAACCGTCTTGGGGGGATCGAAGAAGTCTGCGACGGCGACGCCTTCGCGCAGGAATTCCGGGTTAAAGCAGACGCCGAAGTCGGGCCCAAGCTTCTTGCCGGAGGCCTGTTCGATTTCTGGAACGACGACGTCGAGCGTGGTGCCGGGCGGCACCGAGCAGCGCAGGACGACGACGTGATAGTCGGATTTCATGGCGATGGCCTGGCCGATAGCGCGGCTGGCTTGGCGCACATACGTAAAATCGCAGCCGCCGTCTTTCGACGTTGGTGTGCCGACCGAAAGGAACGTGACGTCTGACTGCAGAACACCGGCGACGAGGTTCTGCGTCGCATCGATCATGCCGAGACGAACGCCATCCGCCAGCAATTCGCCAAGGCGCTCTTCAACGATCGGCGAGACGCCGGCCTTGATCGCATCGACTTTCTCGCGGCTGACATCGACGCCGATCATGCGGAAGCCAAGGTGCGACAGGCAGGCCATCGAAACGGCGCCGACG
>JANLYD010000131.1:0-3842 GCA_031365465.1 Hyphomicrobiaceae bacterium
GATGGGTTGTCCTCTGCGTGACTCGTCATGCTATTTCTCCTCAAGTAAGATTGACGGGCACAGACAAGGCGGCTCGGAAGTCGGCTCGACCCAGATAAAACGGGCTCATGCCGACATCAGAGAGATCACTTTTCGACTTAATCCGATCAACAGTGACCTTCGTCTAACGTATCCAGAAAGCTGACGCCGGGCAAGCGTCTGGACCTCCAAATTGCGACGGCCGCCCTTGGCCCGAAGGACTCGTCACCGATCCCGACCGCCACTCATCATGCTGGCGCACCAGCGGAAGTCAATCTCGGTTCGGTCGAGCACTTGGGTGCTCAGGGACCCGCACGCGGTCCGGACGGTTCCGGGGGATGAGTGACCGGCCATACTTTGTTCGGCCAGTCAGCCCAACTGGCTCATTTCTTTGGTTGGCGCGAGGCTTTCGGTGCGAACAAAATTCGGTCCGACGGCGTTCGTGGGGCACCGGCCGCCAGGTCGTCGAGGCGATCGGACATGTGTGTCAGCCCGAGATCTTCAAGCGCCATGAGCCACGCCTTGCAGAGGTCCGACGTCAACAAGTTGGGCTCCTCAACATTGAACCATGGCTGCAGAACCACTGTGGCTTCGCCGGTCGCGCAGTCGGCCTTGAGCAAAAGATAGCGCGTGTCCTGATTGGCATCGACCAGCGACTTGATACTGGCTTTGCTGCCGATCTCGGCCATCTCAGTGATTTCTTCTTGAGAAATGATCGCTTGAACGTGCGGTTCGTAGGCGCCCCGATCGAAAGGCAGAAGTTTCCAGTCCGCCTCAGCAAGTGACGACGCTGTTTCAATGGCCTCTCGCTCGACGCCAGCGTCGTCGGCATCATGATCGGCGTCAATGCCGATTATCGTGGTCTCGATGCGAAGGCGGGCGACCTGCACGAAGTGGCTCGGTTGCTTGCGTTGATCTTTCATGCTCGTCTCCTTCACACAGCTTGCACCGATGTTTGCCTTCGTTGATCGATAGAGTGCAGCCTATACTCACAGGACATGTGGCGCGACGCGTCTGCGTGTCGAAAGTAACCTTATGAATGAATCAGGTTGGCCATCGCGGCCAGATTGACCACCGCACGCTGCATGCTGGGTCTCAACAAGGAGATCTATCATGAACGACAACGACACAGCCGCCCCTGCGAAGCCTCCGCGCCGCCCGCCATGGAACAAGGGCAAGCTAGTGGGGCCCAAGCCGCCGCTAAAAGTCAGCCACATCTGGTCGATCCGCACCAGAATGAAAACCGACAACCGAACGCGCGACCTCGCGTTGTTTAATCTGGCCATCGACAGCAAACTGCGCGGCTGTGATCTTGTCGCCTTGGGCGTCGACGATGTTGCCCCGCATGGGCGCACCGCCGATCGAGCAACGGTGAGGCAATCAAAAACAGGGCGGCCGGTTCGCTTCGAATTGACCGACCTGACCCGCGAAGCCATCGATGTCTACTTGCGGGAGACGGGTCGAACCGCTGGCCAGTGCTTGTTTCCCGGCCGTCGTGGCCCAGGCGAACATTTGACAACACGACAGTATGCTCGACTCGTCGGCGAATGGGTGGCAAGTATCGGGCTGGACCCATTGGCATTCGGCACGCACTCGATGCGCCGCACGAAGGCGACGTTGATTTACCGCAGAACGGGCAACCTCAGAGCGGTACAACTTTTGCTTGGTCACACGAAAATCGAAAGTACTGTGCGCTACCTGGGCATCGAAGTAGACGATGCACTTGAGATTTCAGAGAAGACCGACGTGTAACTGCGGCAGCCGGGGCGATTGGAGCCCCGGCCGCTTCTGGCGGGGCCTTTGGCTCGATGAACATCCCATGCTCGCTGGAAGGACTCCAACTGGCACCCACAGATCGGCGCCAATGCCGTTCCGAGTCCATCTGGCACAATGTAGGCCTGACTCGATTGCGCATTCCGCAGACATCAGCTGCTCGGTCAATCGCGTGCGGGTAACTATGCGCGGGCCCGAAACCGACCGGTTGACGAGCAGACCATTGCCGCCGGAAGCTGCCGCCCTGAAACCGACCGGTTTTGGCGCTCGGTCGGTTCGAGTCCTTCGGGCCAAAACTGACCGGACAGCGGACCTCGAAAACGCTGCGCGGCATGTCCGGATTGGGAACTCGAATGCGGTCGAAATGGCATCATGGAATTGGGCATCTGCGGCGTTGATGGATGCAAAATATCTCGTCCGATTGGCACGAGACCTATCCGCGTTGATCCTCGAACCGACCCCCATTGAAGATTGCGCGCCTCAGCCGCCACGTGTCGGCCTGATCGGCATGGGCAATCCAAGCGCGGATGCGCGCATCAACATGACTTGCATAAACGCTGCCTCGGCGCCACTGGTCGCGCAGGCCTCGCAGACGGTTGCGGAAGCGGTGGACGTTGTCTTCGGGGAGTTGCCGATGGCCGCGCGAGACGGCTCGCCGGCCGGCCGGACCCGTTTCGGGCGACAGCAAAAATCCGAGGAACGCCGCTGGCTCTGCCGTCGGCAAGACGACCGTCTTGCGTGGATGCAGTTTCAGCCGTCGGCCGCCGAGATAGCCGTCGATGCGCCCTCGCCATTCGGCCAGCACGGCCAGATCGTCGTGGAACAAAGCGAAATCGTCGACGTAGCGCACATACGGTGCCCGCAGCACCTCCGTCACCCAATGATCGAACCGGTCGAGATAGAGGTTCGCCGAGAACTGGCTGGTCAGATTGCCGATCGGCAGACCGCGGCGGCGCTCCAATGGCGAGAGTAGATCGTCGCCGGGGAAGTGCAGTTCGACGGGCTCCTGGGCGTTCGAGCCGTCGATGATCGTGTCCATCAGCCATAGGGTTGACCCGCAACTGATGCGGCGGCGGAACTCGGCCTTGATGATGGCATGGTCGATCGACGGGAAGTAGCGGTAGATGTCGCAGCGCAGGACGTGGGCGTCGCGGTCGCGATAGCGTTCATAAGCCGCGATGGCGGCATGGGTGCCTTTGGCCTTGCGGTTCGCGAACGTGTTGTCGATGAAGCCCGTCTCGAAGATCGGCTCGACGACGGCGCAGAGGGCGTGGTGCACGACGCGGTCGCGGAACGGTGCTGCCGACACGAGCCGGTGCTTCGGATCATGCACTTCTATCTCGACATAGCGACCGGGGCGATAGCTGCCATCGCGCAACTCCCGTTCAAGCCGCAGAACCTCGTGCTCGAAGTTGGCCATGAAGGCGCTGGCGCCGGGTTTCTTGCGCTTGCCGCGCACGGCTCTCTTGGCCGCGCCACGCAGGGCCGCGAAGCTGACGATCCGTCGGAATAGATCAGTGTGCCTCTTGGCCATGCTGTGTGCCGGTGCCGTTGTGGGTGGCGTGAGCTTTGGCCCAGGCGCCGACGAGCCGTCCAATCTCGTCCAGAGTGCGAGCGGCGTGCTCGTAGCGGCGGCCCTCGATATGCTTCAACTCGACAGCGAGGCGGAAGAAGTGGCGCAGCTTTTCGAGGCCAAGGTTGGCGCGGGCGAGATGCGCGCGGCGGTCGCGCGTGTAGGTTGCTTCGATCAGTGCTTCAAGCACGTCGAGGGCCGTGGCCTGGATGCGATCGCCGAGCAGGAATTTCTGCGAGCGTGGAAACTTCTCGATGGTTGGCACCAGCCATAGCAGGAACTGCTGGTGCGCCTCGAGGGCTGGTCCGGTGCGGCGGGCGTTGTCGGCCATGGGACAATCCTCGGTGGGGCTTCGCGGCGCCTGCCGGAGCCCTTGCCTCGGTGAAGAGGGGCGTCTCCCAAGACAGGCGCCGCGCTGGTATCGGACGGCCCCCTCCCCTCTTGGCGGGATCTCAGGCCGTTCAAGCCCCCGACCGTG
>JANLYD010000151.1:0-6395 GCA_031365465.1 Hyphomicrobiaceae bacterium
CAAAACCCAAAAGGCAGCAAGTCCGCGGAGGCCATTCAGAAAAAAAAATTTGTCTTCCTGCAAGATACTTTCCTACCGATAATGCTTCATGAACCAACACGCTTTGTTTAGTTCAGTCTTCGGATAGCATGGAGATAGGCCTCGGACAAAGCGATCTCATAGGGGGCGAGAGTTCAAACCAAGACACTCCCGCGGGGTGCAATACTCGCCGAATGCCGAAAAGAGAGTCGCGTCAGATTTGCATTGCCGGATGGCAGGCGGCGCGACTACAAATGCCGTCGAGAAGAACCTAATCGTGAAGAGAACACCTCGGGTGTCGTCTGGGCTGCTGCCCGCAGCCTAAGTGAAATTTGATCGAGGTTTTGTCAGGTTAGCCCCATGACTGACCGTTTGACTCGATCGGTTCAACTACGTCACGAATTTCGGTGATAGAATATATTGGTCCGGATGCTTTACTTTTCGACAATTCCAAACGGAGTGAGATGACGACAATGCCGTTCGCGAAAACGATGTCGGATAAGACCCGTTGATCTCCATCATCGTCAACGTCTACAACGGCGAGCGCTATATACGCGAGTGTCTCGACAGCGTGCTGGCGCTGGAGGGCGGCGACGACATCGAGGTCATCGTGGCCGACGACGGCTCGACGGACGGCACTCAGGCCATCGTGCGCAGCTATGACGATCGGCGGATCGTGAATGCGCGGCTCGAGCAGAACGTGGGGGCTGCGGCGGCAATCAATCATGCGTTCCGCCTCGTGCGCGGCAACTTCGTCGCCCGCATCGATTACGACGATCGTTACCATCGCAACTTTCTCACCGAGTCTGTCGCGGCACTCGAGCGCCACCCCGACGCCGCCTTTGTCTGCAGCAACGTGATGATGATCGATCCCGACGGCGTGCCGGGCATGTGCGCCGGCCCCCTTGAGTATGGCGAGACGCCCGGCTGTCGCGATCGCTTCCAGTCCATGCTCACGCAGCATTTCGTGACGGCCCCGACCATCCTTGGACGCACCGGCCATTGGCGGCGCGCGATCCCTATCCCGGCAGGCATGAATTTCTGCGATTGGTATATGAACCTGACGATGGCGGAGACGGCCCCCGTTGTCGTCATCGATGCCGTGACCGCCGACTATCGCGTCCATCCGCAGGGCATGCATGTAACAAAAATCCGCGACGGCATGGGCGAACGCGTAACGGGCGAGGTGCTCGATCGCTTTCTCGACCGGTCGCCGCGCCGCGACGTCTCTCCACATTCAGCACGCATCCGCGCACGTCATCACGTCGATTGGGGTGACAAGTACTTTGGCGCAGGCGTCGACGACAAAGCATTTCGTTGCTACCTGCAAGCCGTGCGCCTCGATCCTGCACTTGTCTGGCGCGGACGATTTATACATCGTGCAACCGGTCTGTTGGTCGGCCGGCAACACTACGAATCGTTCAAAAAATTGTTTACCCGGGCAAATCGCTGATATTCGAGTATCAGGCGGAGTATTCGGATAATCGGCAGGATGGCAATCAGATACTAAACGTTTTCTTTTCTGTTGCCGGGCAACCCGCAACGAGCGTATGCGGACGGACCGGAGCGATGACGGTCGCGCCCGCCGCGACATAAGAATACTCTCCGACAACCACTCGCGGAATGATCGAGGCGCCCGTGCCGATAAAGCTGTCCCGGCGGCAGATGACCCAGCCTGCAAGGTGGCAACCAGGGGAAATGTGAACATTGTCTTCCAGAGTCGCGTCGTGATCGATGGTCGCGGCGGTGTTGACGACGACGAAGCGTCCGATGCGCGCGCCCGTGTTGATGACTGCACCTGCCATGACGACCGTGCCGCATCCGATGTCCACGTCACTGCCGACGATTGCGGAGACGTGGACCAGACTTTCGAGTTCGCCCCCGGCATCGAGAATGAACTCGGACAGTTGACGCCGGATGATACTATCGCCGATGCCGACGACAAAACTGTGGGTTTCCTTCAACTCGAAGATGCTGCTACGAACCGGACCGCGCACCGGAATTTTACCGGGGACGGACTGCAGCCTATCGTCGAGAAAGCATTCCACGTTCCGCCCGGTCGACAACGCGATATCTGCAATGACACGACCATGACCGCCACATCCGACGATGACGACAGGCCTTGTACTTTTCATCGTCCTCGTTCCTTGTTGGTACCGTTTTCATCCGCTAAAGCACTCTAGCCGCCACAGCACTCTAGCCTCTACCACACACGGTATCCCATTATGACAAGCGGTCAGTCAGTTTCGTCATTGCCCCCTGTATTTTCGACCCCCATGCAGATCGTGCGCCCGACGTTTCCGAAGTTGGAGTCGTTTGCAAACGAGCTTGCGGCATGCCTTGCCACCGGACAGGTCACCAACAATGGCCGTCATGTTGTCGAGTTCGAGCGCCAGTTGACCGCCTACTTAGGCGTGCCCACCATTGTTTTTTCGAGCGGACAGGCGGCCCTGTTGGCAATGCTTCGCGCAGCCGATGTCGATGGCGGGGAAGTCATCGTTCCCTCGTTCACTTTTTCCGCGACGCCCCATGCCGTTGCCTGGAGCGGCGGCACACCCGTGTTTGCAGAGATCGTCGACGACATGTCGTTCGGCCTCGATCCGCTCGATGTCGAGCGCCGCATCGGCGCGCAGACCAGAGCCATTCTCGCCGTCGACCCCTATGGTATCGCGCCTGATTATGCAGGCCTCGGCGAGGTCGCCCGGCGTCACGGAATAAAGTTGCTCAGCGACAGCGCGGCAGCCTTTGGAACACGCGTTGGCGGCCAACTCGTCGGCGGCAATTGCGACGCACAGATCTTCAGCTTTCACGCGACCAAAGCGTTCGCCACCATGGAGGGCGGCTGCCTTTGCACGCACGATCCCGTGTTGATGGATCGTGCAAAGACGATTCGGAATTTCGGCTTGGTCGGTACCGATTGCCCGCTACCAGGTTTCAACGGAAAGATGATGGAGATCTCCGCCCTGATCGGCATCCAACAGCTAAAGACGTTCGATGCCGTCGCAAAAGTTCGGCGCACATCTGCAGATCGGATTGCGCAGGGCCTCACTGCTTTCAATGGACTGCGGATCGGTCGCGCGCCGGTGGGGCAACAGCCAGTGTGGCTATATCTTCCGGTCATGATCGACGAAGCGATCATCGGCAAATCACGCGATACGTTCTGTGAACTTCTGGCGCGTGAGAATCTGCACGTGCGCAAGTACTATAGTCCGGCCTGTCACCAGATGACGATCTACAGTGCGACTGCAGCTTCCCTTCCGATCTCCGAGGCGGCGGCCGCCTCGGTGATTGCGCTACCGATTTACAACGACATGACGACTGTTGAATGCGATGGCATTGTCGAGGCTTTCAGCCGGGCACTCCGATGATGTGGGGGGATAAATAATGAAACGCGTTCTTGTCATGGGAGCCGGGGGATACGTCGGGATCCCCTTGTGCCGCACTCTCGTCAACCGCGGTTTTGATGTCGTCGCCGTCGATCGCTATTTCTTCGGCAAGGATAAACTCGGCGATTTGTCGAGTAATCCGAAGGTCAAAATCGTAACGCAGGACATTCGCAATCTCGACCCCAAGATATTCAACGGCATCGAGGGCGTTATCGATCTCGCCGGCCTGAGCAACGACCTGTCGGCGGAGATCGATCCAGACCTCACCCGTCAGATCAATTTCGAGGGCGGCGCGGCGCTGGCCAAGCTTGCCTGCGCGCGCGGCGTACGGCGATACGTGTACTCGAGTTCTGCTTCGGTCTACGGGCACGGGGCGAAGTCGGAGCTGATCGAGACCGACGAATGCCGACCACAAACGATGTATGCGAAGAGCAAGTTGCATGTCGAGCAAGAACTGCAAAAGCTGAAATCGCCTGAGTTCGAGCCTGTCATTTTCCGCAATGCGACGATTTTCGGGCTGGCTCCGCGCATGCGGTTCGACCTGGCCATCAACGTCATGACGTTACGCGCCTGGAAAGATCGCGTGATCTACATCATGGGCGGGGGCGAACAATGGCGACCGTTCATTCATGTCAACGATGTCGTCGACGTGCTGACCCGAGGCCTTGAGGCCGATGCAAAGCTCGTAGCCGGAGAGATTTTCAATGTCGGCGACGACGGCATGAATTATCAAATCAAGCAGCTCGCCCAGTTCGTGCTCGACGTGATCCCCAATGTGAAAGTTCACGTCATTCCCGACGATCCCGATAAGCGCACCTATAATCTGTCTTTTGCGAAACTGAAGCGCGTGTTGGAGTTCACCGCAAAAACGAGAGTTCACGAGGGCGTCGTCGAGATCAAACAGGCCTTGGATCGCGGCCTCGTCAGCGGTGACGATCCGACCGGCTATACGTTGCAATGGTACAAGGCTCTCTTCGATTGGGAAAAACGGATTAAAGAACTCTCCATCGATGGAAAGCTCATGTGATCGGCGCAATTTTCCCCGATCTGAACACGGCCGTGACGCCAGTCATGGCGAGAGGAGTCTCAATTTCGGTACGTGCTCGAGTTCTTAGACCTGACGAAATAGATCTTCGATCTCAGTCGCCAAACCAGGAAGGGTGATTAACCGGCCCTAAACGGGATGCTCGATGAGCTTGGCGGACTCCTCCGCTGGCTTGGCAAACATCGCCGCCACCACTCGCAGAATCCTAGAGAAATCATTGGTCGGAGCGGGGAGATTCGAACTCCCGACCCCTTGCTCCCGAAGCAAGTGCGCTACCAGGCTGCGCTACGCTCCGCCCGACCGATGATTTGCAACCCTTGGCAATCCGAACTCGCGTGTCCGGCTCAGTAGGGCTGAAAAAACGGCGCCCCATGGGAGCGCCGTTGAGAGCTTATAGCGACGGGTGTCGAACCCTGCAAGCAGTTCCGTCACAAAGCTCGAAGCGCACTGCAAGTCGATCGCTTTCGTGGCCGCCACTGCCGTCTCGGGCAAAACGCCACCGCCACTGCGGCCTCGACGCGACTGCTGTGAGCGTCAATTCACCACCCGCCGCCCCTCCGGGCTATCGAGCGAGAACGCCGGCACCGCCACGTCGAACAACTCGCCATCTTCGGTGGTCATCTGGAAACTGCCGATCATGATACCCGATGGCGTCGGCAGCGGGCATCCCGACGTGTATTTGAACTGCTGCCCGGGCTTGAGCGTCGGCGTTTGCCCGACTACTCCCGGCCCCCGCACCTCTTCCACATGCCCGGTCTCGTCGGTGATCTTCCACACGCGCGACCGCAGTCGCACCGTCTCCGACCCTTCGTTCTCGATCGTGATGGTGTACGCCCAACAATAGCGGTCCTCGTCCGCGTCGGACTGGTCGGCCAGATATTGCGGCAGCACGGTCACGCGAATGCCCCGCGTGGTGGCCTGATATCGCGTCGAGGACATTCGCTCGCTTGCTCCTGGCACACGGAAAGCATGATACTAACCCTCCGCCGCCCGTGGTCAATCGCGCTCGGGGACGCGACGCCAACGAATTTCCTGACGGTCGTGGACGGCGGCTGGCGAGCGTTGGTCCTCCCCGTCAAGGAGCCCGCAATGTTCGACGCTTACGTGCGGCCCTGGATCGATCCGCCGCTCGACGCAATCGCTGATCGCTTGGCACAGGCAAACGTCAGCGCGAATGCCGTTACCGGAGCGGGCTTGGCGATCGGCCTCGGCGGCGCTGCCGCAGTTGCCAGCAACTTTTATCTGACCGGCCTCGCACTGTTTGCCACGAATCGCCTGCTCGATGGCCTGGATGGTGCAATCGCCCGCCGCACAAAACCCACCGACGCCGGCGGATTTCTCGACATCACCGCCGACTTTTTCATCTACGCCGCATACCCGCTCGCCTTCGCATGTGCTGATCCGACAGGGAATGCGCTGGCCGCAGCAGCGCTGCTCGCGAGCTTCATTGCGAGCGGCTCGACGTTTCTGGCATTCGCCGCTGTCGCCACCAAACGCGGGCTCACGACGACCGCACAAGGGCACAAATCCATCTATTACCTTGCTGGACTGGCTGAAGGCACAGAAACCATCATCGCATTTGCGCTGATGTGCCTGTGGCCGGCGCACTTTGTGATCATCGCCACGAGCTTCGCGTGCCTGTGCGCCGTGTCAGCCGCAGCGCGCCTCTATGCCGGCATGAAAGCCTTGCGCTGAGGCGAGCCACGGCCAAAGCGCACAAGTCATAAAAACTGCCACACAGTCGCACTCCCCTCCGAATTGATCCCCTCCCCCCTGGTGGGGGAGGGCTAGGGTGGGGGGATGGTCGCTTGGACCATGAGCCGGCGAATGCCCCCGTCGCAGCAGGCCGCCCCCCACCCCTAACCCCTCCCCACGAGGGGGAGGGGAATCCCATATTCAAAGACATTTCACGCACACTGCACGCATCGTCAAAACGCCAAACGGGC
>JANLYD010000179.1:0-2436 GCA_031365465.1 Hyphomicrobiaceae bacterium
CGAACAGCAGCGCCCGCTCCCACGTTTTCATGTACGCGAGCCCGTAACCCGTGAGTGCGGCTGCCAGCAGCACGATCCCGACCACGCACCCGGTCGTGGTTTCGACGAACGCGGCCCAGGTGAAGCCCTTCGTCACCAGCAGCATGGCCGGCGAGTAGACGAACACGAACGGCACCAGCGCTTTCGCCATCGCCAACCGGAACGCGGTATTGCCGGTCTTGAACGGATCGGCACCCGCCATGCTCGCCCCGGCATACGCCGCGAGCGCCACCGGCGGTGTGATGTCTGCCAGCACGCCGTAATAGAACACGAAAAAGTGCGACACGATGGGCGCGACGCCGAGTTTGGCGAGGGCGGGCTGCGCGATGGTGACCATGATGATGTAGGTGGGCGTGGTCGGCACGCCGCAGCCCAGCAACAGGCACACGATAGCAGTCAGCACGAGCGTGAAGAACAGGGTGAGCCCCACGCCGTCGAACATCCAGATCGGCACCAGCGAGCCGATACCACCCGCCATTGCCGCCGCCGCCGTGGTGATGATGTCGGACAGCTTGAAGCCGATGCCGGTCAGCGTCACCACACCGACGATCACGCCGACGGTCGCCGCCGCCGCGCCGACGCTGATGGCATACTTCGCGCCCAGTACGAACGCGTCCGCAATGTCGATGAGGCGCGCGTATCCGACGTCATGCTTGATTGTCCACCACGCGCACACGGCGAAACACGCGCCGAAGATCGCGAGCAGGCCGCTCCACTCGTTGACGACACCCAGAGCGATCGCTGCGCCGAGCGCTGCGACGAGCCCGACGGCGACGACGGGATTGCGATTGGTCAACCCGACGACGATGCACGCGGTAATGCCCCAGAAAGCCGCGAGATAGGGCGTGAAGTCCGAGAACAGCACCATCAGCAGCACGAACAGGGGCGCTGCCGCCGGCCAGTCGCGCTTCAGGACGGCACGCCAATCGGGTATATCGGCCTCAGCCAGGCCCTGCATGCCCAGCTTTTTGGCCTCGAAATGCACCTGACAGAACACGCCAAAGAAATGCATGCACGCAGGCACGATCGCCGCCAGGATGATGGTTTGGTAGGGCAGGCCCAGATACTCGACCATCAGGAATGCGGCAGCGCCCATGATCGGCGGCGTGATCTGTCCACCCGTCGCGGCGGTGGCTTCGACGGCGGCGGCGAAATGCTTGGGGTAGCCGATGCGGATCATCATCGGGATGGTCAGCGAGCCGACGGTGACGGTGTTGGCGATCGAGGAACCGGAGATCATCCCGAACAGACCGGAGGCGAAGATCGACACCTTCGCGGGTCCGCCTGAGAAGCGGCCTGCAAGCGCCGTCGCAAGATCGATGAACAGCCGGCCGAGGCCGATGCGCGTCGCCAGCACGCCGAACAACACGTAATGGAACACGTAGGTAGCGACCACGCCCAGCGCGATGCCGTAGATGCCTTGGCTGGTGAGATACAGATGGTTGACGATGCTTTTCCAACTGTTGCCGGGATGCGCGAGAATGCCCGGCAAATTCGGGCCGAACAGCGCATAGATCATCAGCACGATGGCGATGATCGGCAGAGCGCCACCGACAGCGCGCCGCGTTGCCTCCAGCATCACCACGATCATGATCGTGCCCATGACCCAATCGGCCGTATCGGGATTGCCGACGCGGAACACGAGATCCTGGAACACCCAGGGCACATAGAGTGCGGCCGCCACCGCACCGAGCGCTAGTACCCAATCGATCAGCGGCAATCCCAGCGGATGCAGGACGCTCGACTGAGGCACGATCGACGTCGTGGCGCGTCGCATGGGAAACACGAGAAAGATCAGCCCAAGCACGAATGCCAGATGGATGCCGCGGTGCGTGACCTCGGGCAACAGGCCGAAGCCGGCTGTGTAGTAATGAAAGCAGGACAAGATGAAGAGCAGCCCTGCAACCAACCAACCGGCCTGCATGGATAGCGGCCGAAACTGCATTTCAGGATCGAGCTCGGCTTCGAGCTTGGCAAGTTCGGCGGCTGATTTTTCAGAACTCGCAGCTGTCACGGGGATTGCCTGTCGTGTTTTTGAAGCGCAGCGCCAGCAACCCCCGACACGTCATCCCGGCGTGGGCCGGGACCCACGCGAGCGTTCAGCAAGGTTAGCATTAGACTACGTTGGGGGCACTTTTTGCGCAGTTCGGGGAGCAAGCATGCCGGCTTTTTGTCGTAGGTCCCGGCCTGCGCCGGATGACGATATGTATTCTGCTTTCACAAGCCGATACCGTCGCTTCGTGAAAGCAGATGTCGATCAACGACGACGGCGCTCCACAGCGCCGTAACTCACGCGTCAGGCTTACTTGATCAGGCCGGCTTCCTTGTAGAATTTTTCGGCGCCGGGATGGAGTGGCACGCCGAGCCCGGCGAGAGCAGTGGCTTTCTGAATGGCCT
>JANLYD010000189.1:0-1886 GCA_031365465.1 Hyphomicrobiaceae bacterium
TGATCTTGGAAGTATCGACCTTGCGGCCCTGCGCGTCGAGCGCGTCGATGCCATACTTGGCGAGCACGTCCTGGCCCTTTGCGGCCATGGCGGCGCCTTTCGGCACCAGATCCTGCGACAGCACGGTCGGCGGCAGATGCCAGACCGGATTGAAGTTCAGCTGATGGATGGACGAGCGCAGGATGGGCGTCTGGCGATCAACCTTGCCGACCACACCGGAGTGCCGCGATACGACCTTGTCGCCGTCGACGGCCTCGATCTGCTGTGCTGGAATGTTCACGACGACGTATTTTTTCGGCGCGGTCCGCGCAAGCTCGGTGAGACGCTGGAAATTGACCTTCAGCTGCCGTAGCCGGACGGTGGCAGGCACGTTCAAAGCGGCGACGGTGCGCTTGTCGATGACGCCGGTGGGGCTCAATCCGTTGGAGGCTTGGAAGCGCTTCACCGCCTTCTCGAGCCCGTAGTCGAAATTCTGCGAAATGTCGCTGTCGTCGTCGCGCATGTCGGCGGACAGCGCGAGGCGCTTCTTGACCAGCGCAATGGTCGGCGAAAACAAGCCGATGCTCATCTGCTGTTCGTCGGGCACGACGGGAAACCCGCCCTTGGCGACCACGCCTTCATAAAGTTTGATGGCCGTCGCCAAGGCGGCAAGATTTTGCTTCGAGAGCGTCGGAAAGCCCTTGGGCGGCTGCGATTCCCACTCTTTGACGAAGTTGCGATCGACATCGACGCGTTGATGGATGGAGGCCTCGGCGTTCGGAAATCCGACCCAGGTGCTTTGCGCGGCGGCAGGCACCATCGCTACGGCAGCCAGCATCGTCGGTGCGAGGAGCGCGGGCGCAAAAAAACGCGAAAGACGAGCAGACGCGGGACCGAACGACCAGGCAGACGAGATCTTGCTCATGCTCTTTTTCACACCGTGCTCTGGGCTTTTCGCACTTCGTTTAGCAGCGGCTATGTCGTGAGTCTCATTAACAAATTACGAATGCGGCGCATTTGATGGCAAAGTCGAGGCGCTGATGTGTGCCGGCCACATCGGCGACGAGTCTGCACGACACGCATGCAGACAACGCCGAGACCGGCGCTCAGGCTTTCCCCTCGGTAAAAAAATTCGTCACTTTGGCAAAGAAGCCATCTGAAGCTGGTGATGTCTCTTTGTGGCTGTCGCGTTCGAACTCACGCAGCAAGTCCCGCTGACGCGACGTCAGGTTCTTTGGTGTTTCGACCTCGACCTGGATGTACATGTCGCCCATGTTCTTGGTGCGCAACACGGGCATGCCCTTGCTCTTGAGGCGGAATTGTTTGCCGCTCTCGCACCCTTCAGGAATTTTCACGCGGGTTTTGCCGCCGTCGATCGTCGGGACGTCCAGTTGCCCGCCAAGCGCCGCAGTGGTCATGGCAATCGGCACCCGGCAGAAGATGTCGGCGCCGTCGCGCTGGAAGAAATCGTGCGGAGTGATGGCGAGAAAAATGTAGAGATCGCCGGGCGGGCCGCCCCGCAATCCCGCTTCGCCCTCGCCAGCGAGCCGGATGCGTGTGCCGTCTTCGACACCGGCGGGAATGTTGACCGAAAGCGTGCGTTCCTTGGTCTGCCGACCGGCGCCACCGCATGCTGGACACGGGTCTTTGATGGATTCGCCACGGCCCTGGCATGCCGGGCAGGTGCGCTCGATGGTGAAAAAGCCTTGACTGGCGCGAACTTTGCCGCCGCCGCCACATGTGGCGCAGGCAGTCGGCTGCGTTCCAGGTTTGGCGCCGGTTCCGGCGCACGGCTCGCAGCCGACGCTCGTGGGGACGCGGATTTGCGCGTTTTTGCCCGTGTAAGCATCAGACAGGGTAATGTCCATGCTGTAGCGGATGTCGCCGCCGCGCTCACGTCCGGTGCG
>JANLYD010000193.1:0-4537 GCA_031365465.1 Hyphomicrobiaceae bacterium
GTTGCGACGGGCGTAGTCGGGGCACCGCTGGTCAATTCAGTCACTATGAAAGATACGGGCATCATTCTGAATGTCGTGCCGCATGTCAGCGACAATGGTCGCGTTGTTCTGGAAATCGAGCAGGAAGTCAGCAACGTAACGAAGACGACGAGTTCCGGGATCGACTCGCCGACGATTCAACAACGCCGCGTCCGGACGTCTGTGGTTGTTGACGATGGACAGGTCGTCGCGCTCGGGGGACTCATTCAGGAACGCAACAACAAGAACAACACCCAGATTCCTATTTTGGGCGATCTGCCTGGAGTGGGGCCGATTTTTCGACAAAGGGACGACAAAATCGATCGCACGGAATTGCTGATCTTCATCCGCCCAGTCGTTGTGCGGACAACGCGCGAGGCTAGCGACGTGACTGAAGAGTACCGTAAACGCATACACATCCAGAAGCCAACCAGCCAAACCGGCCGTGACAGTTATGATCGTGATGCCAAACGGCTCTTCCGCTGAAGTGGTTTTTTGCTTTGCCCTCGCGTCCGGCCCTCACAAGGTGAAAGCGTCTGCGTTAGTTGTTTTCTAGACGGGCGTGATCGCGGAACACTCGCGGTGGAAGGCAGATCCTTATTCAGCGACCGCGGGACTTTTTTGGCGAATATTGCCGCTGCTCTTCCGAGGCCAAGCTGTCGACATTCGTCTCGGTGGGTTGTCACGCCGGAGGCTTCGCTGTTGCCGGCGACCGCTTCACGGTCGGCGACCTCATGATGGCCACCGTCTTCGGATTTCGGCACACACAGATATCGTTACATCCGACGCCCGCCTAGGCGCACATCTCGATCGTTGCACAAATCGTCCTGCATTCAAGCGAGCCCTCGCCGCCCAACTGGGTGATTTCAAAAAAGCTGCTTGAGGCGCTTACTGGAGCGCCCGCCGTTTACGCGGCGGCCAAGAGGTTTAAGCTATCCGAGCTGAGCTTCACTCGTAGCCAATCAGTTCGGCAGCCCGCGGCGCGAACCACGAAGTCGCCGTTCGGCAGCTGATCGGGGTACAGTGGACATAGCGAATGGTGCCCAGACGAGCCATCATCGTCGACGCGGAATTTGATGATCTTCGTGACTCACATCGACCGGCGCGCCGATGCTCGACGCTTGTTGCAAATTTGCGTCGCCCCTTATGATGGGCAACCAATCAACTCCGGAGCACGCCCATGCCCCGCTTCGTCGCCGTCTACACCATGAAGCCGGAGGATTTCGCTGCCTTCAGTGCACTTCCCAAATCCGAGCAGGAGGCGATCGACAGAGCCGGCCTAAAGGCATGGAATGAGTGGTGCAGGCGCAACGCCGCCGCTATCGTCGCTGCTGACGTCATGGTGGGCACGACCCGGCGCGTCACCAAATCCGGCATCGCCGATGCGCGGAACCAGATCGCCGGCTTTGTGATTGTCGAAGCCGCCGACATCGACAGCGCCGCCAGCCTCTTCCAGGACCACCCACACATCACCGTTTTTCCCGGCGACGGCATCGACGTCATGCCCGACGTCACGGGGCCGCCATTGGAGCAGCCGTCATGAAGCAATCAACAGCCAGGACCACCGCCAACTGGCACCGCCTCTATGCCATGCCCGTCGCGAGCGTCTATCCGTCCTATATTGCCAAGGCGGAGAAGAAGGGTCGCACCCGGGTCGAGGTCGATGCGATCTTCCGCTGGCTCACCGGCCACAGCCAAGCCTCTCTCGAAGCCCAGTTAGCGAACAAGACGAGCTTCGAGGACTTTTTCGCGCAGGCGCCGAAAATGAACCCGTCACGATCTTTGATTACCGGCGTCGTATGCGGCGTCCGGGTGGAGGAGATTCAGGATCCATTGATGAGAGAGATCCGCTACCTCGATAAACTCATCGACGAACTCGCCAAGGGCAAGTCGATGGAAAAAATCCTCCGCAATTAGCCGCGCGTCGGATTGGCTTGCGGTCGCGCTGCACGCTATGCATCCGGCATCGAACGTTCGGTGTTGGGTAGCACCGACCCGAAGGAGAACTGGTCCTCACCCTCGAATGCGGATGCGGTCAGTTGTGGACTAAGGGAGCGTACTGGGTGTCAAGAATAGCAACCATTACGGTTCTCAACGCTCCTTCAGTGCCGGTCCATCTGATCCGAGAACGGCTTTATAATGTAGCTCGCAAAGGTTCGTTCGTCAGTCCGAATGTAGATCTCGGCAGGCATGCCCGGCAGGAGCTTGAGACCTCGAAGCCGAGCCAATATACGTACCTTACGAACTCCGGGACCTCGCGCCAGGGCAAGGCTGCAAAACGCGCAACCTTCCGATGGTCCGTGCCGAGTTCCAGCACGACGCCGACGCAATCGGCAGATATCAGCAGTGCCTGTCAGTTCCCGTCACAGGGTGTCTAAAGGAAGCCCTGGCGGAGAGGGAGGGATTCGAACCCTCGATACCCTTGCAGGTATGCCGCATTTCGAGTGCGGTGCATTCAACCACTCTGCCACCTCTCCGGACCATTGCGGCCCCGCGCCGATAGGCAGGGCTCCGGGCCAAGTCGTGCATTCTCCACGTAACTCGATAGGGTGGGCAGATATCGTGATAGGATATCAGCCTCGATCAAGCGGGAAGACCGCCGCGCCGCAATGTGGTTGACCAGCGCAAACTCAGCGGCTGGTGATTACCGTCATTCCACCATGCTGGCAAGCATTTGTCCCAAGGCATCTCAACTAAAATCAGGATGTGCTTCACACGCTCTGCCAGCCTGTCACGACGGGCCGGTGTCACGGCTGCCAACATGCGTTTACCACTGCCCCGGCGCGGGCCGGCGCATCGACCCACCGACCCAATCCATTTTATGCGGACATCGCCCATACAAACGATTGACCGTCGCCCCCTAACCCGCTATTGCCTCCCTCGTTCAAAGCACGCGCCCGTAGCTCAGCTGGATAGAGCATCAGACTACGAATCTGAGGGTCAGAGGTTCGAATCCTTTCGGGCGCGCCATTATTTTTGATGACTTTAGCGCGTATTGCGCTGAGATTTACTGTCTCGCGGTTGTCTCGCAGCCCACGCAAATCCGATTTGCCGAAAGCACGGTTGGAAGCCTACGGTGCCAATTGCCAGCTCTGCCCAACGACTGGCGCTGCCAGCAGCTACGTCATGGTCTCAAGGTCCAGACCGCACCCACGGGTCGTCCCACTGACTGCTGTGAACGTATCGAGACTTGCCCGGGAGTGTCAGCGCGCTTGAGGTCGCGCTCCAAGAACAACGATCCGGCCTGACGCCTTTGCCCGACGAGACGAAACGCTGTCGGCTCGACGCAAACTTCTTGTGTCCGATTGCGTCAAGCCGTTCGCAGAATGCCCCGGCCGGCGTATGTGCCGACATCGCCCAGTTCTTCCTCGATGCGGATGAGTTGGTTGTACTTGGCAAGCCGGTCGGAGCGCGACAGAGAACCTGTTTTGATCTGCCCGCAGTTGGTGGCGACGGCGAGGTCGGCAATCGTGCTGTCCTCGGTTTCGCCCGAGCGGTGCGACATGACGGCGGTGTAGCGCGCGCGGTGCGCCATCTCGACGGCATCGAGGGTTTCCGACAGCGTACCGATCTGGTTGACCTTGACCAGAATTGAATTCGCCGTGTGCTCCTTGATGCCGCGCGACAGACGTTCGGTGTTGGTGACGAACAGATCGTCGCCGACGAGTTGGCATCTGTTGCCGATGAGATCGGTGAGCGCTTTCCAGCCGGCCCAGTCGTCCTCGCTCATGCCGTCTTCGATCGAGATGATGGGGAAGCGCGCGACCAGATCGGCCAGATACTTGGCGTTCTGCTCGGGATCGAGCGTCTTGCCTTCGCCTTCGAGGTGATATTTGCCCTTCTTGAAGTATTCGGTGGCGGCACAATCGAGCGCTAGCATCACGTCGTGACCGGGCTTGTAGCCGGCCTTCTCGATCGATTTCATGATGTAGCCGATGGCTTCGTCGGCGCTCTTGAGGTTGGGCGCGAAGCCGCCTTCGTCGCCGACGTTGGTGCCGTGACCTGCATCCGACAGTTGCTTCTTGAGCGTGTGAAAGATTTCAGACCCGATGCGCACGGCGTCGGCGATGCTTTCGGCGCCGACCGGCATGATCATGAATTCCTGGATATCGATGGGGTTGTCGGCGTGCGCGCCGCCATTGATGATGTTCATCATCGGCACCGGCAGCACGTGGGCGTGCGCACCACCGACGTAACGATAGAGCGGCAGCGCCACGGCATCGGCGGCAGCCCGCGCGGTCGCGAGGGACACGCCGAGAATGGCGTTCGCGCCAAGCCGCGCCTTGTTCTTGGTGCCGTCCAGCGCAATGAGCGCGTGGTCGATGCGGCGCTGGTCTTCGGCATCCATGCCGCGCAACGCGTCCGCGATCTCGCCGTTCACCGCGTCGACCGCCTTGGTAACGCCTTTGCCCATGAAGCGCTTCTTGTCGCCGTCGCGCAGTTCGACGGCCTCGTGCGCGCCGGTCGACGCTCCCGACGGCACGGCCGCGCGGCCCTGGCTGCCGTCTTCGAGAACAAC
>JANLYD010000268.1:0-8724 GCA_031365465.1 Hyphomicrobiaceae bacterium
GTCGAGCACGAGGCGGTCTTCACGGTCGCCGAAAGCGACCGCCTCGAACGCCAAGTGCCGGGCGGCCACACCAAGAACCTGTTCCTGAAGGACGCCAAGAACCGCCTGTTTCTGGTGGTGGCGCAGGCTCACACTGCAATCGATTTGAAATTGCTGCATAAAACGCTTGGGTGTGCCCGTCTGTCGTTCGGCAGACCGGACCTGCTGATGGAGACGCTGGGCGTGCCACCCGGCTCCGTGACGGCGTTTGCGGTGCTCAACGACCGCCCGCCGCAGGTCTCGGTGATCCTCGATGCAGCCCTGATGGCTTACGAGGTGATTAATTGCCACCCGCTCGTCAACTCGGCCACCGCATCCATTCGCCGCGATGATCTGCTCAAATTCCTCCGCGCCACGGGGCACGAACCCCGCATCCTGCCGCTATCGAATTGACCGCCGGGGCTTGACCCTTGGCCGACGCCGTCACATGTGTGACGCGCGACATGTTTCCGCTCCCAGTGCCGTCGCCCTGTGCTGACGGCACATGCGACCGGCCCCGTCAGCGCTGGCCCGACCTTTATTTCGGCCAATTAAGGATCAGACAATGACTTTTGGACGTCCGCCACAGCCAGCGCCGCAATCCAGCGCGCCCGTCGCCGCAGGCGATACCGTCAAGGATACGACCACCGCGCTGTTCACCAAGGATGTCCTGGACGCCTCCAAGACGGCACTCGTGCTGGTGCATTTCTGGTCGCCGCGCAGCCAGGCTTGCAAGCAGTTGGCCCCGATCCTCGAAAAAGCCGTGCGCAGCTATGGCGGCAAGGTGCGTCTGGTCAAGATGGATACCGACGCCCATCCGTCGATCGCCGGCCAGTTGCGCGTCCAGCAGTTGCCGACCGTTTACGCCTTCCGCGACGGCCGCCCCTTGGATGGTTTCACTGGACCCCAGCCCGAAGCGGCGGTCAAAGAATTCATCGACCGTGCCGTAGGCGATGATGCCGGCGCCGATCTGCAGGCGGCGCTCGAAAGTGCCGAACAGGCGCTCGAAGCGGGCGACTTACAGGGCGCAGCCGAAGTGTTCGCGGCCGTCCTCCAGGAAGAGCCTCAGCATCCCCTCGCGCTTGCCGGCCTCGCCAGATGCTACATGAAAAGCGATGATCTCGAACGCGCCCAGCAGACGCTGGAGCTGGTCGCTCCCGACAAGCGCTCGCTGGCAGCGGTTGCCGGTGTGCAGGCAGCGCTCGACCTCTCGAAACAGGCGGCCAAAGCCGGCGATATCGCGCCGCTCGAAGCCGCCATCGCCGCCGACCCGAAAAACCATCAGGCGCGCATCGATCTGGCGATTTCTCTTGCAGCCGGCGGCCGCAAAGAGGACGCGGCGACCCAGCTCCTCGAATCCATCCGCCTCGATCGCAAGTGGAACGACGAAGCCGCGCGCAAGCAACTCGTCAAGTTCTTCGAAGCCTGGGGCGCCAAGGATGAAGCCACCCTCGACGGCCGTCGCCGCCTGTCGGGCGTGTTGTTCTCTTGACGTTGCCGCGTCCGCGAAAAGGTTTGGAGGCCGTCCGATGAAGATCACAGAGCGCTACAAATCCGTCCACGACATTGCAGCCGTGCTACCGGTGTTTCCGTTGCGCGGGTGCATCCTGCTGCCGCGCGCGGCGGTGCCGCTCAATATCTTCGAGCCGCGCTATCTGGCCATGTTCGACGCTGCACTCTCCTCCCACCGGCTAGTGGCGATCGTGCAGCCGCAGCGGGTTTCGCCAGCCGCCAACGACGATTCCGACGACGATTCCGAGCGGGAAAGTCCGGAAGGCTCGAGCGTTGCGCTGAGGAGCACCGGATGCGTCGGTCGCATAACCGCGTTCCAGGAACTCGAGGATAACCGTCTGATCGTGTCTTTGACTGGTGTCACGCGCTGCGACATCGGCGAAGAAATGACAGGTGATACGCCCTACCGCAGTTTCCGCGTCTCGGCCGATCGCTTCGCCGATGATCTCATGCTCGGCCGCGGCGAACAGGAAATCCCGCGCGAACAACTGCTGTCGACGCTCAAGCGCTTCCTCGAAGCGCGCAATCTCAAGGCCGATTGGAACTCCATCAGCCGGTCGGGTAGCGAGACGCTGGTCAACTCCTTGTCTGTGATGAGCCCCTACGGCCCCGAAGAAAAACAGGCACTCCTCGAAGCCGACACCCTCAAAGCCCGTGCCGAGATGTTGATTGCGCTCGCGGAAATGGAACTGGCGGCCAACGGCGGACCGTCGGGCTCGACCTTGCAATAACCACACAGAAATCTCATGATCAGCGACGGCGCAGCGCCAGATATCGCGACGGCTCAGAGACGTGCAGCTGCCGACGGCCGCATGCTCGAATTTCTTGTTTGCCCGGTCACGCGCGGCCCCTTGCAATACGATTCCGTCAATCAGGAACTGATCAGCCGCGTAGCCCGCCTCGCCTATCCCATACGCGACGGTATCGCCATCATGGTCGCCGAAGAAGCCCGTCATCTCGACGATCCCCGGCGGTCGTAGACGCGAAGCCCGCTTTTCTCGCGGTGCGCCGCGTGCCAAAAGAAGGCGCGACATGAAATGCGGTGGGGGCTACGAAGTGCTGACGATGTTTGATGGTGGTGGGCGCGGTCTCATCAAACGGACCGGCTTAGAGCCGATTACTGCGGCCACGGTCTGGATCGATCTCGTCAATCCCACGCCGGAGGAAGACAAGCACATCGAAACCGCGCTTGCGATTGAAATACCGACGCGCGCCGAAGCCCGTGAGATCGAGATCTCCAACCGCTTTTACAGCGAACGCGGCGCGAACTACATGACCGCATTCGTCATGTACAATATCGAACAGGCCAACCCCGGCACGTCGAATATCACCTTCATC
Source organism: Hyphomicrobiaceae bacterium (assembly GCA_031365465.1). Lineage (GTDB taxonomy): Bacteria > Pseudomonadota > Alphaproteobacteria > Rhizobiales > Hyphomicrobiaceae > JABFRJ01. The sequence continues at coordinate 2,869 of JANLYD010000268.1, forward strand.
ATTGCCGGCGACCGCCTCGTGACCGTCCGCTATGTGGAACCGAAGGCGTTCCCGTTTTTTTTAGCGCGCATCGATCGCGGTGAAATTCCCTGCCAGACGGGCCCGGCGATCATGATCGGGCTGATCGAGACGTTGATCCACCGCAAGGCCGACCTGATCGAACGCATCCAGGACGACGTCGACAAAATGGCTCAAGGGCTGTTCGGGCTCAATGGTATGATGCGCCCTGCGGCCGCTGGAGCGGGGTTGACCGGCTATCTGCAAGGCACCGGCCGCGACGCCGATATCATCGCGCGAGCCCAGGAAAGTGCGGTGTCCATCGACCGTTCGCTGGCTTTTTTCTTCGGCACGATGAAAGATCGCGCCGACGCCGAGCCGATCATGGTCCGCATCGAAGACGCGCGCAACGACAACAATTCGCTCATGGAGCACATGAAGTTTTTGCAGGGACGAACCAATTTCCTGCTCGACGCCACCCTCGGCATGATCAACACCGAGCAGAACCAAATCATCAAACTGTTCTCGGTGATGGCGGTCATGCTCATGCCGCCGACCTTGGTCGCCTCGCTTTACGGCATGAACTTCAAGCACATGCCTGAACTCGAGTGGCAGTATGGCTATGCCATGGCTGTGGGCCTGATGATCTTTTCAGGCGTCGTGCCCTACATCTACTTCAAGCGTAAGGGCTGGCTGTAGAGCGCTTCCGGATAAGCTCAGCCCTTGGCGTGTGCTTTGTAGCGCTCGATCGACTGCACGATCAGACGCCGGGCTTCTTCTGCATTGCCCACGTGGTCGATCTTGACCCACTTGCCGGGTTCCAAGTCTTTGTAATGCTGGAAGAAATGCTGGATTTGCTGCATCGTGATCTCGGGCAGATCGGTCACATCGACGATCTTGTCGTAGCGGCGGGTGATCTTGCTCGCGGGGACAGCGATGATCTTCTCGTCGCCGCCGCCGTCGTCTTCCATGACGAGCACGCCGACCGGACGGCAGTTGATGACGGCGCCGGGCACGATGGCGCGCGTGTTGCACACGAGCACGTCGATCGGGTCTCCATCGGCTGAAAGCGTATGTGGAACAAAGCCGTAGTTGCCTGGATAGCGCATCGGCGTATAAAGGAAGCGGTCGACGAACAGGGTGCCAGACGCCTTGTCCATCTCATACTTGATGGGCTCGCCGCCGACTGGCACTTCGATCAGTACATTGATGTCGTTGGGCGGGTTGTTGCCGGTGGGGATGGCTTCGAGACGCATGAAAAGGCTCCTGAATTTGTACCGTGTACCTAGGACGGCACCCGTCTGCGTGGCCAGTGCTTTCGCGCGGCGTTCGCGCGCGAAGTTGTCGCGGTCACGACCTAAGGCGCTCGTTGCCGCTTTGGCTCTGGCGACGCTAACGTTGCCGGTCGCCGCGCAAGATGCCAGCCATAGTGTGGTGACCACGCTCGATCTGGGGGCGTGCCGACAGGTCGTCAGCACCAGCAGCACGAACGGCCGACAGTGGCGGTGCCCAGGCTTGCCGGGGTATCCGATCACGCTGGCAGAGGTCGACGACCGGACATTTCTGAGCGTCGGTGGACCCGGCAAGAAGATGCGGGCAAGCCAGCAGACCCTGCGTGCACCGAATACGCTGTTTCCCGGCGGCACCAAGCGCGCGACGCTGGAGTGGCGCGTGCCGCAAGCAGTGGTGGGCGTTGCGACGCCCAAGCGGGCTGTGCCGTATGCGATGATTGTGCGCTACGTGACGGCGCGAGAGGCCGAACGCGGGCAAGTGCTCGTCGTCAGCAAAGTGTCGCCGGTCGAAAACTGTCAGGTGGCCTACATCGATGCAGTGGCCAACGCCGATGCCATGGCGGTAGCGCGGCGGGTCGCCGACACGGTCGCGAAGTCGTTCGACTGCACGCTGCCACCAGCGTTTCATGGGGTGACCGGTAAAAGTCCGCTGTAGCTCGCATCCTGCCTGACAGGGACGGGGCGGTCTGGTAAGCGTGAGCAAGGTCTGGCTCCGATCGTGTCGATCGGACAGCTTGAGGTGACATTGGATGGCGCGCGAGCGGCTGTGTTCGTTTTCAGTGCATGAAGAGCCGGCACCACGGGCTGACCGGATCGACCGGGCGGAAGCGCTTACCTTCGTGCGCGACGGGATGCACTGGACGGCCGTGCCGTTCCCGCCGTTGTGGCTGGCGTCACGGCGCGTGTGGACGGGCGTTGCTGCCTATATAGCGGTCGCGGCCGCGATCGCAGCGCTGGCTTGGCTGCTGATCTTGCCGTCGTCGGTGACCGTGCTGGCGTTTTTAGCGCTGCATCTGATCTTTGCCGGTGAGGCAGACGAAATGCTGCGGGCGCACCTGGCGGCACGCGGGTGGTCGATGGTCGGGCAGGTCAGCGGCACCGGTCGACTCGATTGCGAACGGCGGTTTTTCGACCAGTGGCTGCCATCGGTGCCGATGACGGCGGACGGACGCATGCCGGCGGGAGCGGGCGGCGGGTCTGCGACGACGCCGGCCCAAGCAAACGCCACTCCCGCAGTTGCCGCGTCGAAGCCCCGCTCGGCCTCTATTCTTGGCAATCTTCTCGCGCCTCGACGCCGTTGATAGTCGCGCTACACATTGGTATCGCGCGTTTTTTCTGCTATATGAAACTCGTTATGCGACGCTTTCAGCGCCGTCCATTTCACCAAAAGTGAAAGTGGAGTTTCGCATGCGCGTGCTGGTGTGGATTCTGCGTTTCGCGGCGACCGCGCTGGTCGTGTTGATGATTTTCCCGACCGGGTTCAACACGTTCTTCGGTCATCCGTCGATGGTCGACTGGACCGAGGCGTCGCTTTATGTCGCCGGGCTGTGCATCTCGATTTATTGCGAACGGCTGGCATGGACCGACGCTCCGCGTCCATGGCGGTTGGCGGGCGGGTACATGGCCGTGTTCGGCTTGCTGACGCTGTTGTTCGCCGCCGGGCTGTTGACGGTTGTCGACGCATGAAAGCCCGGTAGACCTAAAACATAGGCGCGATTCGACCAAAGCCGGACCGACCCTCGCGGCCGTCAGCCGGATGTGGCGGCACCATCGGAAGCTGGCGTTTCGCCCGCTAACGGCGCTGCGGGCTCGGCTGGCTTGACGGGTTTCGACCCGCCTTCGGCAACTGTGACCACGGCCGCACGCAACAGCCGATCACCGATCGTATAGCCGTCCTGGAACACCTGCAAAATGGTGCCTGCGGGCACGTCCGGTTTGGGAACCTGCATCATTGGCTGATGGAAATGTGGGCTGAAGATCTCACCCTTCGACACGATGCGCTTGACGCCGTGCCGTTCGAGCACGTTCAGGTATTCGCGCTCGGTCATCTCGACACCTTCGAGCAAGCTTTTGAGCGCCGCGTCGGCTTCTGCGGCCCCCGCAGGCACAGCCGTAATGGCGCGCTGGAAGTTGTCGCCGACGCTGACGATGTCGGTCGCGAAGCGGGTGATGGCATAGCGCGCCGAGCTGGATTTTTCCTCTTCGGTACGCCGCCGCAGGTTTTCCATGTCGGCCAGCAGACGCATGTTCTTGTCCTTGAGATCGGACAATTCACGGCGCAGCGCGGCGATCAGGTCGTCATGGTGGGTTGGGGCAGGTCCTGCTTGTGCGGCGGCCGCCGCTGCGGCCTCCAGATGCTCGGCGCGACGCTCCTCACTGGTCGTACTCGCAAAAGCCGATGGCCGAGCCGGCGCTTCGCCGGGGGTGGCCGGTGCTTGCGTATCGGCGTCGGAATTCGGTGTCGTGCCAGGGGAACCGGGGTTGGCCTCGGTGCTCATGATGTATCCCATAAATCGATAGTTGCGGGGCGCTGGAGCAGATGCCTGCTCTCGGGGTCGCGTGCCTGCGGGATATCGGCCGTTAAGCGCAAAAAATCAAGTCAGTAGACGACTGACAAGCCGCGCGGTGTAGTCGACCACCGGGATGATGCGCGCGTAGTTCAGCCGCGTCGGCCCGATGACCCCGAGCACGCCGACGATCTTGTGTTCGGCATCCTTGAAAGGCGCGACGATCAGCGATGAGCCCGACAGCGAGAACAGCTTGGTTTCCGAGCCGATGAAGATCGACACGCCGTCGCCACGCTCGGCCGACCCCAGCAGGCGGATCAACTCGTTTTTGGTTTCGAGGTCGTCGAACAGGCTGCGGATGCGCTCGAGATCCTCGATGGCCCCGACGTTCTGTAACAGATTGGACTGGCCACGCACGATCAAGCTTTTGCGCCCGTCCAGCGAACCGGACCAGGTGGCGAGGCCGGCCTGCACCACCTTCTGCGTCAATTCATCGAGTTCGGAGCGGGCGGACTGCTGCTGCTTTTCGATGCGGGCGCGGGCGTCCGCCAGCGTCAGGCCGCGGATGTGGGCGTTGAGATAGTTGGCAGCTTCGCTCAGTGCCGAGGGCGGTAAGCCTGCAGGCGTGGTGATGATGCGATTTTCAACGCGATTGTCCTCGCCCACCAGCACCACCAGCGCCTTGCCCGGCTCCAGCGCGACGAATTCGATGTGCTTGAGGCGGCCGACCTGTGTGTCGGTGAGCACGACGCCGGCGCAGCGCGACAGACCCGACACCATCTCGGTGGCATCCGCCAGTACGCCCTCGACCGAATTTTCGGTGCGGGCGCGCATCTGGTTGTCCAGCACCGTGCGCTCGTTTTCGGCCAGCTTGCCGACTTCCAGGATGCCGTCGACGAACATGCGCAGGCCGCTCTCGGTCGGCAGGCGACCGGCCGACGTATGCGGCGCGTAGATGAGGCCGAGGTGCTCGAGGTCGCTCATCACGTTGCGCACTGACGCTGGCGACAATGTCATCGGCAGACCGCGTGCGAGATTGCGTGACCCCACGGGCTCGCCGTTGGCCAGATAGCTCTCGACGATGAGCTTGAAAATGGTGCGCGTGCGATCGTCAAGATGTTCGAGCGGTGGCGCTTTGGGGAGAATGAGTGCGCCGGGGCCGCCCAGCCCCTGCCCTAAAGCCGGATGCGGCGTGCGCTGCTGCGGGGGCGTCTTCGGGTTGGACGGTGGGTGACGGTCTCTGGTCATAGGCGCCGAGTTTACTGCCGAGTGAGACCGGTTTGCAATGCTTTTGGGGAAGTCGTGGCCCCGCACGTGATCTGCACGACGCGGTTCGAGGTGGCGGGATAGCCGAGCACATCCGTCGTGGTGGTCGTGCCGACCGTGGTCGCCTCCGACGTGCGATTGCCGACGCCGTCCCCCGCCTGCGCGGGGGTAAACTCCGAAGAACGTCTTCTGCCCCCACGGACCGTTGGCGTTCTGCAGCCGGTTCGACGGCGTCATTCAGAACGAGGTTCTCGCAGCGGCGCTAGGAGGAGTGAACGAAGTACAGATCCTCAAAAGCCTTTTTTTGTGGTTACGCGCATATCGTTGGATGGGGTGAAACATACACGATTTCCCTGGCTATCTTCGACTAGCTGCCAATTGTAACTCTTATTTTGGGCCAAGCCCATCATACCAAAAAATTCGCCACCACTCCATGCGTCCCGAACGGCACCAAACATTGATCGCGTGTCATGGGCACCGTTCATAATCTTTAACATTCGGACAATTGCATGTGATTTTTTTTGTGCGTTTAGAATAACAACAAACTCCTCATTGTTATCGATGAGCTCTGCTATCCAATCTCGATGGCGCCTGATTGTATCAATCGCTATTTCGTTCATATACGAATCCTTGAACTAACTGCCGCGCATTCTACAAAGTGCGTAGAAGGCAGCGCACGTGCCGCGACATGTCCACATAGCTGGAGGGTAAAGTTTGCAAACGGCGTTTGCTTGGCATCGAGCCATGCATCTAATGAAGAAATTTTCGCACGAAGGGGTTTGCGGGGGCGGCGG
>JANLYD010000287.1:0-2585 GCA_031365465.1 Hyphomicrobiaceae bacterium
CCGCCGCCCACCCCCCACCCCGGTCGTTTGTCGGTGTTGGGGCCCCCGCGTGCGGTGTGCGGCCCACCTTCCCGGCGTTGTATTTCGTACACAGGGCTGCTGCCTGCGGGGGTGCGCCGCCGGCGCGGCCATGACTATGGAATGGAGGTCAAACGCGAGCCGCAACTAATTACAAATGACATTGAGCCGAGGCTTGCACCTCGGCTCAATGTCAATCGGAGTTACGAACACCCACTCGTCGACCCGCACGTCTCGCACTTGAGACAGGTGCCGTTGCGCACGAGGGTGAAGTTGTGACACTCGCCACAGCTTGCGCCTTCATAGCCTTTGATGCGGGCTTCCGAGCGCAGATCGGCCGCGGTCCGCTTTGGCTGCCCGACCATGACAGCGGACCTGGCGCCGATGCTGGGGACGGTTTCGCTGCGTGCGAATGCGGTCGAGACCTGTTGATGCAGATGGGCGACCGCGGTCTGGCCCTCCAGTTGCACGTCGGCATCCAACGTCATCACGGTGTTGCCGCGCACCACCATCACGCTCTCACCGCCCGAGAGTTGTCCGCGCGTGAAGCCGTGGCTGACGACGCGCGAGGCGTTGAGGCCAGGTTGGCCGATTTCGCCGTGCGAACTTTCGCTGTCGGCGAGTGCGGTTGCCGACAGGTCCGCAGGCTCGACGTGCGCCAGATCATTGCGGCCGAGATAGGAAACGGCCAGCTCGCGGAAGATGTAGTCGAGCACGCTGGTGGCGTTCTTGATGGTGTCGTTGCCGAGCACCAACCCGGCCGGCTCGAACCGCGTGAACGTGAAGGCGTCCACGTATTCGTCCAGCGGCACGCCGTATTGAAGGCCGAGCGAGATCGCGATGGCGAAATTGTTCATCAACGAGCGGAACGCAGCGCCTTCCTTGTGCATGTCGATGAAGATTTCGCCGATGCGGCCATCTTCGTATTCGCCGGTGGTGAGATACACTTTATGCCCGCCGACAGCGGCTTTCTGCGTGTAACCCTTGCGGCGACCCGGCAATTTTTCACGGCTGCGATCGCGCTCGATGATGCGCTCGACGATCTTTTCGGCCATCACGGTTGCCCGCACATTGAGTGGCGCAGACGCGAGGGTTTCGGCGATGTCTGAGGCTTCGTCCGCATCGTCCGACAGCAGCTGCGAGTTGAGCGGCTGCGACAGTTTCGAGCCGTCACGATAGAGCGCGTTGGCCTTCACACCGAGTTTCCAAGACAGCATGTAGGACTGCTTGCAGTCATCGACGGTCGCATCGTTCGGCATGTTGATGGTCTTCGAGATCGCGCCCGAGATGAACGGTTGCGATGCGGCCATCATGTGGATGTGGCTGGCGACCGACAGGAAGCGCTTGCCCTTGCGGCCGCACGGATTGGCGCAGTCGAACACCGACAAATGCTCGGGCTTCAAATGCGGCGCGCCTTCCAGCGTCATCGCCCCGCACACATGCTCGTTCGCAGCCTCGATGTCGGCTTTGGTAAACCCGAGATGAGGCAGCAGTTCAAACGTCGGATCATCCAGCTTCTCGGCCGGCACCTTGAGAGCGCCGGTCAGGAAGTCGTCGCCGAGCGCCCACTTGTTGAACGCGAACTTGATGTCGAACGCGCTCTTCAGCCCCGCTTCGAGCTTGGCCAACGCATCATCGGTGAAGCCCTTGTTCTTGAGCGTGGAGTGATTGATCGCCGGGGCCTGGCGCATCGTGCCATGGCCAACCGCATAAGCTTCGATCTCGGCGATGTGAGCTTCGCCATAGCCCAATGTGCGCAGCGCTTCGGGCACGGCCTGATTGATGATCTTGAAATAGCCGCCACCAGCCAGTTTCTTGAATTTCACGAGCGCGAAGTCTGGCTCGATGCCCGTGGTATCGCAGTCCATCACGAGGCCGATCGTGCCTGTCGGTGCGACCACACTCGACTGTGCATTACGATAGCCGTGCACCTGGCCGAGTTCGATCGCCCGATCCCAAGCGCGGCGAGCGGCGGCAACCAGTTCGCGATCCGGGCACGACGCATGATCGAGCGGCACCGGCAGCACCGACAACTTTTCGTAACCCTCGGTTTGGCCGTACGCCGCGCGGCGATGATTGCGGATGACGCGCAGCATGTCCTGACTGTTATCGGCATAGCCGGGGAACGGCCCCAGTTCCTTCGCCATTTCGGCTGACGTTGCATACGACACGCCGGTCATCACGGCCGAGATCGCGCCGCAGATTGCGCGGCCTTCATTCGAGTCGTAGCCGATACCCGACGCCATCAAAAGCCCACCGATGTTGGCGAAACCGATGCCGAGCGTACGGTAGCGATAGCTGAGTTCGGCAATCTGACGCGAGGGGAACTGCGCCATCATCACCGAGATTTCGAGCACGATGGTCCAAAGGCGGCAGCAGTGCTCGAACGAGGCGACGTCGAACGCGCCGGCACCTTGCTGGAAGCGCATCAGATTGAGCGACGCCAGATTGCAGGCGGTGTCGTCGAGGAACATGTATTCCGAGCACGGATTGGATGCGCGGATCGGCCCCGATTTCGGGCAGGTGTGCCAGTCGTTGATCGTGGTGTGGAACTGGATGCCGGGATC
>JANLYD010000297.1:0-15803 GCA_031365465.1 Hyphomicrobiaceae bacterium
ATGCCGATGAGGGTATAGGGCCAGTTCGCGATGATCAGCACCGCGCCCACGATCCAGCGCCAATCGCCTGTCATCCATGCAGCAATGAAGCCTAGCACGCCGGAGCTTGCTGCCAGCGAAGACTGCATCGTATAGCCGGCCGCATAGCTTGGCTTCCATTGCTTCAGCAGGTTTCTGTCATCCAGCCCCAGTCGCGCCGGGTGCTCGGCAAAATTGATGTAAAAGGCCGCGCCTGCAAATGCGGCCGCGAGTACAAGTGCCAATTGTCCGGCAATCATGGCTCTCCCCTTATTGCTCCGTACCGAAATGAGATCGTGGTCGATACTGACTTGGATTTCATCCGTTGGCGACAAGATGGTTCATTGCACCGCCAGAGCACCCGTGTTTGCGACCACAACATGGTCGAGCCCAGAGCAAACGGCGCTTGGACCAAGGCGTGTTCGCCAGTATTGATGGGGTCCTGAGACTGACCCGAAGGACACTCGTCGATGCAATTCCATCTGAACGGCTTCAGAACCGGTAGCCCGGAGTTGTCCGAGCCCTCCAAGCAGCGCGCGCCGAGAACCGACGTACCTCCCGGCGAAGTGGACGTGCTGATTGTCGGCTGCGGCCCGGCGGGATTGACCTTGGCTGCCCAGCTCGCAGCTTTTCCCGACATCACGACGCTGATCGTGGACCAGAAGCCCGGCCCGTTGGAGCTTGGTCAAGCGGACGGCGTTGCGTGCCGCACTATGGAAATGTTCGAGGCATTCGGTTTCAGCGAGCGCGTGCTGAAGGAATCGTATTGGGTCAACGAGACGACGTTCTGGAAACCGGACGAACACGACACCAGCCGCATCGTTCGCCACGGCAGAATAGACGATGTCGAAGACGGCCTGTCAGAGTTTCCGCACGTCATCTTGAATCAGGCGCGCGTGCACGACTTTTATCTCGACGTCATGCGCAATTCGCCGAGCCGGCTTGAGCCCTACTATTCGCGGCGGCTGCACGGGCTGTCGGTGGCTCCCGGAACCTTGGCCACGCATCCGGTGACCGTCACGTTGCAGCGAAACGACGGCGCGCACGACGGGCACATCGAGACGGTGAAAGCGCGCTACGTCGTTGGGTGCGATGGCGCACGCAGTGCCGTTCGCCAGTCGCTCGGGCGCGAACTGCACGGAGATTCCGCCAGTCAGGCCTGGGGCGTAATGGATGTCCTCGCCGTCACCGACTTTCCCGACATCCGGATGAAAGGACTAATTCAGTCGGCAGACGAAGGCAGCATCGTGCTGATCCCGCGCGAGGGCGGATATCTGGTTCGCATCTATGTGGAACTCGACAAGCTCAACGCCAACGAACGTGTGTCGAGCCGGAATATTACCATCGAACGTCTGATCGCCGCCGCGCAACGGATTCTCAACCCGTACACCCTCGAGGTAAAGGAAGTTGCTTGGTGGTCGGTCTACGAAATCGGCCAACGGCTCTGTGACAAGTTCGATGACGTCCCCGAAGCGGAACTCGAACACCGTCTGCCGCATGTGTTCATAGCCGGTGACGCCTGTCACACGCATAGTCCGAAGGCCGGGCAAGGCATGAACGTTTCCATGCAGGACAGCTTCAATCTCGGTTGGAAGCTCGCGTCGGTGCTGCAAGGGCGTTGCCCACCCTCCCTGCTTCACACCTATTCAGCCGAACGTCAGGCGATCGCCAAGGAGTTGATCGACTTCGACCGCGCCTGGGCCAAAATGCTCAGCGCCCCGTTGAAATCGGCGACGAACAGCGATGGAGTCGAGCCGGCCGCCGTGCAGCAATATTTCATCGAACATGGACGTTATACGGCGGGAACTGCGACCAAGTACAAGGCGTCACGGCTGACGGCAGCACCGAAACATCAGCATCTGGCCAAGGGCTTTGAGATCGGAACGCGTTTCCATTCAGCGCCTGTCATAAGGCTCGCCGACGGCAAGCCGATGCGCCTCGGCGACACGACAAAAGCCGATGGTCGTTGGCGGCTGTTTGTATTTGGCGACCGGCAGGACCCTGGAGCGGCGGGCTCGCGTCTCAATGGCCTGTGCAACTTTTTGACTGCGTCGGCACAGTCCCCTCTAAGGAAGTACACGCCAGAGGGCGCAGATATCGACGCGGTGATCGATGTCCGAGCGGTATTCCAGCAGGCTCATCGTGGGCTTGATCTCACAGCCATGCCGCCGCTGCTATTGCCGGCGAAAGGCCGCTATGGACTGCGCGACTACGAGAAGATGTTCTGTCCGGATCACCGGTCAGCGGACATTTTCGACATGCGCGGCATAGTTCGAGAGCAGGGTTGTCTGATCGTGGTGCGCCCCGATCAATACATCGCCCACGTACTGCCCATCGACGCCCACGACGAACTCACCGCCTTCTTTCAAGACTTCATGACTGAGAACAAATAAGCCCGCGCCGCAATCGCGTGTCGTGAAGGCAGCGGCGTCAAGTCGCCATCGCCGCAGGGGAGCCAACTGACTCCGCACGATCGGTGCCGGCGGTATTTCGGCCGGCGGTTTGCCAGACGAGCGTGCGGTGCTCGATCAGACGCGCGAGCCGATCGAACGCGACCGACAGCAGAACCACGAGAATGATACCTGCAAATACGCGGGGACTGTCGAGGATGGTGCGATTACGCGTGACGATGTAGCCGATACCGGCGGCCGAAATCAGCATCTCCGCAACGACGACGCCGATAATCGCGAGCGCGCCACCGAGCCGGACGCCGGTCAGCACAGTTGGGATGGACGCCGGGATGATGACGCGCGTGATCTGTTGAGACAGCGTGGCGCCCATGCTGCGAGCGGCCAACAGATGCTGCGGATCGATGGTCCGAATACCGGCTGCTGTCGACAGCATGACGGGAAAAAATCCGTAGATCCCGGCGAACGCAATTTTCGACTCCGACCCGATGCCGAACCAGGCCGTGAACACCGGATAAAGTATCACGATTGGTATCGCGTAAAGGCTGGAAAACACGGGCAGAAGCGCCTGCCGCAACGAGGCTAACCCACCGACGATGGCACCCACGAGAATGCCTGCACCACACGCCACCACCATCGCGCAGGCAACTTCGTACAGGGTCACCAGCACCGCTTCGCCATAGATCCAGCGGTCCATCCACAGAACGGTGAGCGTCTTGCTCAAAGGCGGCAGGAACAACTCGGGGATGAGCTGCATCTGCGGCACGAGTTCCCACAGCACAACCATTGCCAGCAGCAACAATTTTCGGACCGTAGCCGGCGCGGGAAGTCGCATGGCTTTGTCAGTGTCCCTGTCTGATCTGCAGCCAAATCCGTTCGCGCAGGCGACCGAACGCCTCGCTCGCCATCATCTCGTAGCTACGCGGGCGCGGCAGGTCGATCTCGATGCGGTCGATAATTCGGCCCGGCCGTGCCGACATCACCAGCACTTCGTCGGCAAGATAGACGGCCTCGGTCAGACTGTGCGTGATGAAGACGACCGTCTTGTTGGTTTGCGACCAGATGCGCAGCAATTCGTGCCCCATCGTCATGCGTGTCTGCTCGTCGAGGGCGGCGAAGGGCTCGTCCATCAAAAGCACCGGTGGATCTTGCACCAAGCCACGGGCGATCGACACACGCTGTTTCATGCCTCCGGACAATTCATTGGGATAGCGCTCGCCGAACCCCTGCAAGCCGACGAGGCTGAGCATGGCCTCGGCTCGGCGACGGCGCTCGGCTTTTGGTGCATTTTTCAGCGCCAGTGGAAACTCGACGTTGTCGATGGCCGATAACCAGGGAAACAAGCTCGCCTCTTGGAAGACGACCCCCACGCGGTTTGGATCGGGATCGAGGATTGGCCTGCCAGCACACATGATCGTTCCCGCGCTGGCGCGTCTGAGGCCAGCCATCATCATGAGCAGCGACGTTTTTCCGCAACCGCTGGGGCCGACGATCACCGTGAAGCGTCCGGGCGCGACCGACATGGAGATATCCTCCAATGCAGGGACGGCACTGTCGCGAGCCGCATAGGTGTGACTGACGCCGTCGACCGCGATCGCTGGCGTAATCGCGCTCCTGTTCAAGTCCGCCATGCGCTGCACCGTCCTTCCACCCAGCGGATCGTCTCGTTGAACAAGATCGCAGTCACTGCCAGCAGGATGACGCCGGCGAACATCTCGCGCATCTGAAAATTTTCGCCCCAGTTGGCGATCAGGTGGCCAATGCCGGAGCGCGAGGCGTACATCTCGGCGATCATCACGCCAGTGAAATTAAAGATCATCGCCACGCGCAGCGCCTCGAGCAAAATCGGCAGCATGCTCGGCAGATAGACGCGTTGGATGATCTGGCGCCGGGTGGCTCCGAATGATTGCGCGACCAGGACATGGTCGGCGCGGACGGATTCGACCGCAGCGGTGGCGCTCATGATGACGATGAAGATAGTCGAGAACGCGGCGTAGGCGACTTTTTGCTGAAAGCCGATGCCCATAACGAGAATGAACATAGGCAAGAAGATCGATTTCGGAATGGAGAAGACAAAGAACAGCAGCGGCTTGAAGATCCCGCCGAAGTAGGCGTTCTCCGCCGCAAACACGCCGATCGCCGTTCCGAGCGGCACGGCGATGAGGAACGAGACCGTCACTTCTGCGGCCGTGATCAGCAATGCTTCCTGAACGCTTGCGCGTTGCACCAAAGTGCCGAGCGTCGAGAGCACCTCTGTGAGAGGTGGAAGCAGCATGCTGTTGACAAAGCCGGCACGCGGCAGTGCCTCCCACGCGCCCAGCAGCACAACCAGCAGCAGGCCGCGCACAAGCGCGATGTAGATTGGCTTCATCCGCTCAAAGTTTCGTCGGCGTGATCTGGAAGTCCGGCACGTAGACATCCTTGGCGTCAGCCAGGTCCGTCATGCCGATCAGCTTCGCCATATCGAGGCCGCGTTGCACCCATTCCGGCTTCATGTTGCCGACCGTCGACAACTTTCCGATATTGCCGTCGTATTCAGCTTCGGCGATCGACAGCGGAATTTCGTTGATGTCGGCGATCAACTTGGCGGCCTCGGCCCGGTTGGCTTTCAGAAACGTCATGGCACCGAACAGCGCGTTCATCGTTTTGGCGACGAATTGCGGCTTGTCGCTGATCAACTTGTCGGGGCAGAGCCAGATGCCGGTCAGATGCTCGGGAATGTCGGCGCCATAGTCGGTGAGGCTCCGCGCGGTCTTGTCCTGCATGACTTTGAAGGTCAGGGGCGAATACAGCACGATCGCATCGACGTTGCCCGACAGCAGGTTCGGCACCAAACCGCCGCCGCCGAGCGGCACACGGGTGAAATTGATCTTGTTGGACTGCAGCGACCACTGCGCCAGCAGGTCGGAACCAGAACCAGCCGACGTGATGCCTACTTTCTTGCCGTCGAGTTCACTTGCCTTGGTGATCTTGCTGTCGGTCTTCACCATCAGGTGCCAGCCGTAATAGCCGAGCGCTGCACCGCCGACACCCTTGGTCGCGACGCCCTTCTTGCGGCCCGCCGCAATGATCGCCGCCGATCCCAAAGTGAAGTCGGCCGCGCCCGCAGCAACCGCCTCGAAAGCTTCCGCACCCCCGCGATAGACAGTATTTTCAGCCTTCAAGCCTTCGCGTTCGAAGAACTTTTGCCGCAAGGCGGTTTCCGCGATGATGGTCGGGTAATAAGTTTTTGTCGGCAGCGCGATGCGGACGGTGCCGCCCTCTTGGGCTGAGACGGGCGAATGTCCAAATGCCAGCAGCGCCGGCGCCGCAGCAATGATCTGCCGACGGCTCGGATGCCACGCACCCGGTCCAAGATGAGCCTTCATGTTGTCCCGCTCCCGACGTTTCCCACGATTTGCGTCTGGTGCCTCTCATGTGCGCCTGGACGTGCACCAACTTTGCAGAGTTGCACGGCAAGTCAAGAGCGAGGCCGTTGGCAGGAGCGGCGCGACTAATCGTTTAGCCCCGTCGCACTCCCGAATCGCTTTTCGATATAGCCTTCCACGATTTCCTTGAATTCGGCCGCGATGTTCGCGCCGCGCAGGGTCATGGCCTTCTTGCCGTCGATGAAGACGGGGGCGGCGGGTTGCTCGCCGGTGCCAGGAAGGGAGATGCCGATGTCGGCATGCTTGCTTTCGCCGGGGCCGTTGACGATGCAGCCCATCACCGCGAACGTCAGGTTTTCGACGCCGGGGTAATTCTGTTTCCAGTCGGGCATCCGGTCGCGGATCATGAATTGCACGTCGCGCGCCAGTTCCTGAAATACCGTCGACGTCGTGCGCCCGCAGCCCGGACACGCGGCGACGATGGGGGCGAACGCGCGCAGACCCATGGTCTGCAAAATCTCCTGCGCCACTTTGACTTCAGTCGTGCGGTCGCCGCCCGGCTCAGGTGTCAGCGAAACGCGGATGGTGTCGCCGATGCCCTGCTGTAGAAGAATGCCCATGCCGGCAGTCGACGCGACGATGCCTTTCGAGCCCATCCCCGCTTCCGTCAGCCCCAGATGCAGCGCATACGAACACCGCTCGGCCAGCAGCGAGTAGACCGCGATCAAGTCCTGCACCGCCGACACTTTCGCCGAAATGATGATGCGGTCGGCGCCTAGACCCATGCTTGCGGCGAGGTCCGCCGACATCAACGCCGACTGCACGATGGCCTCATGCATCACGCCGCGCGCCGTCTTGGGCGAACTCGATTTGGCGTTTTCGTCCATCAGATGCGTGAGCAGATCCTGGTCCAGCGAGCCCCAGTTGACGCCGATCCGCACCGGTTTGTTGTACGTCAACGCCTGTTCGATGATCGCGCCGAACTGGCGATCCTTCTTGGCCTTGAAGCCGACATTGCCTGGATTGATGCGATACTTCGCCAACGCTTCCGCACACGCCGGATTGT
This sequence comes from Hyphomicrobiaceae bacterium, assembly GCA_031365465.1. Lineage (GTDB taxonomy): Bacteria > Pseudomonadota > Alphaproteobacteria > Rhizobiales > Hyphomicrobiaceae > JABFRJ01. Next base: position 6,861 of record JANLYD010000297.1, read on the forward strand.
CCTTGAGCAGTGTGTGACCAATGTAGTGGAAATCGCCCACCAGCGGCACCGTCACGCCGCGCTTCGCAAGCTTTTCGCGGATATGCGGCACCGCCTTCGCAGCTTCGTCGCGATCGACCGTGATGCGCACCAGTTCCGATCCCGCCCGCGCCAACTCAGCCACTTGTTTCACGGTCGCGTCGTTGTCGGCGGTGTCGGTGTTGGTCATCGACTGCACCACGATCGGTGCCGTTCCACCAACGATGATGCCGCCGACATCGACCGGTGTCGAAGAGCGGCGTGCGGGAAACGATGTCGTCATGGGATTTGGCTCTCGGCTGTGGACTGCGACGGTTCTAAAGCTTCCACCCCGAATGCATTGCGGCCACCCCGCCGGTAAGATTGCGATAGCCGACCCGCTCGAAGCCAGCCTCGCGGATCAGACCCGCAAATGCCTCCTGTTTGGGGAAGCGTCGGATGCTCTCGACCAGATATTGATAACTCGCCCGGTCTCCGGCCGCCAATTGACCGAGCGCGGGAATAACGTTGAAGGAATGAAAATCGTACAGCCGGTCGAGCACCGGCATCGTCACTTCCGAGAATTCCAGACACATGAAGCGGCCGCCGACCTTCAGCACCCGATACGCTTCCGCCAGTGCCCGGTCGAGATGCGTCACGTTGCGAATGCCGAACGCGATCGTGTAGGCGTCGAACGTCCGGTCGGGAAACGGCAGGGTTTCGGCGTTTCCTTCGGTCAGCGTGATGCGCAGATCGAGCCCGGCCTTATCCACCCGCCGCTGGCCAACCGCCAGCATTTCCGGACTGATGTCGCACAAGTCGATCAAAGCGCCAGGGCTAGCACTGGCCGCCACGCGCAACGCGATATCGCCGGTTCCGCCAGCCACATCCAGCAGCCGCCATGCTTGCGGCCCCTTGGGCGGTGCCAACCACGCGACGAAGTCTTGCTTCCAGAGCCGATGCAACCCACCCGACATCAAGTCATTCATCAGGTCGTAGTTTTCTGCCACCGACGCGAAGACGCCATTGACTTTCGCCTGACGTTCCTCCGGCCGCACGCTCTCGTAGCCGAATGTGCCGGACGTGTCGGTAGCGGGCGACGGGGGAGGTGTTTTGTTCATGCCCAAACTATACCGCACCCGACCTTGCCGGCCAAATGCGACAGGTTGGGCACGCTGCCGGAACATGACAACAAGCCGTCACTCAGCATCCGGCTGACGTCCCGGCGCAGCATCTGCGAACGCCGGCATCGCATTCGCGGTGGCCTCGGCGGCGAGCAGTCGCGTAAACTTCGAAACGTCAGCGTTGAAGCGGCGGGCGTTGGCGAGCTGTGGGATCAGGCACACGTCGGCAAGCGTCGGTTGTGCGCCGAAGCAGAGCGGACCCGTCTCGCCCGCCAGCATCTGCTCACAGGCAGCCAAACCCGCCTCGTTGACCGAGCGCGCCCACGCCTGCACCTCGTCCTCCGAATGACCGAGCGCGCGCACCTTTCCAAGCACCGAAATGTTTTGCAACGGATGCACATCGCACGCGATGGCCAGCGCAAAGGCCCGCACGCGCGCACGCAGCCACGGATCGGTCGGCAGCAGCGGCGGTTGCGGATGCGTTTCGTCGAGCCACTCGATGATTGCCAGCGACTGTGTCAGCACGCGCCCGTCATCGGTCACCAGGGATGGCACCAAGCCCTGCGGATTGACGGCCAGATAGTCGGCCGCCCGCTGCTCGCCTTTGCGCAGGTGATGCGACACCTGCTCGGCAGTCAAACTTTTCAGGTTGAGCGCGATCCGCACCCGATACGACGCCGAACTGCGAAAGTAGCCGTGCAGGATCATCGCAAGCCCTTCACGTCTTGCCGCGGATCAACTTGATGATGCTCGAAAAGTCGTCACCGGCAGCCCCGTGCGCGTTGTGCAGCGCGAACATTTGTGCGGCCAGCGCGCCCATAGGCGTCGACGCGCCGCTGGCAGCTGACGCCTCTTGCGCCAGCTTCAGATCCTTGACCATCAGCGCCGACGCAAAGCCCGGTTTGTAATCCTTGTTGGCGGGCGATGCCGGTACGGGACCGGGCACCGGACAGTAGCTCGTCAGCGCCCAGCATTGCCCCGACGACGTCGACGCCACCTCGAACAGTGCCTCGTGCGCAAGCCCCAGCTTTTCGGCCAGCACGAACGCTTCCGACACGCCGATCATCGAGATGCCGAGGATCATGTTGTTGCAGATCTTGGCGGCTTGACCCGCGCCCGCATCACCGCAATGCACCACCTTCTTGCCGACGCATTCGAGCAACGGTCGCGCCTTTTCAAATGCGTCCTTCGTGCCGCCCGCCATCATCGTCAACGTCGCGGCTTCCGCGCCGCCGACGCCGCCCGACACGGGACTGTCCACCGACAACATGCCAGCCTTGATGGCCAACTCGTGCGCGACCCGCGCCGACGCCACGTCGATGGTCGAGCAGTCGATGAACACCGTGCCCTTGCGGGCCGCTTCGAGAATGCCGGACTTGCTGTAGACGGCGATCGTATCCTTTCCAGCCGGCAGCATCGTGATGACCGCGTCGGCGTCAGTCACCGCCGCGGACGCCGAGGCGGCAGCGGTCACGCCGCGTAAGACGGCCGCGTCCAGGTTCGCCTTGGCGAGATCGAACCCGCGCACGGTGTGGCCCTTCTTGACAAGATTTCCGGCCATGGGCGCACCCATGTTGCCGAGGCCGATGAATGCAATGGTCGCCATGAAAAGCTCCGGAAAGTTGATCGCGCGATTATTGTTTTTTCTCGGTGGGTCCAGGCGCGGCAGGCGGCGCCAACGCTGGCGCGGGTGCAGCCGTTGGAGCCGCCGTCACCGGAGGTGTGGCCGTAGCGGCGGCAGGCGCAGGCGGCTCAGATGCTGCGGGAGACGCCGCAGCCGCCGGCACGGTCACAACAGCGGGTACTGCCGCAGGCGTCGGCCCTTCCGCAGGTGCGATCGCCGGAGTTTTGATCTCGGTCTTCTCTTCGGGCGGTGCCACCGGCACGACTTTGCGCGGTGGCACCGGCTCGGTCGGTGTGCGCGCGGTCAGCACGGCTTGCCGGTCGGTCCGCTGGCTCATGGCCGTCTCGATGCAGCCTGACAGTAGCCGCCAGCTCTGTGCTGCCGGCTTTGCGCTGTCGGCCAAACACTTCGCCCGCACATCCTCGGGGATGAAAACCCAGCTGCCGCTGACGGTCGCTGCCGCGCGATGTTCGAACAGATCACACTGACCTGTCACGCTGTCGCGCGCGCACACGTCAGACACTTTCCAGTTCGGCAGCGGCGATTGGGTGGCCGTCTTTGCCACGACAGGTATTTGCGCCACCGCCGGCGCGATCGTCAGCATGAGACCGAGCGCAGCCGGGGCGGTGACCCAGTGCCGCAGAGTATGCCGCATCGCGGTCGAGTTGTTACTTGGCATGGATCTGATGTTCCTCCAAAGCCCTTGTCGACCGAACCGATCGGAGCGATTGGCCACGTTGCCTGGCCGCGGGTTTCATCCTAAGTACAGCCCGCTTTGATTTATTTCCAGTCTCGCGTCATCGCGGCAGGCTGGATCGAACAGGAAACACCACCGCATGTCGAAAACCGGAAGTGCACGCTCCGGAACTGTCGATGCCGCCGTCCGCATCTATGGCCCCGATGCGTTCGAAGGCATGCGTCGTGCCGGTCGCATGGCCGCCGAGGCGCTCGACATGCTGACCCCCTACGTCAAACCCGGCGTTTCGACCGAGCGGCTGGACAAACTCGCCTACGATTTTGCAATGGACCACAAGGCCTATCCCGCGCCGCTCTATTATCGCGGCTACCCGAAGTCGATCTGCACCTCGATCAACCACGTCGTCTGCCACGGCATTCCCGGTCCAAAGCCGCTGCGCGACGGCGATATATTGAACATCGACGTGACCTTGATCGTCGACGGCTGGCATGGCGACACCAGCCGCATGTACACGGTCGGCGTCGTGCCACGGAAAGCTGAGCGGTTGATCGATGTGACCTACGAGGCGCTGTTTCGCGGGATTGCCGCGGTGAAACCCGGTGCCACCACGGGCGACATCGGCACGGCCATCGAGACCTACGCGCGCGGCGAGCGCTGCTCGGTGGTCGAGGACTTTTGTGGCCATGGGCTCGGGCAGGTGTTCCACGACCGGCCAAACATTCTGCATTACCGCATCAATACGGCAGGCGAGGACTCCGGCCCCGGCGTGGTGTTCGCCCCCGGCATGATCTTCACCATCGAACCCATGATCAATCTCGGCAAAGCGTTCGTAAAAATTCTGCCGGATGGCTGGACGGCCGTGACGCGCGACCGGGAATTGTCGGCGCAGTTCGAGCACACGGTCGGCGTCACCAAAGACGGTTGCGAGATTTTTACGAAGTCACCGAAGGGCTTGCACAAGCCGCCTTATGCCGTCGTCTGAAGATACGATCTTGCTGTACGATTGCGAGCCTTCGCGTGTAGTGTGAAGGCGGGTGTGACAGTTGGCGTGGGGCGCGCAGGATGACAGCATCGCGAGCTGGCGGAGGAGCCGGCAACCGGTCGGACGAAGTGCGTGGGCGCGACACCACTTCGTCGACGAATTCGGCAACAGATGCAAAGCGTGACGCGGCGCAACTCGGCCTGTTTGAATCCCTAGGTTCCGATATCCGCGCAGCAGCTCCAGCCGAGGTCTCGGCGGCCCGCATGCAGTTACGCGCAAGTGCACCGGCAGCTTTCGCGCCTTCTGCCGCCGTCGTTCGTGATCTCGCGCAGTCCGGGCCCGTGAATGCCGCCAAAACCGCAGCTGAAACCGCCAAGATTTACGACGACAAGGCAGGCCATCGCGCCCGCTTGCTGACCCGTTTTCGCGACGGCGGCGCCGATGCGCTGCCGGATTACGAGATGCTGGAAATGATCTTGTTTCGGGCCTTCCCGCGTGTCGACACCAAGCCGTATGCGAAGGCGCTGATGGCCAAGTTCAAGACCTTCAGCGGCGTCGTCAACGCGCCCGCGCAACGCTTGATGGAGGTCGACGGTATCGGCCAGCGCGCGGTCGACGAGATACAACTCGTCAAGGCTGCAGCGCTGCGCATGATGAAGTCTGCGCTGGTCGATACGCAAGTGCTCAATACCTGGGCTGCAGTGCTCGACTATTTGAAGGCCGCGCAGGCTCACGACGACATCGAGCGCTTCCGCATTCTCTTTCTCGATAAGCGCAATCAGCTGATCGCGGACGAAGTGCAGCAGTCGGGAACGGTCGACCACACGCCGGTCTATGTGCGTGAAATCGTGAAGCGCGCGTTGCAGTTGGGGGCGACCGCTTTGGTGTTGGTGCACAACCATCCGTCGGGCGATCCCTCGCCATCGCGCGCCGACATCGATATGACCAAGCAGGTCGTTGACGCGGCACGCCCGCTCGGCATCACCATCCACGATCACGTCATCGTCGGCCGTCACGGCCACTTCAGCCTGAAGTCGAACAAGCTGATGTGACGGCGCATCGCACACCGGCCGCGTCTATTTCGCTGCTGACGCCCCCACGACGTCGAGTGCGCCGAGGACGCGCTTGGCTTCGTTCGCGAGATAGACCGAGCCGCTTGATGCGAGCAACGGTAGAAGCGGTATGATCAGTGCCCGCGCCTCCTCGACGAGCGCCAGCGCGGCAGTGCCTTCCGCAATCTGCAGCACGGCCCTCGCGATCATGATTGCCGATTGTGCGCGGTCGTAAGACCAATCGCGGCGGTTGGGTGGCTTCTCCAGAATGCGGCGATGGAGCGCACGCGACAGCTCCAGTGCTCGTTCTGCCGGTTTGGTCGACGACGTCGCACCGGCTCGAGTTATTTCGCCAGACGCGAGGTTGATCTCGATCAGCACCGCCTGGGACGCGACCCAATCGCCAGTTGCCTGCGTGGCATCGTCGCCGTCCTGCAGAATTTCGAGTACCTCGTTGATCTGCAACGTCGCTGCGACGAGCAGCTGCGCGTCGCGTTCGAGCACTGCGAGCGCTTTCAATGCGGCGGCGAAATTGCGTTTGATGCGCACTTTCGTCAGCCGCTGCTCCTCCTCTTCAGCAACGCCATGCTTCAGTGCGTCCTGCAAGATTGCGATAGCTTCTTTGAGCTGCGATTTGGCAACCGTGCCGTCCCGCTCTCGACTGCCGAGAATGCGCAACACTTCGCCCTTGCCCAGACGCGTCAGCAGCCATAGTCCTGGCGCCACGTCCATCGGCAGCGCTTTAGCGGCCTGCTCGAAGCTCTTGATCGATTCAGCGAGATCCGCCGATCGGTTCCCCCGTTCACCAGCCATCCGAAGGGCGTTCCCGAGGTTTGAATGCGCCGACCCCCAGTTTTCTCGCTCTGCCGCCGGATCGAGCAACTGCAGCGATGCACGCAAAGCTGCGATGCCCGCCTCGATCGACGGCAGGGGTTGAGGTTCGAGGTTGGCAAGGCTGGAATACGCGTCGCCCATGGCGCTGAGGGAGCGGCCGAGATCACCGCGCAGATCGTCGCGATGGTTTTCCATGACCGCGATGCTTGTTAGGTTGACCTTGATCGCCTCGCGGAGCGGAGTCGCGTCTTCGTCCCACTCGCCGAGCGATTGGAGCGCGTCCGCCAGGCCGAGATTGGCTTTGGCCCAAGGTTTTCGCGACGCGAACGTATCAGGCGTCAGATCCTGCAGCGCCGTACGATAGCTCTGGATCGCCATCCGCAGGGCATCGCGGTCCACGAGCGCCTCGCTGATCGTTTTTTGCGCCAACCCGGCCCAACTGCTGGCGCTGCCGCGTCGTATCACCGAGCCTGCGTCCAGGATCGGCTGACGCGCGATCGTCAGCCACATGGCCTCGGCCTTGCGCAACGTCTCGACGCGCACCTTCACGTCGCCTTTCATTTCTTCGCCCAGCCGCAAGACGGCAAGCGCATAAGCTTGCTGCAGCCAGATCTTGCTTTCCAGCGATAGATCTGGCGGCGGGTTCTCGGCCAATGCCGCAAGAGTTTTCAAGCCCGGCCGCAGCACGTCACTCATTGGCCGGCCGCCCTCGAACGCGGTCGCCGCCGTGCCCATGATTGCACGCGCTAACAACTCAGTTCCGAACCGCGGATCCAGCTCGAGGTATTCGTTCAACTGGTACTTCGTGCCGTCCATGTCGCCGCTGTTGTCGCGCGCGATGAAGTTGATGCGGACGACTCCTTTTTCCTGACCGGGACGCTGCACCACGCGCCCCCAAATCAGCACGTTGGCGTTCTGCTCGGTCAGCAAACTGCGAGCACGCGCTTGCGCAAACAGCGAAGCCTCGCGCATTTCTGCCGATCCCGATTCTGAAATGATGCAATCGTGCCGCTTTACCCGCACCGCAGACTTCGGCTCGTTGATCGTCAGTTGCCGCGCCAAGCTTTCGGCCACGTTCAATGTCTGGCTCAAGCGGTTGTCGTCACCGTTCAAACCGGCAACGATGATATTGAAGCTGCCGTCGCGCATGGGCACCCCCGGCTTGGTGCAGCTCAAGTACACCCGCAGCGGCTGCAGCACCGGAAGCTCGAGCAATGACGCGGTCACCGGCGGCAGCGTCAGCGTGCTGGCGATCAAGATCAATGCGAGGCCGACGATTACAGCGGGCTGGCTAACGATGTGACGGGTCCGTTCGAGGTAGGTCGATTGCGCCCACGTGAGCCGGTTGATACGTGCTTTCAGATCAGCCATGTCCGACCGGAAGCGCCGGTCACTGACTGTTGCTGCGTGCCGTCCGGATATCGCTGCGATATCGGCTGGCAACGAACCGGCCGCACTCATTTCGGCACCATCGACCAGAACCGGCAAAACCTGTGCGTGTGCTGAGCCGAGCGCTGTTCGCACTTCCAGCCTGACGCTGTCGTCGATGTCGTCGATGCGCCGCGCGCCGTCAGGCGCGAACCCCACCCATCGCGGTCCCATGACGACGAGTACGATATGCGACTGCCGGATGTTGGCAATGATCGCCGCAGCGAAATCTTCGCCGCCCTCGATGGAGTCGAGATCGTAGAAAACGTTGTGCTCGCCGAATTCCTGCTTGAGGAAATCGGCGATGCGACCGGTTGTGCCGGCGCTGTCCTTGCGGCGATAACTTATAAAAATACGCGCAGGCATGAGCGTGACCGAGGGCTGAGACGGTCAGTGTAGGCGACGGCCGGCTGGTGTGCAAACGCAACCAGCAGATTCTGTTGCAATGTTCAGTGCGCGCCGGCTGAGAGCGTCAAGCCGGAAAGCGATTATTCCGATTGGGTTTGCTCAGCGCTTGTAGCGTCTGGTTCGATGCTGGCGTGTAGCAGCACGGCACCGCTCAGCACGAAGATCGAGAGCGCCAATATGCCGAACAGCGCGCGTTTGACGACCCAGCCGCCGGAACGCACGTGGGCTGCTGGTCGAATAAGCTGTTGCGGAATTTCGGCGTTGCTCACAAGGCACCTCGAATGGACTGGAACAAGCTTAATGGCCTGCAGTGACGGCGACGTGACGAAAATGCGGTCGCCTAAAGGCGCAGCACTTCAAGAAGCCGGTAGGCTTGGCGTTGGTTCCCGCGATCGCCGGGGTAAACGCCGGCGAAAGTCGATTGTCTGGATAGTCTAACAGCCCTGCGTTAACTAATGGTGATTGGGTCGCCACACGGCGCCCCTGTCCGGCCGTCATCCGAATCAAAATGATCCGGCCGGTGCAAACTCGCTACACAATAGTCCGTAAGCATCATATAAGTGTCTTCCGAATATCACTTTCTGGTTTCTGCAATGAGCCTGCCTGCTGCTGATACTGCTACGACCCCTGCATCACGGCAGGATTTGCTGGCGTATCTCGAGCACCTCGACATCCGGACCGACACGGTCGAGCACGAGGCGGTCTTCACGGTCGCCGAAAGCGATCGCCTCGAACGCCAAGTGCCGGGCGGCCACACAAAGAACCTGTTCCTGAAGGACGCCAAGAACCGCCTGTTT